>JAQYLJ010000001.1 GCA_028720145.1 Clostridia bacterium
ACTCTCGAAAAGGAGATGCAAAATGGAGCAAACGAGAATCATAGACACGGCGGGCGAAAGCGTCCTTGTTGCCATGAGCGGCGGGGTGGACTCGTCGGTCACCGCCTGTCTCGCGCTTGACAGCGGCTACACGGGGGTCGGCTGTATGATGCTGCTCCCCGCGGAGGCGTCCGAGGCCGATACGATAGACGCCCGTCTCGTGTGCGAGAAACTGGGGATGCCGTTCCATGTTCTCGACTATCGCGCGGAGTTCCGCGAAGAGGTCATCGGCAGGTTCGTCGGGCAGTACCTCGCGGGGAAGACCCCGAACCCCTGCATCGACTGCAACCGTCTGATGAAGTTCGGTCGGCTGTTCGAGGAGGCGGACAAACTCGGGTGCGAGAAGATAGCGACCGGGCATTATGCGCGGGTCGAAAAAACCGTGGACGGCTATTTCATCAAAAAAGCACTCGATGAGACCAAAGACCAAAGTTATGTCCTCTATCAGTTGACCCAAAAACCGCTTGCGCGTCTTCTGCTCCCGCTCGGGGAGTACCGCAAGACCGAGGTACGGGAAATCGCCGCCAAGCGGGGATTTCGGAACGCGAGCCGCTCGGACAGTCAGGACATCTGTTTTGTCTCGGATGGGGACTATGCCCGCATCATCGGGGAATGGACGGGCATCGAGCCGCCCGCGGGAGACTTCCTCGACCTTGCGGGGCGGGTCATCGGGCGGCACCGCGGCATCATCCACTACACCCTCGGACAGCGTCGCGGACTGGGCATCGCGGGCGGAGAGCCCCTGTATGTCGTGAAGATTTCCGCCCGAGACAACACCGTGACACTCGGTCCCGCCGAGGCACTTTTTCGCCGCGACGCGCGGGTCGGGAGTCTCACTTGGACGCTCGGGGAGATGCCCGCCGACACCTTCCGCTGTCGGGCGAAGACCCGCTACCGTCAGAGAGAACAGGAAGTCACCGTGACACGGGACGGAGCCGAGACTGTCAGGCTCCTCTTTGACGAGCCGCAGCGTGCGGTCACCCCGGGACAGTCCGCCGTTTTCTATCTCGGAGACACCGTCATCGGCGGCGGGGAGATCCTGCCGTTTGAAGACTGACTCCGCGAGAATGCTTTGTTTGGCGCGGGCGAAGTCGCGCTTTCGGGTGCGGACGAAGACGCGCGTCGCCCTATTCAAAAAATGAAAATACCGGAGCCGAAGCTCCGGTATTCTTGTTTTCTGATTAGTGGCAGATGCACTTCTCGGTGTCTTTGTCGAAGATATGGACACGGGTCATGTCGACCGCGACCTTAATCTCATCGCCCGCGCGGGACTGCGAACGAGCCGAGACACGGGCAATCACATTCTTGCCCTCTTCAATCACATCCTCACGACCCTCAAAGGAGAGGTAGAGGTAGATTTCCGCACCCATGAGCTCGGTGACTTCCACGCTGCAGGAGATGATGCTGTCGGGGTTCTTCTCGACCGCTTCTGCCTCGTCCGAGATGGACTCGGGACGAATGCCCATGATGACGGTCTGCCCGATGTATTCTTTGAGTGCGGGGTTGTTCGCTTTTTCCTGAGGAAGTTTCAGAGAAGTGGCACCGAAGTTCAGATAGAGATCATCGCCCTTCTTGGTGAGTTCCGCATCGATGAAGTTCATCTGCGGGGTCCCGATGAAGCCTGCGACAAACTTGTTGACCGGGAGGTCATACAGGTTCTGAGGCGTATCCACCTGCTGAATGACACCGTCTTTCATAACCACGATACGGGTCGCCATGGTCATTGCCTCGACCTGGTCATGGGTAACATAGACGAAGGTGGTACCGACGCTCTTATGAAGTTTGGTCAGCTCGGTTCTCATACTCGCACGGAGTTTCGCGTCCAAGTTGGACAGCGGCTCGTCAAGCAGGAAGACCTGCGGGTTACGCACGATGGCACGACCGAGTGCGACACGCTGTTTCTGACCGCCGGAAAGTGCCTTCGGCTTTCTTTCGAGCAGGTGGCTGATGTCGAGGATACGTGCCGCTTCTTCGACACGGCGTTTGATTTCGTCCTTCGGGACTTTCCGCAGTTTCAGACCGAACGCCATGTTGTCGTACACCGACATGTGCGGGTACAGCGCGTAGTTCTGGAACACCATCGCGATGTCGCGGTCTTTCGGCGCGATATCGTTGACGAGACGGTCGCCGATATAGAGCTCCCCTTCGGTGATCTCTTCGAGACCCGCGATCATACGCAGGGTGGTGGACTTCCCGCAGCCGGAAGGACCGACGAAGATGATGAACTCCTTGTCCTTGATATCCAGACAGAAGTCGGAGACGGCGGTGACGCCGCCGGGGTATTTCTTATAGATATGTCTGAGAGACAAACCTGCCATAGTTTTTTCCTCCAAAAACATTTTCTGCGTCTATTATACCAAAAAAGAGGCGCAAAAGGGAACCTCTGCGGGGGACAAACTTTCTCTCGTATTTTTGTGTAAGATGAACAAAAAATCCGTATATATATGAATAAACCCCTCTTCTATGCAGAAAATAATTCAAATAAATTAGAATTATCCTGTCGGAAGAGGGGAATCAAGTGATTTGTCTGCGGGAAGTCTCCGCCCGCGGGCGGACAAGATTACTTCTTGGTCGTCATTCCCTTACGGGTCAGACCGATGCGGTTCTTCTGAATATCCACGCTCTTGATGCGGCATTCGATGACATCGCCGACCGAGAGGACCTCGGACGGGTGTTTGATGAAGCGGTCGCACATCTCCGAGATATGGAGCAGTCCGTCATGGTGAACGCCGATATCCACAAAAGCGCCGAAGTCCACGACATTCCGCACCGTGCCGGTGACGACCATATCGGGGACGAGGTCTTTGATGTCCATGACATCTTTTCTGAGGCAGGGAGCGGGGGCTTCGTCACGGATGTCTCTGCCCGGCTTTTGTAGTTCGGCGAGAATGTCGGTGAGGGTGGGGACCCCGCATCCCAGTTCGTCCGCGAGCCGTGCGAGCCCCACTTTCTCGACCTGATAGGGGAGGAGCGTGAGGTTCCCGTCTCGCACATCCTCTTCGGTGTACTTGAATTTGGCGAGCAGGGCTTTGACGATGGGGTAGGATTCGGGGTGCACGCCCGTGTTGTCGAGAATCTCTTTCCCGTCGGGGATGCGGAGGAAGCCCGCGCACTGTTCAAACGCCTTCGCCCCGATTTTCGGGACTTTCAGAATCTGCGAGCGGGAGCGAAATTCGCCGTTCTCCTCTCGGTACGCCACGATATTCTTGGCGGCGGTGCCGCTGATCCCCGCGATATACGAGAGCAGGGAGTAAGAGGCGGTGTTGATATCCACGCCGACGCTGTTGACGCAGTCTTCGACCACCCCGCCGAGCGCATCACTCAGGCGCGCCTGTTTCATGTCGTGCTGATACTGCCCGACCCCGATGGCTTTCGGGTCGATCTTCACGAGTTCCGCGAGCGGGTCCTGCAAGCGTCTCGCGATCGAGACCGCGCTCCGCTCGGTGACATCGAAATCGGGGAACTCCTCCGCCCCGAGTTTGGACGCCGAATAGACCGAGGCACCCGCCTCGCTGACGATGGTGTACCGCACATCGCGGTCGGTGATATATTTGAGGGTGTCCGCGATGAACGCTTCGCTTTCGCGGGAGGCGGTGCCGTTCCCGATGGCGATGACATCGACCTGATACTTCTTCACCAGATTGAGCACGGTCGTGCGGCTCCGCTCGATATCTTGACGGGGGAGGGTCGGGTAGATGACCGCGGTGTCGAGCACTTTTCCGGTCTTATCCACCACCGCGAGTTTGCACCCGGTACGGAATCCGGGGTCGTAGCCGAGGACGGTTTTCCCTTTGAGAGGCGCGACCATGAGCAGGTGCCGCAGGTTGTCCGTGAAGACCGAGAGCGCGCCCTCACAGGCGGTGTCGAAGAGATCGTTGCGAATCTCGCGTTCGAGCGAGGGGAAGAGCAGACGGTCATAGGCGTCCGAGACGACGGCGACCAGCCGCGCGGTGACCGGGGACTTCGGATTGATAATCACGCGCGCTCCGAGCGCGGCTTTCGCCTTCTCGGGGTCGTATTCGACCGCGACTTTCAGATATTCTTCCGTTTCCCCGCGGTTGATGGCGAGGACACGGTGCCCTTTCAGGCGCGGGATGGGCTCGGAGAAATCGTAATAATCGGTATAGACCGATTCTCCCTCTTTTGCCTGTTTCGCGGTGAGTGACGCCTCCCGCATGAGGATGGCGCGGAGTGCCTTTCTGTGTTCGGCATCGTTCGCGATATCTTCAGCGAGAATGTCCGCGGCACCCGCGAGGGCTTCTTCTGCGGTTTTCACACCCTTTTCTTCGTTCACAAAGGAGAGCGCCGCGTCTTCGACCGACGGGTCATAGGTGTCCGCCTGCGCCATGATGAGCTCGGCGAGCGGAGCAAGCCCCTTGTCCCGCGCGATGGACGCACGGGTGGTGCGCTTCGGACGATAGGGACGGTAAATGTCTTCGAGTTCCACGAGGGTAGTGGCGTTATTCAGTGCGAGGGTGATTTCGGGGGTGAGTTTCTCCTGCGCTTCGATGAGATCGGAGATCTCCTGCCGCCGCTTGTCCATATTGCGAAGATAGGTAAGACGGTCGTCGAGCGTGCGGAGCACCGTATCGTCGAGACTGCCGGTGACCTCTTTCCGATACCGGGCGATGAACGGGATGGTGTTCCCCTCATCGATGAGGGCGACGGTCTTTTCGACCTGTTCGACTTTGAGTTTCAGTTCCTGCGCGAGGGTCTTGATAATATCCATGTCGTCTCCTTTGGTTCTTCTGCGCCGCGAGGGCGCACAGTCAATCTATGATACCACAAAAAAAGCATAAAGAAAAGACGGAAACGCGCAAAACCGTTCCCGTCTCTTTGATTTTTTTAAGCGTTGGGTTCGTGCTGTTGAGCAAATTGTTTCATAAACGCCACGAGCTTCTCGACGCCTTCGATGGGCATGGCGTTGTAGATGGAGGCACGGATGCCGCCGACCGCCTTATGTCCTTTCAGACCCTTCATGCCGGCGCGTGCCGCTTCGGCGACAAACTCCTTATCCATCTCGGTATCCTCGGTGCGGAAGACCACATTCATGATGGAGCGGGAGGGAGCGTCTACGGGAGAGAGATAGAAACTCTGATGGTCGAGGTAATCGTAGAGCAGGTTCGCCTTCGCTTCGTTGCGCTCTTTCGCCGCGGTGAGCCCGCCCTGTTCAAGCAAATGTTCCGCCACCAGTTTGGTCATGTAGATCGACCAGCAGGGGGGCGTGTTATACATGGAATTGTTCTCGGCGGCGAGACGGTAACTCATGACGGCGGGGGTAATCTCCCGCTCGTGCCCGATGAGGTCATCACGGATGATGACGATGCCGAGACCGGCGATCCCGAAGTTCTTCTGTGCGCCCGCGTAAATCACGCCGAATTTGGAGACATCGACGGGTTCGGACGCGATGCAGGAAGACATATCCGCAACGAGCGGAATATCGCCCGTGTCGGGAATGTAGGGGTAGCGGGTGCCGAAGATGGTGTTGTTGTAGCAGATATGGACATAGTCCGCGTCGGGGCGGAAACTCTCGCGCGTGGTCGCGGGGATGAACGCGAAGTTCGCGCCCGCAGAGGATGCGGCAATCGCCACATCACCGTATTTCGCGGCTTCCACGCTCGCTTTCTTGGAGAACTGACCCGAGAGAACATAGTCCGCCTTGCCGTTTCTCGTCATCAGGTTGAGCGGAATTGCGGCAAACTGCGCGGTCGCACCGCCGTGCATGAACAGCACCCGATAGTTATCCGGAATGCTCATCAATTTGCGGAGTGCATTCTCTGCGCCTGCCCGAATCGCCTCAAAATCGGCGGAGCGGTGAGACATCTCCATGACGGACATACCACTCGTGCCGTAGTTCACAAGTTCGCTCTGTGCCTTTTCCAGCACTTCGAGGGCGATGGTGGAGGGTCCTGCCGAAAAATTAAATACTCGTTCCATGATGTATGCCGAAGCCATCCTTTCGGGAGCGTATCTTGCTGTTAATGATAACAGAATCCGCGTTTGAAATCAAGGTCAAACCGTCCATTTCGTTCCGAATCCGAGAGAAATTCACATTCGGCACAAAAAGGAAAAAGAGAATGCATCGGGCTTTATGCGAATTGACAACGGGTGCGGCGAGCAGCTCGGATGCTCGAATGAGGGATTCAATCCCGTTTGGATGCCTCTCCCATCCCCGTCCGCCGAGCGCGGCTCTCTCGCGGCGCCCGTCCGAAATGACGGCGGTACAAGCGGTAAAACGCCGTGTAATCCGAGAATCCCGCGTGCTCTGCCGCCTCGGTCGCCCGCACCCCCTCGGACAGCAGGCGATCTGCTTCGAGGATTTTTTTGATGCGGACATACCGCATGAGCGGGATTTGCATCTGTTTTTGGAACCCGTGCATCAGCGTCGAGACCGAGGCATAGATGCCGCGCGCCACATCGCCGGCACATTTGATTTCCGATAGGTGCGCCGAGATATACCCGAGGGCGGACGTGACGAGCGGGCTGTTTTCGCCCTCATTCGGAATCCGTGCGTCATAGGTATAGAGGAGCGAGAGCATGACGTGCTCGAGGGTACTCCGCGCGAGGAGCGCGAAGTCGGCGGGGGCGTAGCGTTTTTCCTCGGCAATCAGCCCGTCGAGCGCCTCGCGAATCAGGGGATAGTCCGAGAGAAGAAAACACGCGGAGAGATCCGCTACCCGCGCGGGCAGGGTGGGGTCGGAGAAAAACGCGGGCGCAGCGTGGAGGACGAAGCGCTCGTACCTCCGCCCGTCGGGGGCATCGAGGAAATGATACTTCCCGGGGGGAATCAGTATGAGGTCGCCCGAAGTGACACTGTACCGCCGTTCTTCGACGACATACTCCCCCGCGCCGTCGATGAAATAGAGGAACTCGCAGTCGTTATGAAAGTGCTTGGCGTAGTCGGACGCGCGCAGGTGCAGGGTGAGATTGTGGCTGTAGACCATTCCCCCTGCTCGAATGGTGGTTGTATAAGTTGTGTCCATGAGACGAGGATATCACGGTTTTGCAGAAAATGCAATATTTTTAAGAAAAACAGATAAAATTGATATAGAAATATCCGCGCTCTTTGTTACAATGAAGATAGTACAATTTATATCTATCCTATGAAAATTCCGATTGATACTTGAAAACCGTAAAGGGGGAAAACACTTTGCTCATCGGCGCACAGTTATTCAGCGTCAGGAACTACCTGACCGACAGAAAAGGAATCGAAGAGGCATTTCGTCGCACGCGGGAACTCGGGTATCGGTGTGTGCAGTATTCGGGCGCACCCGGCGGGGCGTTCGACCCGTCATTTCTCTCCGAGATGATAGCCAAGTATCACCTCCCGGTGACCCTGACACACATTCCCTATCAGCGTCTCACCGAAGACCTCGACGGGGTGATCCGCGACCATCTTGCGATCGGGTGCCCGCATATCGGGCTCGGCATGATGCCGCGGGAGGCGATGGCGGATCGCGCGTCGCTCGACGCGTTCGTCTCCGAGATGCGGGATCTCACCGAGCGAATAGAAGACGCGGGGTGCCACTTCTACTATCACAATCACAATGTTGAGTTTGCAAAAGTGGACGGCGTTCGGGTCTTTGATTACCTACTCGAAAGCCTGCCAAAGCTCAACTTCACACTTGACCTCCATTGGTTACAGCGGGGCGGGGTCAGCGTGCTCGAATACATCGAAAAGTGCAAGGGCAGGATTCGGTGCGTCCATCTGAAAGATTTTCGGGTCGAGTGGTTTGACGAGAAGTTCGCACCCGTCGGAGAGGGGAATCTCAACTGGGGGGAGATTCTCCCCGCACTCGAACGGAACGGGACCGAGTACGCGTTTGTCGAGCAGGACGACGCGCCTGATTACGGTGACCCGTTCGACCAAATGAAAATCAGCATCGACCATCTGCGGGCATGGGGGTACGCGAAGTGAGTACGGTGACATTATGCGCGTTTTCCGATGAGGCGGGCGCGCCGCTCGCGACCCAAATCAAATGCCTGCTTGAAAACGGCATCTATCGGACCGAGCTCCGCAGCATCGACGGGGTGAATGTGGGAGACTTCTCGGAGGACGCGGCGCGCCGCGCCGCACGGGAACTGACCGACGCGGGCATTTCGGTCTTTTCGATAGGTTCCCCCCTCGGGAAGACATCGCTCGAAAGACCGCTCGAAGAGCAAAAAAAACTGCTCGCGCACCTCTTGCGGCTCGCGGATATTTTCGGCACCAAACGGATTCGGGTCTTTTCCTACTACGCGGAACCTGCGACATACAAGGCGGTCGAGGAAGAAGTGATTGCCCGTCTGCGCGCGCTGGTCGCGGCGGCACCGGGGTATCGCCTCGCGCTCGAAAACGACTGCGGGCTCTTCGGTGCGACGGTCGAGAACTGTCTCACCATCGCGTCTCGCGTCCCGGGACTGGCGAGGGTCTATGACCCTGCGAACTTTATTCTCTCTGGAGAGGACATTCGCCGCGCGCGGGAAACTCTCGCCGGGGGAGCCGATTATTATCATATCAAAGATGCCGTGAAAGAGACGGGAGAGATCGTCCCCGCGGGCATGGGGGACTGCGAGATTGATACCCTCATCAGCGAGATTCAGGGGGATATCACCCTCACGGTGGAGCCGCATTTGCACACTTTTGACGGCTACGCGCTGATCGATCAAAAAGAACTCCGCAATCGATTTACCTATGCGTCGCAGGAAGAGTCGTTCCGCGCGGCGGCGGACGCGGTGAAAGGATTGCTCACGAAAAACGGATATATGGAAATGGAGAGAGGAATATGGAAGAAGTAAGATTCGGTATTGTCGGGGTGGGGAACATCGGTTCCATGCACGCCCGCTCGCTCGCGGGGGGACTCGTCAAGGGTGCACGCCTCGCGGCAATCTGCGATATTAACCCGGAGAAACTCGAACGCATGAAGCCCGAACTCGGGGAGACGGTCGCGTACTTCACGGACGCGGAGACCATGTTCGCGTCGGGGACGGTCGACGCCGTGATTATCGCGGTGCCGCATTATTCGCACCCCCCGCTCTCGATTTCCGCGCTCAGACACGGACTTCATGTCGTCTGCGAAAAGCCGGCAGGGGTCTACACCAAACAGGTGCGGGAGATGAACGAGGTCGCGGCGAAGTCCGACAGAGTCTTCTCCCTTATGTTCAACCAGCGCACCAACCCCTGTCATATCAAACTGCGCGAGATGATTGCCGCGGGCGAGATCGGGGAAATCAAGCGGTTCAACTGGCTGATCACCACTTGGTACCGTACCCAAAGTTACTACGACAGCGGCAACTGGCGCGCGACATGGACGGGCGAAGGCGGCGGGGTGCTTTTCAATCAGTGCCCGCACCAAATCGACCTCATGCAGTGGATTCTCGGCATGATGCCGTCCGCGGTACATTCGTTCTGCCACTTCGGGAAGTGGCATGACATCGAGGTCGAGGACGATGTGACCGCCTATCTCGAATTTCCGAACGGCGCGACCGGCTGTTTCATCACCTCGACGGGCGACACCCCGGGCACCAACCGTTTGGAAATCCTCGGCACCAAAGGAAAACTCGTCTATGAAAAAGGGGTCATCACCCACTATCGTATCGACTGCGACGAACGGGAATTTGTTCTCACGGCGAAGGGCGGGTTCGACCAGCCCGCTGTGACCGAGACGGTCGTCCCCGTGACCCCCGCAGAGGGGACCGAGCACAATCGGGTGCTCCAAAATGTCACCGATGCCATCCTCGGGAAAGCACCGCTCTATGTCGATGGGAAAGAGGGGATTCGCGGGGTGGAAATTGCGGACGCGATTCTGCTCTCGACTTGGCTCGATCGCAAAGTGACACTGCCGGTGGATGAAGACCTCTACCTGACCGAACTCAATAAACGCCGCGCCGTATCGCGGCGCAAAGAAGGAGCGGAGACCGTCACCGATCTCGGCGGCTCTTTCGGAGAGAGAAAAGCATGAGAGTGTGTCTTATCGGCGCGGGCGCGGTCAGCGGGAACCATGTCGCGGGGATTCTCGCGGCGGGGCAGGACCTCGTCGCGGTCTGCGATATTCTCCCCGAAAAGGGAGAGGCGCTCTGCCGACGTTTCGGTCTGATCCTCCCCGTCTATTCCGACTATCGGGAAATGCTCGCGAAAGAGAAGCCCGATGCCGTCCATATCTGCACCCCGCACTACCTGCATACCGAGATGGCACTCGCCGCGCTCGCGGACGGTGCCCATGTATTCTCGGAGAAACCCGTCTCGATTACCCCCGAGGATTTCGAGAGACTGCTCCGCGCCGAACTGACGAGCGGGAGACAGTACGGCGTCTGTTTTCAGAACCGGGTGTTGCCTTGTAACACGGCGGCACGCGATTTTCTCAAAACGGCGAGACCTTATTCCGCGTCGGGGTCGGTGCTTTGGCGTCGCGATGCTGCGTACTATGCGTCGGGCGACTGGCGCGGAAAGTGGGCGACCGAGGGCGGCGGGGCGCTCATCAATCAGGCGATCCACACGCTCGACCTTTTACTTACCCTGATGGGGAAACCCGTGAGTGTCCGAGCGGAGATGAAGAATATCGCCCACCGGGGGGTCTGCGAGGTCGAGGACTTCGCCTATCTCGCGGTCGAGACCACGGGCGGAAACTTCACCCTCACCGCGACCACGGCGGCAGAGGACAGTTATCCCGTCAAGATGGATTTTGAGACCTGCCGCGGCACTCTGACGGTGCGGGACGGCGACCTCTATCTCAACGGGGCACGCATCCTCTCGGACGACGGACCCGAAGCCCTCGGGAAGAAAGTATGGGGATACGGACACGGTCTATTGATTGATATGTTCTATCGGAGTATCACGGGGGGGACCCCGTTCCCCTGCGACCTCGCATCGACCGAGGACACCATGCGGACGGTCTATGCCGCCTATCGCTCGGCAAAGAGCGGAGAACGCGAACCCGTCTATCCGACCAACTGACAGGGAGGGAATATGAAAGACTATATGAAAGACCTGTTCCTTGACACCCCCGCGGCGAAACGGCTGTACGAGGGGGTGAAGGACCTGCCTATCCTCGACTACCATTGCCACTTGGGCGCGTCGGTGCTCCGCGAGGACAAACCGTTCGGGAATCTCACAGACCTGTGGCTCTCGGGCGACCACTACAAGTGGCGGGCGATGCGGCTCGCAGGGGTGGACGAGGCGCTCATCACGGGGGACGCGGAGAAACGCGAGAAGTTCCGCGCCTATGCGTCTATCCTCCCGCGCTTCGTCGGGAACCCGCTGTACTACTGGTCGCATCTCGAACTCAAAACCCTTTTCGGGATTGAGGAACCCCTGAACGCCGATAACGCCGATTGGATCTACGACCGCGCGAATGAAATTCTCTCGACCCTCAAACCGAGCGACCTCATGCGTCGGTTCCGCGTGGAGTACTTCGCCACGACAGACGACCCGGCGGAGCCGCTCGGCGTGACCGGCACGGTCGGCGGGGTACGGGTATCCCCCACTTTCCGCCCCGATAAGGTATTTTTGTGGGATGAGAGCTATCTCGAAAAACTCGGGAACACTTCGGGTGTCGCGGTGACAGATCTCACGTCGCTCAAACGCGCGCTCTCGGTGCGTCTCGACGACTTCGTCTCTCACGGCGCACGCGCGAGCGACCACGGCTTCGACTTCTTCCCCGAGCACTACGCGGACGAGCGGGCGGCAGAGGAGATTTTCGCGCGCAGGGAGACCGCGACCCCTGCCGAAAGAGACGCGCTCCGCGGGCATCTCATGCTTTGGCTCTTCGGAGAATACAAGAAGCGGGGCATGACCGCGCAGCTCCATTTCTCCACCATGCGGAATGTCAATTCCGCCATGTTCGGGGCGTTAGGACCCGACGCGGGGTTTGATGTGCTCCGCCCGTTTACGGGGGTCGAGGCAGCCGCGCGCTTCCTCGATATGCTCACGCGCGCCGACGCGCTTCCGAAGACCGTCCTCTATACGCTCGATAAGAACGCCATGCCCGCGCTCGCCGCGCTGACGGGTGCATTCCGCGATGCGCGGCTCGGGGCGGCGTGGTGGTTCAACGACACGGTCTCGGGGATAAGAGAACAACTCGCGGTGACAGCCGAATATGCCTGCTTCGGGAACAACCTCGGGATGCTGACCGATTCCCGCTCGTACGCGAGTTATGTCCGCTTCGATTTCTTCCGTCGGATTCTCGCCGGGTTCGTCGGTGGGTATGTCGAGCGGGGCGAGTATGACCCGCGGGAGGCGGAGACGCTCATGCGGGACATTTGTTACAACAACGCAAAGGAGTTTTTCGGACTATGAAACTTTGTTTCCGTTGGTACGGCGAGAGCGACCCCGTGACCCTCGGGGAGATACGGCAGATTCCCGGGATGAAAAGCATCGTGACCGCGGTCTATGCGACCCCGGTCGGCGAGGTGTGGCGGAGAGAGGATATTCTGCGCGCCAAGGCGCTCTGCCTCGAAAACGGCATGACGATGGAGGTCATCGAGTCGGTGCCCGTGCATGAGGATATCAAACTGGGGCTCCCCACAAGAGAAAAATACGCAGATGCCTATGCCGAGAATATCCGCCGCCTCGGGGAGGCGGACGTGAAGTGCATCTGCTATAACTTCATGCCGGTCTTCGACTGGCTCCGCACCGATCTCCACGAGTGCTGCTCCGACGGCTCAAACGCGCTCGCGTATCACGCCGAGACCCTCTCGCGGCTCGACCCGCGGAAAGTCAGTCTCCCCGGGTGGGACGAGAGCTACACGCCCGAAGAACTCGGGGGACTGCTCGAACGGTACCGCGGCATGACGCGGGAGCGGCTGTTCGAGAATCTCGTGTGGTTCCTCGACCGCATCATGCCCGCCTGTAACGAGGTGGGAATCGATATGGCGGTTCACCCGGACGACCCGCCGTGGAATGTCTTTGGGCTCCCGCGCACCCTTTCGACCGAGGACGATTTCGACCGTCTGTTCCGCGCGGTGCCGAACCCGCATAACGGCATGACCTTTTGCATCGGCTCGCTCGGTGCGGGACGGGGGAATGATTTAATTCACATGGCGGAGAAATACGCCGCCGCCGGCAGAATCCCGTTCGCCCATCTCCGCAATATCCGCTATACGGGGGACACCGATTTTTCCGAGAGCGGGCATCTTTCGAGCGAGGGAAGTCTCGATATGGCGGGCATCGTCCGTGCGCTCGTCGCGGGCGGTTTTGACGGATATGTTCGCCCCGACCACGGCAGAAACATTTGGGGCGAGGACGGGAAGCCCGGGTACGGTCTCTATGACCGTGCGCTCGGCGCGACCTATCTCAACGGACTGTTTGAAATGGCGGAATACGCCAAGGAGGGAAAACAATGAATCTTCCTTTTCAGGTAAACTTACAGGATAAAACCGTCGCGATTACGGGTGCGGGCGGGGTGCTGATGAGCGGATTCGCCCGTGCGCTGGTCGCATCGGGCGCGCGTGTCGCGCTCTTGGATATCAACGAGCGGGCAATCGAAGCCCTCGCGGAAGAACTCGGGGAACAGGCGCTGCCAATCGTGACCGACTGTCTCGACAAGACCTCGCTCTATGCCGCACGCGACCTCGTCCACGAAAAGTGGGGGAAAGTCAACTATCTCATCAACGGCGCGGGCGGGAATCACCCTAAAGCCACGACGGCGCGTGAGACCGCGACCGAGCCCGTGCGCGAGGACGGCGACTTCTTCTCGCTCGACGAGGCGGGTCTGCGCTTTGTCTTCGACCTCAATATCACGGCGACATTCCTCACCACGCAGGTATTTGCCGAAGATATGCTCGAACAGGGAGGGAATATCCTGAATGTTTCCTCGATGAACGCCTTTCGCCCCCTCACGAAGATTCCCGCCTACTCGGCGGCGAAAGCGGGGGTCAGCAACTTCACCGAATGGCTCGCCGTGCATTTTGCGCCCCGCGGCATTCGCGTGAATGCGATTGCCCCCGGATTCTTCGTGACCGCCCAGAATAAACGGCTCCTCTTTGACGAGGACGGCAACCCGACGGCACGGAGCGGGAAGATTCTCGCGCATACGCCGATGGGCAGATTCGGGGTGCCCGAGGACCTCATCGGGACCCTGCTGTGGCTCTCGGACGACCGCGCGAGCGGGTTCGTCACGGGTGTGGTGGTGCCGGTCGACGGCGGGTTCAACGCATACAGCGGCGTGTAAAATAAAATGAAAACAGCGGCAGACCGTACGGTCTGCCGCTGTTTTGTCGAACACAGAAGAATCAACTATCGTATATGAGAATCATAAAATAGCGGGTGAAACCCGACCGAAGTCGCTGCGCGAGTGGGGGTTAAACGCCGCCCAACGATTTCACAATATGCGCGGCGTAGATATCGGCGACAGGGATTCCCGTCGCGCTCGCGAATGCCTTGAAATAGGCGTTGGAATTGACCTCGCAGAGCAGCGGCTCCCCGCCCTCGTCCAAGAGGAAATCCAGTCCCGCATACGCGAGCCCGAGAGTCTTCACCGCGCGGAGCGCGTATTCCTCGGCTTTCGGGGGGACGGGGCAGGGGACGCCGACCCCGCCCGCGCCGATATTGGAGCGGAAGTCGTTCTCGTTCTGCCGCATCATGCCGCCGAGGATCGTCTCGCCGACCACGATGACGCGGAGATCGCGCCCGCGGCTCGCGGCAATGTAGGACTGATAGAGGTGAGGGGTCAGCTTCAGCGTGTTCATAAGCCCGAGTAGGGTTTCTTTGTCCTCCGCGAGCCACACACCCACGCCGAGAGAGCCGTAACTTTTTTTCACCACCAGCGGGTAGCCGAGCGCTTCGCCGACTTTATCGGCCTCCGCGGGGGGAATCTCCGCGTTCGGGAGATAGCAGAGCGGGGCGGGGATGGTCTTCGGCATCGGGATGCCCTCCGCGGAGAGCGCGAGATGGGTCATGGCTTTGTCGTCACAGATGCGGATACTTTTCGCGGGGTTGAAGAGCGGAATCCCCGTTCTGTCGAGCGCTTCGAGCAGGTAAGTGTCCTTGTCCCAAAATAAACAGAAATCGCCTTGCGGCAGGCGGACGAGCGGGTCGGATCCTACCTCGACGGGATAGGAGTTCCCCTCGACCGTCAGGGTCTCGACCCCGAGACGCGCAAAAGCATCCCGCATCTGTTCCGCCTGATAGCGGTATGCGGGGTCGCGCGCATATCCGTTGACGACGATGAGTCCGCGCATGGTGTCCCTCCCATGATTTGATCGATTTCAGTATAATGCCGCTTTTCTTTTATGTCAAGAAAAGTTTCCCTTGCATTTTGACGAATTTTTGCTATACTGGAATTGGAAATCGTTATGGGGAGGTTATCAACCGATGAAAAACGCAACGAAAAGCCGTATTGCCACATTCTCCGTCACGCTGATTCTAGCGGCACTGCTCAACCTGTTGATTTTCGCCGCAATGAAGCCATGGCGGCTCGACGAGAGTCTGCGCCTTGTCTTTTGGTTCTCCTACGGTGCCCTCATGCTCGGCTTCGTTCTGCGGATTGTCACGCTCTCTCTCTTCGCCGGGCGAGACGCGAAGAACCGAGATGTGAACGCGGGGCTCCCCGTTTCGTTTGTCTCGGTGGTCTACTACGGTGCCACCGCGGTGCTCTCGTTCCTCTTCATGATTCTGTCCGCGTGCGGGGTCAAGGTACCTTTCCCCGTGCCGCTCATCCTTTTGGTCTCGGTCCTTGGGTTCTACCTCATCTATCTGGTGCTCCATTGGGCAGGGACCGAGAATCCCGCCGCCCGTAAAGGGGACGGCTCGCTCGCTCCGCTCGCAGACCGCGCGCGCACCCTGTCTGCTCTGACCTCCGACGCGGTTCTCGCGAAGAAACTGGTGCGTCTCTCGGAGGACCTCACCGCGGTCTCCCGTGCGCCCGAGTCGCTCTCGGAACTGGTCACGGCGAAACTCGATGAACTCGCGGACTGCGTCGCGGGACACGACTATCTCGCGGCGGAGAGGGTCATCGGTGCCATCTCCCTCGCAATCGGAAATCTATAAAATACGAGCCCGAGCCGCTTGTCGGCTCGGGCTTTTGCGTTTCTTTGCATATCGTGCAAATGGCATGAATCTGTATTGTGACAAAAAGGACTGCCCGCAAGGAGCAGTCCTTTACTTTTGTGATTGTTTCGACTTTCCGTCTACGGCGAAAAATCACTTTTTCACGAGCGAGAGGGTTTTCCCGACGCAGAACAGCACGCAGGTGACGATGAGAAAGATGAGAACAAAGGTATTGACTTTCTCTTTCCAACGCATGGCGATGAGCACCCCGTCGAGGACGGCGGTGACGAGCATCGGGAGCCAGAAGAAGAGGTTGGTCGCGTCTCCGACAAAGACGATGCGCATGAAGTAGGTGAAGACAAAAACGAGGAGGATAGCGGTCACCGCCTCGATGACATGGAAGAGGGTCGAGAGACGAATCTGCGACTCATACATGACGGGGATCGCCATGGAGAAGGCGGTCAGATAGATGAGCGAGAGCCAGAGGAGCGCGGGGTTCCCCGACGAGGGGGTGACGGTCGCGGTCCGAATAAACATGGCGATGATGAGCGCGCCGTATGCGACGAATTGGAGCGGGGCAATCGTGTATTCGGTATGCACCATGCCCGAGAGCAGCAGGATGCCCGATGCGATCGAAAGCGTCCCGAGATCCACTTTCGCATACACCTCTGCGCTCCGCGTGAAGAGTGCGGGGAAGAGAGCATAGTTCGTCACGATAAGGAATATCACGCCAACCGCGAGCGAGCAGAAGGTCATGACATAGACATAGCGATGGAATCCGCTCCCCATCGGGTGGACGGCGGGGTCGGCAATCGAGCGCACCACGCTCTGTAACCGCTCGGCAAAGAGAATGGCGAAATAGAGGAAGAATAAGAGATTGATAAAATAGGACGAAAGAGAGACTTTTTCTCCGGGCATGGGTATCACCTCGTACAGTTTGGTTTCAGGGGGTGGGTCAAACGCGAAGAGAAAAACAAGCCCCCCGTCTTCCATGGTAGCAAGATACGGGGGGTCTGTCAAGACAATATGAATATTTGATACTTATTTGCAAGAAAAGACGGCGTTCGCTTCCCCGTCGGACGCGAGGAAAGTCAGAACCGCGTCTCCGTCCGTCCCGTCGGTCAAACGCGGGGTGAGGGTCTCGCCGCCGCGGGTCTGACGGAGGAACTCCGCGCGGAAGCGGGTACAACCCTCCTCGTACCCCGTGAGGGTGAGCGCGGTCTCCGAGAGCCGCACATTGTTGACATGCTGATTCTCGTCGAGCAGAAAAGGCGTCACCGAGAGGGGGGACAACAGTCGCCCCGAACCCGTCGGGCGGATGCGGACGATCTCTCCGCTCTTTCGGTCGAGGGACAAAAGCGGTTCTTCTCCGAAATAGTCGGCGGGACATTCCACGGGCTCGCCCGTCACGGTATTGACGAACGCCCAGCGCGTGCGCGCGTCGGCGAGCAGCTCTCCCGTCTCGCTTCTCAGCGCGAGATACTTTTTGGCAAGAGAGCCGCTCCGCGCGTAGAACGCGGCAGTAAAGACATAGGGCTCACTCAGGCGAGGGGCGCGGAGCATCCGCACATCCCACGAGAGGAGATACCATGCGGCGCGGTGCCCCGCCTGATAGGAAATCCCTCGTCCCGCGTCTTCGGCGTACAGGTAGTTCGCGTCCTGTAAGATACGGAGCAACCCCTGCATGGAGAGCACCCCGCGGCGGTCGGTCTCGCTGTATCGGACGCGCGAGCGGAACTCATACATGGCGCTCGCCCCCCCGTTCTCCCTCCCAAAACTTCGAGAGGAGAATCCCGAATGTCCGCTGGGGGAACGGACCTCGACGGAGGTCCATGACCGTCTCGTCCGAGAGGTGTCCCGTCTCGCGAAATTCGTTCCCTGCGTCGGTGAATTTTGTAAGAAACTTCTCGATGCGGTGGGCGACCGTCGGCTCGTTCAGGGTCTTCCCCTGCGGGCAGAGGATGGGGGTATAGTGTCCCACGCCACAGATAATATCCAGTTGTGCGAGCAGGGGGTCATAGACGAGGTCGGTCTGCGCGTAGCCGCAGGTCGAGATGACGATGAACTTCTTATTCTCCACCCCCGGGCGAATGCCGTGAAACGAGGTGCCCACGACCGGCAACTGCCCCTCATAGGTCGAGAGCATGGAGAGCATACGGTCGGTAAAGACCTTGACCACCCCGGGCATACCGAAGAAGTAGAGCGGGAAACTCTCGATGACAATATCCGCTGATAAGATTTTTTCTTTCAGGCGCGGAATGTCGTCGTTTTTGATGACGCAGGTGCCCTCGGTCTTTCCCCAACAGGAGAGACACCCGAGACAGGGACGGATGTTCATATCGGAGAGCGTGACCGTCTCCACTTCATCTCCCTCGCGGGTGAGACCTGCGAGAAACGCGCGGGTCACTTTCATGGTGCAACTCGCATCTTTTCTCGGGCTGCCGTTCAGAATGAGGATGTTCATGTCAGCGCTTGTCCCGACGGAAGAGAGATTTCACTTTCGGACGCGGCACACCCTCGGTGGCACACCGCCCGATCTTTCTGTATTTCTCGTACCGCTCCGCGAGCAGGGTCTCGGTGTCGATTTTCAAAAGCCCCTTGATTTCGTAGGTCAGGCTGTTATCGAGCGATGCGAAGAAGAACGCGGTCGCCTGCGGGTCGTTAAAGTCGGCGGGCTCGTCAATGATGCGCTCGATAATCCCGAGCCGAATCAGATTCTCGGCATCGAGTTTGAGGGATTCGGCGGCATCGGGTGCCCGCGAGGAATCCTTATAGAGAATGCTCGCGCACGCCTCGGGGGAGACCACCGTGAAATAGGCGTTCTCCATCATCCAAATACGGTCCGCGACCGCGAGCGCGAGCGCGCCGCCGCTGGAACCCTCGCCCACCATCAGCGTGACGACGGGGACTTTCAGGGTCATCATTTCATAGAGGTTCTCGGCGATGGACTGTCCCTCTCCGCGCTCTTCGGCACCCTTGCCGCAACTCGCGCCTTGGGTGTCCACGATACAGATGACGGGACGACCGAACTTTTCCGCCTCGTGCATGAGGCGGAGCGCCTTACGGTACCCCTCGGGGGAGACGCACCCGAAGTTGCGTCTCATGCGCTCGTCGAGGGCGTGTCCTTTTTCAATCCCGATGACCGTGACGGGGATCCCCGAGAGGAATCCGACGCCGCCGATGACGGCAGGATCGTCGCCGAAGCGGCGGTCGCCGTGGAGTTCGGTGAAATCGTGAATGATATTCGCGATATAGTCGGCGGCGGTCGCACGCCCCGCGCGCCGTGTACATTTGATTCTGTCGTATGCTTGCATGGTGTTCTCCTTACCGTTTCGCGTGGATTTTCAGGAGCCGCGTGAGATATGCTTTCTGCTCCGCACGGGGTACGATCCCGTCGAGGAATCCGTTCTGCAACTGAAATTCCGCGCTCTGGAAGTTCTCGGGGAGTTTCTCTCCCGTGACCTGCTCGACCACCCGTTTCCCGGCGAAGCCGACCAATGCGCCCGGCTCGGAAATGATGACATCGCCGAGCATGGCGAAACTGGCGGTCACCCCGCCCGTGGTGGGGTCTGCCGCGCAGACGAGATAGAAGTTCCCCGCGTCGCTGTGCCGCTTGACCGCACCCGAGACCTTCGCCATCTGCCAAAGAGAGAGCATGCCCTCCTGCATCCGCGCGCCGCCCGAGACGGTGTATCCGATGACGGGGAGACGGTTCTCGGCCGCGTACTCGAAGAGGGCGGTGATCTTATCGCCCACGACGGTGCCCATCGACCCCATCATGAATTTGGATTCCATGACGAAGAGACAGGTCTTGAACCCCCCGATGGTGGCGGTTCCGGTAATGACCCCTTCGTATTCACCGCTCTTTTTACGCGAGGACTCGACCTTGTCTTCATAGTCGGGGAAATCGATGGGATTCCCGCCGACCACCTTTTCATTGAGTTCGCGGAAGGATGCCGCATCGACGAGGTATTCGACCCGCACCCGCGCGGGGACGCGGTTGTATTTGCCGCATTTCGGGCAGATGAAATACTCTGCCGCGAGCCGTCTCTCGGAGACCTCTTCCTTGCACTTCTCGCAGAGGACAGTCGCGTCGGACGAGAGGTAGTCGGAGAGGGTCTTATGTTTCAAAAGTTCCATTTGTCTGCTTCCTTGTTACTTGAGAGCCGCCGCCGTCTCGGCGAGACTCTCGGCGTTTTCCACATGATAGACTGCCGCATCGGGCAGGGTACGGGAGACCAGTTTCGAGAGGGTCGTGCCCGCGCCGACTTCCACAAAAGTGTCGATGCCCGCGTCCGCCATGCGTCTGAGAATGGTCTCCCAACGGACGCTGTGAGATGCCTGTTCCGCGAGGGTCGAGACAATCTCGTCTTTCTCCGCGGGGTAGAGGTCGGAGGTGTAGTTGGAATAGACGGGCAGGGCGGGAGCGGAGAGGGAGAGGGGCGCGAGATGCGCGCGGAGCGCCTCGGTCGCCTCTTTCATGAACGGGGTATGGAACGCGCCGCTCACCGCGAGTTTGACGGCACGGCCGCCCGCCTGTTTGATGGCATCGCAGAACGCGTCGATTTCCTCTGCCGCGCCCGCGCAGGCGAGCTGTCCCGGGCAGTTGTAGTTCACGGGATAGATGTTTGTAAATCCCGCGGCAATCTCTTCGACTTTTTCGTTTTCCAGTTTGAGGACCGCCGCCATGCCGCCGGGGTATTTCTCCCCGCACGCCTGCATGGTGTTCCCGCGGAGGACAACCGTGCGGAACGCGTCCGCATCGCTCATCACGCCCGCATAGGCGACCGCCGGGATTTCCCCGAGCGAGAAGCCCGCGACCGCCTCTGCTTTGACACCCGCCGCATCGAGCGCACGGGCACACGCGAGATCGGTCAAGAACAGGGCGGGCTGTGTGTTCTTGGTTTGGGTCAGGACATCACCCGGTCCTTCAAAGCAGAGGGAGCGAATCCCGGGGAGGATTTCCTCACCCATGTCAAATACCGCGCGGGCGGCGGGGACGCTCTCGTAGAGGTCTCTCCCCATGCCGGCGTACTGAGCGCCTTGCCCGGCGAAAAGATACGCAATATGGCTCATGGTTTTTCTCCTTTAATCGGCGGAGCCGAAAATGCTCGCGCGAGGAACTGCCGTGAAGGTCATGCTCCCTTTGGCGCGGACTTCTCCGTCCACTTTGAGACAGGCATCGAACGAGGTGAGCACCCCGCTCTTGCGCGTGCAGGTGACGGTGATATCCAAAGTGTCGCCCGGGATGACCGGCTTCACGAATTTGAACTGATCGACTTTGAGGAGCACATAGACCGTGTTTTCATCGGTCCCCTCGTTCTCCACCACGAGCGAGCAGAGTTGTGCCGCGCACTCGATTTGCAACACTCCCGGCATGATGGGGGAGCCGGGGAAGTGACCTGCGAAATAGGGCTCGTTGACCGAGACATTCTTGATGCCGCGGGCGGACTCGCCCGGCACGAGTTCGAGCACCCGTTCAATCATCTGAAACGGCGGGCGCTGTTTGATGCGGCGGCTGATTTCATCAATGTTCATCATAGCGACAGCCCTCCGTCGAGGACAATGACCTGTCCCGTGAGATAGGAGGTCGCGTCGCTTGCGAGCATCGACACCATCGCCGCGACTTCCTCCACTTTGCCGAATCTGCCGAGCGGCACATTTTTGAGGTATTCCTCCCGCTTGTCGTCGGGGAGCGCGTCAATCATCTCGGTCTCGATAAACCCGGGTGCCACCGCGTTGACGCGGATGCCGTAGGGCGCGAGCTCTTTCGCCATGGTTTGGGTCATGGAGTTGATCGCCCCTTTGGTCGCGCTGTATACCGACTGCCCCGCGAGTGCCATTTTGGAACTCACCGAGGACATGTTGATGATCACCCCGCTCTTTTTGCGGAACATTTTGAGCACGGCTTGCTGTGCACAGTAGAAATACCCTTTGAGGTTGAGGTCGAGACAGGTGTTCAGACTGTCTTCGGTCAGCATTAAGAGGTATTCGTCCCGCACGATGCCCGCGTTGTTCACGAGGACATCGATCTGCCCATAGGTCTTCCATACGGTCTTGAACATCTCTTTGACCGCGGCGGGATCCGAGACATCCGCGCGGAGCGCGATGGCGTCTCCGCCCTTTGCCTTGATCTGCTCCACCACTTCGAGGGCGGCGGCTTCACTGCGGCTGTAATTGACGACGACGGTCATCCCGTCCTCTGCGAGACGGAGCGCACAGGCGCGGCCGATGCCGCGGGACGCCCCGGTGACGACTGCAACTTTCATGCCGTTGTTCTCCTTGCATTATGCTTTGCCGAGCACGACGGCACAGGTAGAGCCGCCCGCGGCGTAAGAGGTGACGAGAATATAGCGATGGTTCTTCGGGTCAACTTTGACGGCTTCGACTTTTCCGTTCGTCACGCGGTATGCCTTCTGTTCTCCCGTGAGTTTCCCCACGAGGAGGCAGGCGGCGTGAGACGCGGCAAGTGCGGCACCCGCGGCGCGGCATTCTCCCACCGTGTCTTTGACGTGATAGAGCGGCAGAGTCGCCAGTTTTTCATCGCCGAATACGGCGCGGTAAGCCGCGATTTCCATCTCGTCCACCGCCTTTTGCCCGTTGGCGAAGCCCGCGACGGCATCGATATCGGAGAGGGAAATCCCCGCATCTTCGCAGGCGAGACGAATCGCGTCCGCCATGGCGCCCTCGGAGCCCGAGACCTGCCCGAACGGGAGCCCTGCACTCGTCATGCCGTAGCCGAGAACTTCGGCGTAAGGGGTCGCATTCCGTGCCGCGACATTCTCTCCGCTTTCGAGCACGAGCGTGATGCTCCCGCCGCTGAGGACAAAGCCCGTGTCCCCGTCATATGCGCCGTGGACGCTGTCCGCGACATACCCGAGTTTTCTGTAAAGAGATTCGATAATCTCGCTGTTTTCATCGGTGCCCGTCGCGAGGACGACTTTTTCCTGCCCCTCGCGGAGAATGTTGACACCATAGGCGATGCTGCTGATACCCGACTGGGTGCCGTTCGTCACCGTGACATTGTAACCCTTGATGCCCGAGCAGATGGAGAGGTAGCCGCCCGCGGCGTTATAGACCGTGTTCGGGAACTTGAAGGCACTGCCCGCGGCATTGCCCTTTGCGACAATATCTTTCTGGAAGTCGCAGACCGTGGAGATGGGACCGTCGGAGGTGCCGACCACGATGCCGATATCGGTCGCGTTCTCGTCCGTGACGGTGAGAGAAGCGTCCGCGAGTGCTTCCATACCCGAGACCGCCTGTAACTGGCTGAATGCGTCGAGTTTGCGATAGAACGCCATTTTGAGTCCGCAGGCATCGTAGTCTTCATGCCCGACCGTCGCGGAGACCGAGGGAGATGCGGGCAGAGCCCCTGCGTTTACGCTCGCGAGATAGTTCTCCACACCGTTGCCCGCAGGGCTGACGATGCCGAGACCGGTGATATAGACCTTCTGTTTTTTCGCGGGGAGGGAAACATCCCCGGGGGTTTTACTGAACACGATGGACGCGTTGTTCCCGCCGAAAGCGAACGAGTTGCTCATCACATGGGTGAGGGTCTTTTTCCGCGACCGGTTGGGGCGGAAGTCGATTTTCCCCGCGCGCTCTTTGAGCCGTTCGAGGTCCTCGGCGGTATAACCGACCGTCGGGGGGACCGTGTCTTCGGTCAGCGCCTTGACGGTAAAGACCGCCTCAATCGCGCCCGCGGCACCGAGACAGTGCCCGACCATGGCTTTGGTGGAACTGACCGACAGATTGTCGTTCGTCTCATCGAAGATGGTGTGCAGGGAGAGGAATTCCGCTTCGTCGTTCTTGGCGGTACCCGTACCGTGTGCGTTGATATAAGTAATGTCCGCGGGTTTCAGCCCCGAACTCGCGAGCGCGCGCCGAATGGCGTTCATCTGCCCCTCGCCGTCGGGACGGGGCGCGGTGATATGGTGGGCGTCGCTGCTGACCCCGTTGCCGAGAATCTCACAGTAGATTTTCGCGCCGCGCTTGACTGCGTGCTCGTAGGACTCGACGATGAGTGCGCCCGAGCCCTCTCCGAGGGTAATCCCGCTGCAACGGTTGAACGGAGAGCAGGGCATGGCGTCCAGCGCGTGGAGGGAGATAAAGCCGGCATAAGGCACCGACGCGAATGCGTCCGCACCGCCCGCGATAAACACATCGCCGACCCCTGCGCGAATCAGGTCGCAGGCGTAGGCAATGCTGATGGTCCCCGCGGCACAGGCGTTCGCCACATTCGTGACGACCCCGCCGGCACCGTAGGTGTGCGCGACCGCGTTCGCGATAGCCGAGATGGGCATCTTGGTGACATCCTCTGCCTGTTCGCCCTCGCGGTAATAGTGTTCAATGCTGATGACCCCGCCGACGCAGGAACCCATGATGACCCCGACGCGACGCGCGTCCTCGTCCGCGAGATTCAGTCCCGCATCGCGGACGGCTTCACCCGCCGCTTTGACGCAGAGTTTCGAGACACGGTCCATGCTCTCGGCTTCGGGCACTCCGTCGAGGTCGTCGGCGGAGACTTCCGCGCCGAGCGTGGCATAGCATCCCTCGGTCGCGACCGAGGTGGCGTTTTTGATACCGGACACGCCGGCGACGGCGTTCTTCCAGGATTCCGCGACGGTATTCCCGATGGCGCTCACCAATCCGAGACCCGTCACGACACAGCGATTTTTATTTTCAGTCATGGTTCTTGACTCCTTTTCTCATGGTATCCGTAAAAAAACGGAAATGGGCTGCCGTTCGGAACGCGCAGCCCGTTTGGTTCAGTCCTTGTGTGCCGCGACATACTCCGCGAGACTGGTGACATTGTAGAAATGTTCCTTGCCCACGCCGGTCATCTGCACGCCCCATTCGTCATCGATGAAGCCGATGATTTCGAGGGAGTCGATGGAGTCGAGTCCGATCTCGTCACCAAACAGGGGAATGTCATCGGTCAGCACATCTGCGTCGATGCCGAGGTTCTCATTCAGAAGGACTTTGATTCTTTCCGCGATGGTTTTGACAGTTTCGTTCATGATTTCTATTTCCTTTCAAATTGTGTCAGTTGGGTAGGGGGACGGGCTCGGGGGTCGGGACCTCCGACGGACTGTTCGGGGCAGGCGCGGGTGCCGGCAGAGCGCTCTCATAAGGGAGCCCCAGCATCCCCGAGAGGACCTCGCGGCATTTCTCGGCTTCCTCGCGTAGTATCTGTCCGGGTCTGCCGCGCCGCCTGAGGTCGAGTTCCAGCGGTCGCCCGACGAGGACGGTCTTGCGGCGGAACTTGCGGTATTTGCCGACGAGCGCCACGGGGTAGACCGGCACGCCGGTTTTCCGCGCGAGCATGAGCGCGCCGGGGTGGAATGCGCCGAGCATATCTTCACGGACCAGTTTCCCCTCGGGGAAGATGAGGATGCTCCCGCCCGCTTTCAGGACTTCTTCGCCCCGCGCGAGCCATTCGGTGTCCAGCGAGGTGAGGTCAATCGGCAGATAGGGGAGGTTAGAAAAGAGCCATTTGAGGTTCTTTTTGTCGTACCATTTGCGGGTCACATATGTATAGAGGTGCCGCTTTTTCAGCATCTGCGGGAGGAAATATCCGTCCGTGTGTTCGGTGTGATTGGCGATGAGGATACAGGGGGTACGCCGGAACGCCTTCTTCGTCTCCCGGTCGGGGAAGCGAATGCGCGGCGGGTACAGAATATGATTCCAGAGACTCCAGATGGAGAAGATGATTCTCGCCGGGAGCCGTCGGAAGAAACGCCCGATTGCTTTCATAATACTCCTTGCGCTTTGGGTCTTTCCTTGCGAGGGGGACGGCGCGCGCCTGCTCGCGGGGCAGGGGGCGGTGCCGTATCTCCCGAAAAACCTATTCTATTATAACAATAGAGTTTTTCAATTCCAATGGACAATTTCGCGTGTTTGTACTAAAATCACACGGTAATTATCGGACAGAATACAGTATTTTCGTGGTATAAAACACATAAAAAAGAAAAGAGGAGCGAATGCTCGCGTCCTCTTTCGGGCGAAAACCGTGGCACCCCGTGCGGGGGTACGGGGGTCAGCGAATGAAGTTGGTGGAGATTTTCGCCTCTTTTTCGGGCAGTCCGTAGGTTTCTTTG
>JAQYLJ010000002.1 GCA_028720145.1 Clostridia bacterium
CCCGCCGTAACATACGAATATCGCATCTTCCGAATACGGTAAGGTCGTGAACGATAAATTGTTCTGAACCATTCCTTTGCGATTCCGTGTTTGAACGGAAAGGCGGCGGGAGCAAGCCCCCGCCCTACACACGGGAGAACAATCGGGAGAGAATTGTCAAGGGAAGTGCAACACTTGATAGGCGATTTTCCAAAAACAAAAAAGAGCCGAGACGGCTCTTTTTTGCTATATTTGCGGCTCCGCGCGGTGGTTATCGGTCGAGGAGGGCAATCTCGATTCCGACCACGCCGTACTGCGCCTGCTTTTCTCTCGGATAGTATGCGTCCATATCCTCGGGGCGGGCGGAGGCGATGTCGGACGCGGTGTACCCGCATTGCAGGAGCGGCAGGTGCGCATACAGTTCTGCAAAAGAATCGAAATAGTGGAGCGCGAGGACACGGCAGGAGAGGGTCTGTTCGGGGTGGTCGGCGTTCTTGAAGAGAATGGTATCCCCGACGCGGATACGTTGCCGCTTTTCGTCATGGAGACGCAACTCGATTGTTTTTTCGCCGCTCTCAATCATGGAGAACGGCTGACTCCATAGATTCATCTCGTGTTGCATGGGGTTCCTTTCTGCGACAGGCGACAGGGGCGGGAGGATACGGTCACCCTTTCTGCCCGACATACACGAAGTCGACTTCCTGATACCAGAAAGAGTCGTCTCCGAAGAGTTCTTCCAGCCGTTTGAGGGCGAAGTCCATCCATTGCACATCGTTGAGGAGTGCCATGTTGTTGGGGTCCTCTTTCAGGCGGTTACTAAGATAGTTCTTCCGATAGGAGAACCGCTCGTCGAAGATGTCCATCCGTTCGTCGAAGTCTTTTCCCGTCAGGTCCTTGACATACGGGAACGCGCGGATCTGTTTATAGCCCGAGGAATAGAGTTGGTGATAGAGTTTCCGCCCGTTGTGGCGGTCGGAGATACCCGGGGTCGAGAGGTGCTTATCGATGATCTTCTGCACGAGTCCGTCGTCCCCCCACGAGATGACGCTCCCGTCATCCGATCCGCGGAGGATGATATAACCCCCGCGTTTGAGGAGCCGCCGCAGGTTGCGGAGTGCGCGGACGGGGTCTTTGAGGTGGTGAATAACGAGGGAGGAAAAGATGATATCGAACTGCGGGATGTCGTACCGCGCCATGATTTCTTCCATCTGTTCTTCAAAATCCTCGCTCTCCATATCCACCACTTCGTAGTGAAAGTTGGGACGGGTGTTCTTCACCGCGGCTTTCTCGATACAGGACGCGCTGCGGTCGATGCCGAGCAGGGTAATCTCACGGTCGGGGATAGAGCCGAATCGGTCCTCCGCGACATAGCCGTAGGCACAGCCCGCGTCCAAGACACAGACGGACTTCTCCCCGAGCGCGGAGAGCGCGTATTCAATCGCAGGCATATCCGCGGGGCGGGTGTTCTCCGCCTGAATTTTCAGGCGGCGGAGTTCCCGATAGGCACCCGGGTCATAGGTGGAGTCCCGCTCGCCCGTCTGACGGCGGGCAGGTGTTTTTCGTTCGCGCCCGAGGCGGGACAGGATAAACGCGGTGACCTCTTCGGGGGTCTGGGTTTCAATGGCGAAAGTCTCATAGTTTTTGAGCGCGAGCGGGCGCTGTGCCCGCGGGATGCCGCCCGAGAGATAGGGGACGATGATCCCGTCCGGCTTGTCCCCCGAGAGGATCTCCTCATGGAAACTGCTCCATTCGTACTTGACCCAAGTCGAGGTGATATTCTCGAGCGCGGCACCGATCACCACGAGGACTTTCGTCTCCACGATGGCTTTCTCGATAGCGTCTTTATACGCCGCCTCGCCGAACTCGAACAGCGTGACATTGCTGAAAAAAGTCTCCACGCCCGCCTCTTTGAGCCGCGCGTAAAGCGCCTCGGCAATTCGGCTTTCCTGCGTGCGCGCGCCGTCCTCTCCGGTATTCTTGAACGAGATAAAGACCTCGTACGCCATGAGAAATCCCCCTCTCTTGTCTTGATGGTTCCATTATATAAAAAAAGATAGAATTTTGTCAATACAAGTGTGCGGGCGCAAAGAAATTTGCGCGTTGCTTGACAGTTCGCTTGCCGTCTGATATTCTGTTTACAGTCTCGAGAGAGTAGCGCACAGTCGCCTTGGTTGAAATACCATGTTAGGTGAGAGGACAGGTAACTGTTCTCTCGTTTTGCTTTGAGAGGGAAAACGGCTCGCCCTTTGGGAGAGCTCCCGACGAAGTCGGGTGAGAGGCATTCTTTCACTTCGGCGCGAGCCGAAACTTCACTTTGCGCGAAGCGGAAAACTTCACTTTGTCGTAGACGAAACTTCACTTTCCGTAAAACGGAAAACTTCACCTTTCGGCGGGAGCAAGCCCCCGCCCTACGATGAGATACCGTCCCTTGGCTCCCTCCGAGAGGGGGCTGCCGCGGGAGCGCGGCTGGGGGAGAATGCGGTAGAAAAGGGGTACGGAGTCGTAACCCTCGCGAGACGCGGGCTCCTTCCGTCACGGCTTCGCCGTGCCACCTCCCTCCCGGAGGGAGGCAGAGCCCTCTCCGTCGCGCTCCGCGCGCCACCTCTCCCAGAGTGAGAGGCATTCTTTCACTTCGGCGCGAGCCGAAACTTCACTTTGCGCGAAGCGGAAAACTTCACTTTGTCGTAGACGAAACTTCACTTTCCGCGAAGCGGAAAACTTCACCTTTCGGCGGGAGCAAGCCCCCGCCCTACGATGAGATACCGTCCCTTGGCTCCCTCCGAGAGGGGGCTGCCGCGGGGTGCGCGGCTGGGGGAGAGTGCGGTAGAAAAGAGGTACGGAGTCGTAAACCTCGTGAGACGCGGGCTCCTTCCGTCATGGCTTCGCCGTGACACCTCCCTCCCGGAGGGAGGCATTATTTTCTACGGCGTGCGGCACCGTCTTACCCCGTTTTGCGGGTTTTTTCTTTTTGTAAAAAAGCCGACTCTCACAACAATTCGAGAGAATCGGGTTTATATTCTTGACAACGCGGGGAGACTATGGTATAATAGCGCAGTCCATGGGGGAGTAATCAGCGCGTAATTTACGCGGGACAGTTCCAACAACACCGGCGGTGACGCCTTGGGGCTGTCTGAAAAGATGAGACTTATGGCGCAGTATATTGCTGTGCCACCCCGTTATTTTGCGGTCAGGCACACGCCTGACTTTTTTATTTGTCGGGAGAAAGGAAAAAGGGATGCAACCTTTTTGGAACAAAACCGGGGAAGAAACCCTCGACGCCCTAAAATCGGGGCACGAAGGGCTGTCGACCCAAGAGGCGGAGAGTCGTCTCGAAAAGAACGGAAAGAACAAACTCGCGGAGGGGAAGAAGACGCCGCTGTGGCGGAAATTCCTCGCACAACTCGCCGACCCGATGATCATTATTCTCATCTGCGCGGCGGCGGTCTCGGCGATTATCGCCGTTGTGGAAGGCGGCGGGCACGCGCGGGTCGGTGACTTCGCGGATGTCATCATCATCATGGCGGTGGTGCTCATCAACGCCACGCTCGGCGTGTTACAGGAGTCGAAAGCCGAGGCGGCGATTGAAGCACTCAAACAGATGACCGCCGCCACGACCAAGGTGCTCCGCGACGGCAAACAAATCAGCGTCAAGAGCGAAGACCTCGTGGTCGGCGATGTCATTATTCTGGAGGCGGGCGACGCCGTCCCTGCCGATGCCCGTATCCTGGAATGCGCCAGTCTCAAATGCGAGGAGTCCGCGATGACGGGCGAGTCCGTCCCGGTCGAAAAGACTGCGGATATCATCGCGAGCGACGCGGGCGATGCCGTCCCGCTCGGCGACCGACACAACATGGTCTTTATGGGCAGTACCGCCGTCTACGGGCGCGCGGTCGCGGTCATTACCGCGGTCGGTATGGATACCGAGATGGGGAAGATCGCGGGTGCGCTCGCACAAGCGGAGGACGAAAAGACGCCCTTGCAGATGAAACTCGCGCAACTCTCCCGTGTCCTCACCTATATCGTGCTCGGCATTTGCGCTCTGATTTTCGTCGTGAATATCATCAAGGGGCATGACTTCACCTTTACGGGGATTCTCTCGCGCTCCTTCATCCCCGCGGTCAGTCTTGCCGTCGCCGCCATCCCCGAGGGGCTCGCGGCGGTGGTGACCATCGAACTCTCCATCGGGGTCACGCGGATGTCGAAACAGGGCGCGGTGATTCGGAAACTCTCGGCGGTCGAGACGCTCGGCTGTACGCAGATTATCTGCTCGGATAAGACCGGCACCCTGACCCAAAATAAGATGACCGTGGTCGACAGCTTCACCCCCGACGAGAAAGCACTCGCGCGGGCGATGGCACTCTGCTCGGACTCTCATATTGATGAAAACGGCGAAGTGGTCGGGGAGCCGACCGAGAACGCGCTGGTAGCCTACGCCCTGCGCCTTGAGCTCCCGAAAGGAGAGTTGGAGACCGATTCCCCCCGCGTCGGGGAGGTGCCGTTCGACTCCTCGCGTAAAATGATGACGACCCTGCATCGCACCTCCGACGGGGTGGTGCAGTTCACCAAAGGGGCGCCCGATGTCCTGCTCTCCCGCTGCGCGTACTATCTGACGAGTGACGGCGCGGAGCCGATGACAGAGGCAAAACGCGGGGAAATCCTCGCGGCGAATAAGAGAATGGCGGACAACGCGCTCCGCGTACTCGCCGCCGCGACCCGCACCCATTCTTGCCTCCCCGAGAATGTCGGGGAAGAAATGGAGAACGACCTAACCTTTATCGGGCTTGTCGGCATGATCGACCCCGTGCGTCCCGAGGTGAAAGCGGCTATCGAAGAATGCCGCTCCGCGGGGATTCGCCCCATCATGATTACGGGCGACCACAAGGATACCGCGGTGGCAATCGCGCGGGAACTCGGGATTCTCACCGACGCGTCCCAAGCCATCACGGGAGCGGAACTCGACGGGATCTCGGACGAGGAATTTGCGACCCGCGTCACCGAGTTTTCGGTCTACGCCCGCGTACAACCCGAGCATAAGAGCCGCATCGTCAAGGCGTGGAAAGCCCTCGGCAGAGTCACCGCCATGACGGGTGACGGCGTGAACGACGCGCCCTCCATCAAAGCCGCCGATATCGGCGTGGGCATGGGCATCACGGGCACGGATGTCACTAAGAATGTCGCGGATATGATTCTGTCGGACGACAACTTCGCGACCATCGTCGAGGCGGCGAAAGAGGGGCGGCGCATTTACGACAATATCCGCCGCGCCATCCGGTTCCTGCTCTCCTCGAACATGGCGGAGGTCATCGCGGTCTTTATCGCAAGTCTCGCGGGATTCACCATTCTGAAACCCACCCATCTCCTGTGGATTAACCTCATCACCGACTGTTTTCCCGCGCTCGCGCTCGGGATGGAAGCCGCCGAGAGAAATATCATGCACCGTCCCCCGCGGGATAAGAAAGAGGGCATTTTCGCAGGCGGGCTCGGCATCGATGTCGCCTACCAGGGCGTGATGATCGGGGTTCTGACTTTGGCGGCGTATTTCCTCGGTCACTTTATGGAACTCTATCACACCGGTGCGCTCGCGACCTATTGGGACACCTTCTCGACTTCCCGTGACGGCATGACGATGGCGTTCCTCACCATGTCGATGGCAGAGATCTTCCACTCCTACAATATGCGCTCCGAGCGGGGCAGCATCTTCGGGATCCGCGGACACAACAAGTGGCTCTTCGGTGCCATGATCTTCTCGTTCGCGGCGACCGCGCTGGTCATCTATGTGCCGTTCCTCTCCGACCTCTTCGACTTCGCTTCGATCAGTTTCGGCGAGTACGCGACCGCCATCGGTCTGGCGCTCCTCACCATCCCCACGGTCGAAATCGTGAAAGTCTGTCAAAGAGCGTACGCGGGGAAAAAGGCGAAGAAAGAGACGCTCGCCGCATAAGTCCGCTCTGCGACACGCCCGGTCGGGATTGCAAAAGGATTGTCAGCAGTGGATTCCGAAAGAACAAACCAATAGAATCGTTCAAAAGAAAAGGCGCAACCCGCGGGTTGCGCCTCGTTTTATGTTCTTTTGCAGAGGATTATTTCCTTAAATCATGCAGCATTTGCGTCATGCGTTCGAGTGCCTTGTCGAGATGGGAGACCGAGTAGGCGTAGGAGATACGGGCGAAGCCCTCGCCCGACTTGCCGAATGCGGTACCGGGCACGATGGCGACGCGGTAATCGTAGAGCAGTTTCTCGCAGAATTTCTCGCTCGTCATCCCGAACTCGGAGATATTCGGGAAGACATAGAACGCACCCTGCGGCTCAAAACAGGTGAGCCCAAGTTCCCGCAGCCGTTTCACGAGGTACTTCCGACGGCGGTCGTATTCCGCCACCATTTCGGCGATATCACCGTCACCGTTTTGCATCGCCTCAATCGCGCCGAACTGTGCGGTCGTGGGGGCACACATGATGCCGTACTGATGAATCTTAAAAATCTCTTTCACCATATCGGCGGGCGCGGCGAGATACCCGAGCCGCCATCCGGTCATGGCGTACGCCTTTGAGAACCCGCTGACGAGGAGCGTGCGCTCCCGCATCCCCGGGAGAGAGGCAATCGAGACATGGCGCGCGCCGTAGGTCAGTTCGGCATAGATTTCGTCCGAGAGCACGAGGACATTGGTCCCGCGGAGGACATCGGCTATCTTTTCGAGGTCTTCCCGCGGCATGACGGCACCCGTCGGATTGTTCGGGAAGGGGAGAATCAGCAGTTTGGTCTTGGGCGTGAGCGCGGCTTTGAGCGCTTCGGGGGTCAGACGGAAGAGGTCCTCCTCCTTGGTCTCAATGATGACCGGAACCCCGCCCGACAGCGTGACGAGCGGCTCATAACAGACGAAGCAGGGCGTGGGGATAATCACCTCGTCCCCGGGGTCGACCACCCCGCGAATCACGAGGTCAATCGCCTCGGAGCCCCCGACCGTGACGAGCAGTTCGCTCGCCGGGTCATAGGAGAGGGAGAACCGCCGCGCAAGGTATTTGCAAATCTCCTCGCGGAGCAGGGTGAGACCGCGGTTCGAGGTGTAGTAGGTTTTCCCCGCCTCGAGACTTTCGATAGCGGCGGTACGGATATGCCAAGGGGTGATGAAATCGGGCTGCCCGACGGTGAGCGATACCACATCCTCCATGTCGTCGAGCAAATCGAAGAAGCGGCGGATGCCCGAGGGTTCGATCGCCCGCGCGCGCTTCGAGAGCCGTTCGGAATAGTCGGGTGTCACAGGCAGTTCCCCCGTTCATCCACCACGGCGGGACCGTAGACCACTCCTTTGTCCTTGTATTTCCGCAGGACAAAGTGGGTCGCGGTCGACAGGACATCTTCGAGGGGCGCGAGTTTCCGCGCGACAAAGTACGCGACCTCTTTCATGGTGCGTCCCTCAATCAGAACCGCGAGGTCGAACCCACCCGACATGAGATACAGACTCTGCACTTCGGGGAAGTTATAAATCTTCTCCGCGACGCGGTCGAACCCGCGGTCTTTTTGCGGCGTGATTTTGATTTCAATCAGAGCGCTGACATATTCTCTGTCGGTTTTGTCCCAGTCGATGAGGGCTTTATAGCCGAGGATGACCCCGCTTTTCTCATAGTCTTCGATGGCGCGTTTGATATCGCCCTCTTCCTTGTCGCACATGAGCGCGATCTGATGGGCGGTCAGACGGCCGTCGTCTTCGAGCAGTTTCAGAATCGAGTGGTCCATGTTGGTGTCCTCCAATCATGATTTTGTGTTATCATAACATAAAATAGAAAAGCGGGCAAGAGGGAATTCCGCGGTTTGAACGAAAAGACGAAAAAACTTGCCGTTTTCCGAAGTTTCTCTTGCGATTTCGGAGCAAATCCGCTACAATGGAGAAAACAAAATAAGGAAGTATGGGTATGAAAGCAGTCATTACGGTTACCGGTCGGGACGGCGAGGGCATCATTGCCGCAGTCTCGACTTATTGTGCGGAGCGCCATGTCAACATTCTGGACATTACGCAGAGCGTCCTCTCGGAATACTTCGCCATGATTATGCTTGTAGAGATTGACAAGGCGACTGTACCGTTCTCCGAGTTCGCGGACGGGCTCACCGCCATGGGACGCGCACGGGGACTCGATGCCCGCGCCATGCACGAGGACATCTTCAATACCATGCACCACATTTGAGGGGACCTGTCATGCTGAATACTGCCGACATTTTGGAAACCATCCACATGATAAGCGAAGAGAACCTCGATATTCGCACCGTGACGATGGGGATTTCTCTTCTCGACTGTGTGAGCGAGGACCCCGCCCGCTTCGCAGATAAAATCTATGATAAAATCACCCGTACCGCTGCGCGTCTCGTCGAGGTGGGACGGGATATTGAAAAGACTTACGGCATCCCGATCGTCAATAAGCGGGTGTCGGTAACCCCCCTTTCGCTCGTCGGCGGCGCGATGGACCCCGACGGCTATGTGAAGGCGGCGCACGCCCTGCAAAGAGCGGCAGACCAAATCGGAATCAACTTTATCGGGGGCTTCTCCGCGCTGGTACAGAAAGGGATGACCCGCGGTGCCGAGCACCTGATTCGCGCGATTCCGCAGGCGCTCTCCGAGACCGACCTCGTCTGCTCGTCCGTCAATGTCGCGTCCACGAAAGCGGGCATCAACATGGATGCCATCCGCATGATGGGGGACACCATTGTCGAGACGGCGCGCCGCACGGCGGACAGAAATTCCATCGGGTGCGCGAAACTTGTGGTGTTCGCGAACGCGCCCGAAGATAACCCGTTTATGGCGGGGGCGTTCCACGGCATGGGAGAACCCGAGACCGCCATCAATGTCGGGGTCTCCGGTCCCGGGGTCGTCGCGTCCGCGATTGCGCGCGCGGGGGACTGTGACCTCTCGACTCTCGCCGATGTGATTAAGAAGACCGCGTTCAAGATTACCCGCGTCGGGCAGCTCGTCGCGGGAGAGGCAGCCGCCCGTCTCGGCGTCCCGTTCGGCATTGTTGACCTGTCGCTCGCCCCCACGCCCGCGGTCGGGGACTCGGTCGCGCAGATCCTCGAAGAGATGGGGCTTGAGAGTTGTGGCGCGCACGGCACCACTGCCTGCCTCGCGATGCTCAACGATGCGGTGAAAAAAGGCGGCGTGATGGCGTCCAGCCATGTCGGAGGACTGTCGGGCGCGTTTATTCCCGTCTCCGAGGACGCGGGCATGATTGCTGCCGTGGAGCGCGGCGCGCTCACCCTCGAGAAACTCGAAGCCATGACTGCGGTCTGCTCGGTCGGGCTCGACATGATTGCCATTCCGGGCGATACCACCGCCGATGTCATCTGCGGCATCATCGCCGATGAAATATCCATCGGGGTGGTGAATACCAAGACCACAGCCGTCCGCGTCATTCCCGCGGCAGGGAAGGTCGCAGGCGACACGGTGGACTTCGGAGGGCTCCTCGGGCATGCGCCCATCATGAACCTGAATACCTGCTCCCCCGCAAAATTCATTTCCCGCGGCGGCAGAATCCCCGCGCCCATCCATTCGCTCAAAAACTGAAAAACCACCGAGAGGAGCCGAGAGATTCGGCTCCTCTTTCTTTTTCGCGTGTCGAGATGTACGGGTCTTTGCGGTTCATTTTCGTGATCGGTCTTCTGTCGTTTCAGCCGATTCGCCGCCGCACGGCATATCCGCGAATGTTTCCACATACAATGCACTATGAGTTTTCTTGAAATGTTGACGGTCGCGCTGGCGGTCTCGATGGACGCGCTCGCCGTCTCGGTCTCGCAGGGCATCGCGCGGGAGCGCGTGGGGCTTCGGGATATGGTGACGGTCGGCGGGTGGTTCGGCGGGTTTCAGGCAGGGATGCCCGCCGCGGGCTACGCCGTCATGTACTACTGTCGCCGCCTGACTCCTATAGCAATCGCCGCCCCGTATATTGCCGCAGCACTGCTCATCGGCGTGGGGCTCAATATGGTGTGGGAGTCCTTTCACGGGGAGAGCGACGGATATAGTGCGCGATTCAGTCCGTGGGAGATGTGTCTCGTCGCCGTGGCGACCTCGATTGACGCATTCGTCACGGGCATCGCGATGGCGTGCGGGGTAGACGCGGTGCCGGGGTTTATCGCCTGTCTCGCTATGGGCGTGGTGACTTTCTTCGTCTGCTTCGCCGGGGTGAAACTCGGTAATTTGTTCGGCGGGGCAAAGACAAAACGCGGGGGGCTGTTCGGCGGGATTGCCATTTGCCTCGTGGGAATCAAGATGTTCTTCGAGGCGGTCGGGCTTTGGAATCTCCCGTTTTGACCCCTCAAAAAAGCAAAGAGGAGCCGCATATGCGGCTCCTCTTTGTGTCAAAAAACGGTATTTTTGTATCAGCTGTTGACCGTGCAGCTCTCGCGGTCGGTCGACAGTCTCGCTTATTTCTGTCAGTCAACCGTCTTCGGGAGGGTCACGGTGAAGGATGAACCCTGTCCCACTTTACTGCTCACGCGGATAGTCCCGCCGCAGAGTTCGACAATGCGATGGACAAGAGCGAGCCCGAGCCCGTTCCCCGTACCCGCGTGAGAGGGGTCTGCCTGGAAGAACTTATCGAAGATGTGCTTTTGGTCTTCCTCCGAGATGCCGATGCCCTCGTCCGAGATGACGACATGAATGCAGTCGGTGTCGTTGTCGCAGATGACCTCGATTTTCCCGCCGTCGGAGGAATACTTGATGGCGTTCGAGAGCAGGTTGGTCCAGACGAGCGAGAGCATCTCCTCGTTGGTGGTGTACTGCACCTCATCGAGCTCGAGCGAGAGGTTGATATTCTTTTCGCTCCACTCCTTTTCGAGCAGGACGAGGGTGTGTCGAATCTGCTCGTCGAGCGAGAAGGTCGTGACCGAGGTGACGATCTGCTGATTCTCAAAGCGGGAGAGCAGAAGAATGTTCGTCGAGAGACGGGTCAGGCGGTCGCACTCCGCGATGATGATGCGGATATACTCCTGCCGTTCCTCTTCGGTCAGTTTATCGGACTGCAACTCGCGCGCGAACCCGCGAATAGAGACGATCGGGGTCTTGAACTCATGGGAGAAGTAGTTGATGAAGTCGTTACGAAAGAGTTCGACATGGGAGAGCTCTTCTGTCATATTGTTGAACGCGCGCACGAGGTCGCCGAACTCGCCCTTGTGCCCCTTGTCGCTCACCTTGACATGGTAGTTCCCCTGCGACACCTGATTGACGGCGACCGAGAGTTCGTCGGTGGTTTTAAGCCACAGCTTGGAGGTGGTCGCGGCGAGAATCAGCGCGAGCATGGAGAAGAAGAGAATGGCAATCAGCGGATACCAAACCTTGAGGTTGGAAGAGATGCCGTCAATCGCGAAGTGAAGAATCAGACAGACCCCCGTCGTCACGAGCGCGGAACCCGCGATGAGCGACAGAAAGAAGAATACGAGAGAGAGCCGAATACTCCACCAGTGGTAGTGTCTTTGTCCGGGTGCTTTTTTCATGTGTGAATCACCGCCTTATACCCGAGCCCGCGGATGGTGACGATCTCGAAGTCGGTGCTCGAACGGAAACGGTCGCGCAAACGGTTGATATGTACATCGACCGTGCGTTCGTCCGTCTCGGAGGATAAGTCCCAGATCTCGTCCATCAGAGCGCGTCGGGTGAAAATTTTGTCGGGGTAGGATAGAAGCGTAAAGAGCAGTAAAAACTCTTTCTGCGGCAGGGTTTGGCTCTCACCGCCCACCGTGACGGTAAATGCGTCGTAAGAGAGCACCGTGTTCCCGAACCGAATCTCCCGCTCGGTCGCGATTTTGGAGCGGCGGAGCAAGGCGGCGACGCGGAGCAGCATCTCCTCTTCGTCCACGGGCTTCACCATATAGTCGTCGGTGCCTGCGCGGAACCCGGCTCGCTTATCCTCGACCGTCTCGCGTGCGGTCACCATCAGTACCGGTAGCGAGGACCCCGCCGCCCGCAGGTTGCGGGTCAGTTCAAAGCCGTCCATATTCGGCATCATCACATCGGCGATGAGCAGGTCAACATGCTTTTCGTCAAGCACTTTGAGTGCCTCGACGCCGTCGGACGCGGGCAGGGCGGTATAGCCGTTTCGGGAGAGGACCGCACACATCAGTCTTCTGGTGTTGGGGTCGTCTTCCGCTATCAGTATGGAAAACACGATTTTCCTCCTTTTTGGGGCGTCTTTGTCTTCTTTTGCGAAAGTGTGTCGAGAAGAAATCCGAGCGGATATCTATTTGTACATAATTTATTCACAAAAATATCTATTTTTGTTCATATACCGTTGCTATAATTCGTTGCACTTGTTAGATGGACGGATCACCGCCGATTTGCATAGATTGGTGATGAAATCCGCACAAAAGCAGGAAAGAGGGATAAAAATATGGTAGCGCTTGAAGGACTCGAAGTCACGCATAAAGTATTCGGAAACGGCATTGTCGAAAAAGTGAAAGATAAGTATGTGACGGTTCGGTTCGCAAACTTAAATAAGACCTTTGTATATCCCGACGCATTCAACGGGTTTTTACAGGCGGCAGACGAGACGGTCGCCGCACAGATAGCGGAGGACCTCGCCGAAGCACAGGCGAAGCGCGCGGCGCATGAGGCGGAACTCGCAAAAGAGCGCGAAGTCCAGATGCGCGCGGGTACGGTCATCGCCGGGGCACAAACACTCACGACCGAGCCGGCGACCGACTATACGCCTGTCCCCGAGGACGGAGCCGACGAATAAACGGGAATACAAGACGAGAAAACACGACTGGAGCTTTTTCAGTTGTGTTTTTTTGAAATCCGAGTTTTGAGGTCGGTTTCCCGCGGAGTTTTCCCCGATTCCATTGTAACAGGGAATCGCGGGAAAGTCAATTCTCCGCCGGACTTTTCCCTTTGGATATGACCGGACTTTCCCTTTGGATTCGACTGGACTTTTCTCTTTGATTGTGATAGGATAGGGAAAGCAAATCGCAAGAAATAATCCGCTTCCGTCGTATGCCGCGGCACTCGACGAACACGAAAAGAAGTGAGGGCATCTCGCCCGACAAGACAGAGGACCATATGCACATACGGAATTATGACAGAGTCCTATGGGACTTTAACGGGACACTGCTCGACGATGTCGCACTCGGCATCTCGGCGACCAATCAACTGCTCGGGCAGCGCGGGCTCCCCGCGATCCCGTCGGAAGAGGCGTATCGGGCGGCGTTCGGCTTCCCCGTCAAGAACTATTACCGCGCGATCGGGCTCCCCTACGAGGGCGAGGCGTTCGCAGAAATCGCGGAAGCGTGGATGGCGCTTTACCGTGCGGGGGAGCACACCGCACCCCTGCGGGAGGGCTGTGTTTCCGTACTGAACGCCATCCGCGATGCGGGGGTCGCACAAGGGGTGCTCTCCGCGATGGAGAACCGTATGCTCGAAGAGCGGGTTACCGCCCTCGGCATTCGCCCCTATTTCGACCATCTGTTCGGGCTCGGTGACATTTATGCCGCGGACAAGACCGACCTAGCGAAGCGGTATGCTCTGACCCACGCGGGTGAGCGGGTTCTGATGATCGGAGACACCGACCATGATGCTGAGACGGCGGCGGCGGGCGGCTTTGACTGTGCGCTCATAGAGGGCGGGCACCAGACGCGCGAGAGACTGCTCTCGACCGGGTGCCGCGTATTTGCGGATTTTGACGCCTTTTCGGCATGGCTTTCGGAAGAATGACAAGGCGAGCGTACGGAGAATCAAATACGGTCAAATTCGCTTAGAAAAAGCGAAAAACAAATAAAGATACATAGTCCGAAAAGAGACGGAAAGGAGAGACGACTGTGGCATACGATGCGGGTTTTTTACACGCGGTGGTATGGGAACTGAATCATTGCCTCACCGACGCAAAGGTCGAGAAAATCGGTCAGCCGTCCTCCGATGAGATCGTCCTGCAACTCAGACATTTCGGCACCACGCCGCGGCTGGTGATACGCGCGGGGGCGAGTCTGCCCCGCCTCTCTCTCACGGGAGAAACCAAGGAGAACCCCGCCACCCCGCCGATGTTCTGTATGCTCCTGCGCAAGCATCTCGGCGGCGCGAAACTGCTCCGCGTGGAGCAGGAGGGATATGAGCGCGTGGCGCGTATCGCCTTCGCGGGGTATGACGAGATGGGGTACCCGACCGAGAAATATCTCGTCGCCGAGGTGATGGGGAAGTATTCCAATCTGATGCTGCTCGACGGTTCCGACAAGATTCTCGCGGTCATGCGCGCGGTGGATTTTTCCACCAGTCGCGTGCGGCAGGTGCTCCCTGGCATGACCTATGAGCTCCCGCCCGCACAGGATAAGCGCGCACCGCTTGATGAGACCGAGGCGGGATTCCTTTCGGCGTTTGCCGCTGCAGACCCCGAGACCCCGTGCGATAAATTTCTCGTCGCGACCTATCTCGGGACCGCCTTGCAGGTGGCGCGGGAAATCACCTATCGTGCGACCGGCGCGACCGATACCCGTCTCCGAGAAACCACGGGACGGTGCCTGTGGAATGGCTTCTCCTCGTGGCACGACCGCCTGAAAGACAACGACTACGAGATGACCCTCGTCACCGATTCCGACGGGGCCCCGCTCGACTTTTGCTATGCGCCGCTCACCTATTTCGGCGCGGACGTGCGCGTGACGACCTTCCCCGACAGCGGAGCGCTCCTCGATGCCTGCTACGGCGAGCGGGAACGGTTCTCCCGCGTCAAACAGAAAGCGTCCGACCTCTTTGGGATCGTCGAGCGCGCGATCTCCCGTCTGTCCCGTAAGATTGAGAGTCAGACCGAGGAACTCGCGGAAGCGAAGAAAGGCGACCTCTGGCAGAGAAAAGGCGATCTTTTGACGGCGAACCTTTGGCGGCTCTCCCGCGGAGATACCGCACTCGTCACCGAGGACTATTACGCCGACCCGCCCGTGACGGTCACCATCGAACTCGACCCGCGTCTCACCCCCGCTGCGAACGCACAGCGGTTCTATAAATATTATACCAAAGCCAAACACGCTTCGGTTTCCCTCACCGCGGAGATTGCGAAGAGCCGAGAGGAGATTCGGTACCTCGAAAGCGTCCGCGACGCGCTCAACCGCGCGGAGGGGGAGACCGATCTCAACGAAATCCGCGAGGAACTCTGGCGCGCGGGGTACGCCTCCCGCATGAAAGGGTACACCCCGCCGAAGAACCGAAAATCCCGCCCGCTCGCGTACACCTCTCCCGCGGGGTACCGGGTACTCGTCGGACGGAACAATTTGCAGAACGATGAACTGACCTTCCGCACGGCGACCCGCGGCGACCTTTGGTTCCATGTCAAGGGGGCACCCGGCTCTCATGTCATTCTGTTCGCCTCGGGAGAAGAACCGCCTGCGGAGGACTACACATTCGCGGCGACCCTCGCCGCCGTCCATTCGGGAGTTACGGGAGACGCGGTCGCGGTCGACTATACCCGTGTCCGCAATGTCAAGAAACCGCCGGGAGCCAAACCCGGCTATGTCACCTATTCCACCAACTACACCGCCTATGTCTCCACCGCATCCGGCGCATCCATCAAACCGGACAAAGCATGAGGGAAGACACGGCATCGGAGGACGCCCGCCATGGGGAACTACACACATATGATTGACCTGCTCGCCGAGCAAAAGAGATTTATCCTAAACCATCTGCACGAGGGAGACACCGCCGTAGACTTCACGATGGGGAACGGGAACGATACGCTGTTCCTCTCTCGGACGGTGGGGGAGAGCGGACGGGTCTACGCATTCGATATTCAGGAGCGCGCGCTCGAAAATACGCGGGCGCACCTCGTTTCTGAGGGAGCACCCGAGAACTACACGCTGATTCTCGCGTCCCACGATCGGGTGCGGGAATATGTCACCGAGCCTATCAAGGCGGGGATGTTCAACCTCGGGTATCTCCCCGGGTCGGGACATAAGGAGCTCACCACCATGCGCACGACCACGCTACCAGCAGTCGCGGCGGCGGTCGACCTGCTCGCGTCCGACGGCATCCTGCTCGTCGCGGTCTATCCGGGTCACGAAGAGGGGACGCTCGAAGGGGAGGCACTCGACGCCTATTTCCGCACACTCGACCGACACAAGATTTCGGTGACGCGGATTCAGATTATCAATTCGCCCACCTCGCCGTTCTTCTTTGTCTGCGAAAAGAAATGAAACACGAAAGGCATCGCCCGCAAGCGGTGCCTTTTTCGATGAAAAAATGGTCGACTCGCGTATCTCAAAAACACTTTTAACAAACGGCTTTCAGTTCGTTTACAGGTCTGTCATAATCATTGGATATAGTAATATCGATAACGGGCGAAACCGTCGCCCAAAGGCAAAGTATGTACTATTCACCCATCGGGGAATCCTATGACCGCGACAGGGTCGCGGATTATCGCCGACACCTGACAAAGACGTATGCTTTGATGGCGCTCGGTCTCGCCGTGACTTTCGGCGCGGCGATTGTGACGGCACTTTTTCTGCCGCATCTGTTTGTATTTAACTTTTATGTTTCAGTCGCGCTCCTCGTCGCCGAGGTCGTGACGGTCATTGCGTTCAGCGCGATGCTTCCGCGGGCGAAGGTCGGGACACTTATCGCGATGTACTTCTTCTATGCGCTGCTCACGGGACTCTCGATTTCCTATATCTTTGTCCTCTATGATCTCGGTCGCGTCTATCTGTGCTTTGCGGCGGCGGCACTCTCGTTCGCCATCATGGCGCTGCTCGGGCATACCACGAAGCGGGACCTCTCGGCGTTCGGGCATGTCTTCCTCGCGGGGATTGTCGGACTGGTGTTTCTCACCATTGTCGGGATTCTCATTCACAGCGAGACCATTGAGATCATTATCAGTTGCGTGGGACTTGTCCTCTTCTTGGGCATCACGGCAGTCGACGCACAGCGTCTCCGTCGCTTCTATGAGAACGCGGGCGGGGACAGCCGACTGACGGCGAAGTACGCTATCTATACGGCACTGCAATTCTATTTGGATTTCATCAACATCTTCTTTTATCTGGTGCGTCTCTTTGGGCGCAACAGACGCTGACTTCGGGGCCCCTGGGAACCCCGCATCAAAATCGCCTCACTTAGGTTGGGACGCGCTCGGGAGACCGGCGCGCCCCTTTTTTCAAAAGGCTCTGTCACAACAAATGGTTGATTTTTGACGAGAAATAGCGTATAATAATAGTAAGAAACAGTACCACCGAAGGAGGTAATTGGATATGCCTACTATCAAAGACGCATTAGATATTATCGGTAAGTTGACTGTCG
>JAQYLJ010000003.1 GCA_028720145.1 Clostridia bacterium
GGTGCTCCCCGTTTTGCTATTTCGGTTCTCTTTTTGAGTTTCTTTTTTCTTTTATTCTGTTCTTGTATTTCTCTTTTTTGCTTTCTTATCATTTCCGATTTTTCGCTTATCTGTCTTCCCCGCTATCCCATCCTGTCTCCCGCGCGAAAAAACAAAAATCCCCCATGCGAGCCGCTTGTTTCAAGCCAAACTCGGATGGGGGTTTCTTTTTGCGGGTGCGCCTTCGCGTTTGACACCGAACCGCCCGCATCGGGGCGGGGCACCCGCTCTCGCTTATTGTTCGCCGCTCGGCGGAATCTGTTTTTTCTCGTCGTGCGCGGCGGGAGAATGGTATTCCTCGAATAAATCATTCGGTGTGCATCCCAAAATGTCGCACAGGCATTTCAGATTCTCGAACTTGATACTTTTCGTCTGATTTTTGATGAGGCGGTTGAAGTTCCCGTAACTGAGACCGAGACGAATGTACAGCCAATATTTCGTCTTTCCCTGTTCTCGTAAAATCTCCTGAATTCGCAAGCGCATCTCTCCCACCTCCTCTCGGATAGTATCATTATATCGGCATTTTCCTCTTGACATATAGACTTTTACATTATATGATGTATATGTCACAATTCTACAAACGGTTGAATTCTTTTTCTCGGCGTGTTGCCCGATTTTCTTGATGGTTCCACATTTTGTTGACAGAATTCCCGTTTTTGTTGGTTGACAGATTCTCCCGCCCCGTAGATAATAAAACCGGCATGAACCTCGATAAAATTTTCAGTCAAGGAGAACAGTATGATTCAAATCGGTGAAAAACTCAAAACTTTGCGAAGTGAAAAGCATCTCACGCAAAAAGACTTGGCGGAGAAACTCAATGTCTCCGCACAGGCGGTCTCCCGATGGGAGAACGACGAGGTAGAACCCTCGCTCGAAACCCTCGAACAGCTCGCGACCATTTTCTCGGTCTCGATTGACGAACTGTTCGGGAAGGAACCCGCACCAAAGCAGGAGCCCGCACCCGCGCCTGCACCGGCGGTGCGTTATGTGGAGACTGCGGCGAAGCCCGTCCTCGCGGTCTGCGAAACCTGTAACAAACCCCTCTACCGTTCGGAAGAAATCCGCAGAAAGACCGAAACGCACGGTCGCTCGACCGAAAAGCGCGTCCTGTGCGTCGCGTGCGACGAGAAAGAGAAGTTAAACAAGCTGCGCATAGAGCAGGACGAACTGAATACCCAGTGGAAACGCGCGTGGATTTGGAGCCCGATCGCCTCGATCGCGCTGTTGGCGCTTTTCATCGTCTTGGCTTGCTTCAATAGAGAGCACTTCGCGGCATTCTTCGTCGCCGGAATCGCTCTTTCGGTTCTTCTCCTCACTTTCCTTGTATGCGTGTTTTTGGGGAACACCTTTATCGGAGAAATGTGGGAGGATGTCTCCTCTTGGGGCTTCTCGAAAATGCCGGGCATCATCTTCTCGCTCGATTTCGACGGTATTGTTTTTCTCATTACCGTAAAGGTGCTTTTCGCCATTTTGAATTTTGTCGTTGCGGTCTGCGCTACCGTGCTCGCGACGGTACTCGGTCTTGTCCTCGGCGTCTTTGCATTCCCCTTTGCTCTCTCCTTCCATCGCCGCGATCTGGACGCCAATCTAGCAAGCATCGAAAGGGCAAAAGAAACCCTCGCCAAATATGAGAAATAAGCCGACGCGGCCATCGGCAAGTGTCGGATTTCTCGCCATCTTCTATTGATTCTCCGTTTTCAACCCTTTGTATTTTTCACGATCCATGGGAGGTAAATACATGAAAAAACTATCCGCGCTGTTATTACTGATTCTCTGTCTCTCGATCTGCGTCCTGCTCTCCGCCTGCGGAGATACGACGACACCCACGCCCCCGGATTCATCCGATGGGGGTACCGATACGCCCGGTTCGGGCGACGGGAACGGCGGTTCCCCCGACCAAGGGGACGAGGATGACCCCACCCTGCAAACCATCACGGGTGTGACACTCGAAAGTGCGACCGTCCCTTATGACGGCTCATCGCACGCCCTCACCGTAACGGGCAACCTGCCCGCAGGGGTTTCCTGTACCTATACCTATAACGACCAAAATGTCGCGGGTGTGACCGCCGATGGCACTTATACCGTCAAAGCAGTCCTCTCGGGCACGGGGTATGTGACCAAAACCCTCACCGCTACCCTCACCATCACGCCCTTGGAAATCACGGGTGTGACACTCGAAGGCGCAACTGTCCCTTATAACGGCTCATCGCACTCCCTCACCGTGACGGGCACCCTGCCCGCAGGGGTCTCCTGCACCTATACTTATAACGACCAAAGTGTCGCAGGTGTGACCGCTGATGGCACCTATACCGTCAAAGCCGTCCTCTCGGGCACGGGGTATGTGACCAAAACCCTCACCGCTACCCTCACCATCACGCCCTTGGAAATCACGGGTGTGACCCTCGACGACCTATCGGTCGAATATGACGGCTTGCCCCATTCTCTGACGGTCGTTGGAAATGTCCCGTCGGAAGTGCGCGTCACCTATACCTATAACGGCACCGTGCAAGAGAGCGCGACCGACAGCGGCACCTACACCGTGACCGCCACCCTCTCGGGGACGGGATATGTGACAAAAACCCTCACCGCCACGCTGAAAATTACCTCCGACCTCGAGCAACTCTACTGCTATTCTTTCGGCGGGAAGGTATATTTCCAAAATCCGCTCCACGACAATCTGCTCTATGTCTGGGACGGCTCCGCTCTCTCCAAAGTGACGGGGAACGAGAACGCACAGTTCTTCACCGAAGCGAACGGCACCCTCTACTTCACCAGCAAAGGGCTTTACAAGTCCTCGGTGAAGCAACTGTCCTCCGACGGCTCTCTCCAAACCTTTATCACCGAGAGTGGCGAATATCTCGCGACTGACGGCACCTATCTCTACTATGCCGTCAACAATCTCGTGAACACGGGGAACAAAAACGGGATTTGGCGCATCGCTTTTGACCATGAAGAGGATGAGGCGCCCGTACAAATCACCACCGAGAAAGCATCCTACCTGACGGTCATCGGGAATTATCTCTACTATGCCGCGGGCGGGAGCAAAGGGGTCTTAAAGCGCATCTCCCTCTCGACAAGCACCCCGACGCCCGAGACCCTGACGGACAAGGATGTCTCCGGCTTGGTCGCATCGAACGGTGTCCTCTATCTGAATGTCCACACCCTGACCGGCACCGCCATTCACAAGTATTCTCCCTCGACGGGTACACTGGTTAAGATGACGACCGACCACGGGGATAACCTGACCGTACTCGGTGACTACCTCTACTACATCAACAGCGACCTGCTCACCGGTACCATCTTCGGGGACGGTGTCTACCGCATCGCGCTCTCGGCAGAGGGGAGTCTCCCCGGGACCAAAGTGGTCAATGCCGAAGTCAGCAGTCTGACGAGTGACGGCACGAATCTCTACTACTACTTGGTGTCCAATAAGCACCTGCACCGCTACAACCCGTCGACCAAGACCGTGACCGACCTCATGGCATCGTTCACCCCCGTCGACGACACCACGCCCGTGGGTTACGCCCAAGCGGTCGAATATAACGGCGAGATTTGGTTCATCAACGCCCGCGACGGAGGTGCCCTCTACAAGTATAATCCCGCCTCCCGCGCGACCTACAAAGTGATTCCCGACGCTTGCTGCGGGTTCTGGTTCCATGACGGGTACCTGTATTACAGCACCTATATCGTCACGAACTATGACCTCTACCGCATCCCTCTCGCGGGCGGCGAAGCCGAGAGAATCTCGAAGAGCCGCTGCGACTGTCTCCTCTTTGTCGATGACTATATCTACTTTGTCGACAACGGCGTGACCTATAACACCCTCCGCCGTTTGAAGCCCGACAGTACCGCCGCGGATAAAGAAGAGGAAACCCTCTACGGTTCTACCAACAAGAGCGTCCACTTCCTCGCCCTCTTCTATCGGGACGGAAAGATCTGGTTCTGCACCAACCCCGCAATCGGGTATAAGAAACTCATGAGTTACGACATCGCGACAGGGTCGACCACCGAAATCACGAACGGGGAGACTTTCGTCGCCGACGATACTGCTCTGTATTTCTACAATCAGAAAGACAAGACCCTCTGCGCCTACACCTTCGCGACCGAAAAGGTCGCCACGCTGGCGACCAATGTGAATATCCAATCCCTCGCGCTCTCGGACGGCAAAGTCTACTATATCAACACCGCGTCGGGAAATACCGGGCTTTGGTCGGTCTCGACCGCCGGTACGGGGAACACCAAGCTCGTCTCGGGGAACTTCTCGGGCGTTTCGGTTTGCTCTCGCGGGATTCTGTACTACGATATGTCCTACACCGTGACGAATGACTACCCGGTCGCGAACACCGGCACGGGACATCTCCGGCTGTGGGACGGCTCGACCTCATCGACCCTTGTTTAAGAACCCGTTTCCCTTTGATTTTCATGCCTCGACCCTCGCGGTCGGGGCATTTTTTGCGCTTTTTCACGGGACGCACGATAGCTCTTTTTTGTTTGGAGATCCTGCATGAAAACGGGGGCGGGTTCTTTCCCCTCGTGGCGTTTATCGACGGGAATTTTGTCGACAAAATAATCCCACGCGCGGGGGCGGGGCGGTTGATTTTTCGGTGGGTATATAGTAAAATGAAGTAACAACACTGCAAAGGACGAATTGTACTATGAAACAAACCCGCTCGGTTCTGCGGGGGAAACTCCGGGAGGCACTCTCTTCGGTGCTCCCCTTGGCGCTCATCATTCTGCTCCTCTGCCTCACCGTAGCACCGCTGGAAGCGGGGGTTTTCCTCGGGTTCCTCGTGGGATGTGTCCTTTTGACGCTCGGGATCGGGTTCTTCTCGCTCGGCTCCGAAGTCGCCATGACCCCGATGGGGGACTATATCGGCGCGGAGATGGCAAAGTCGCGGAAAATCCTCGTCGTCATCCTCATGTCGTTTTGCATCGGGGCGCTGATCACCGTCTCGGAGCCCGACCTCCAGGTGCTCGCGAAATATGTGCCGACGGTCGACGCTCCCATCATGATTATCTCGGTCGCGACAGGGGTCGGCGCGTTCCTCGTCTTCGCCATGCTCCGCGTGGTGTTCGGGGTGCGGCTCCGCTACCTGCTCCTCGCGTTCTACATCATCGTTTTCGCCCTCGCCTGCTTTGTCCCGAAGAACTTTTGGGCAATCGCGTTTGACTCCGGCGGGGTCACGACCGGACCCATGACCGTCCCGTTCATCATGACGATGGGGGTCGGTGTGTCCGCCATCCGCTCGGATAAGGACGGAAAGAACGACAGTTTCGGCTTTGTCGCCCTGTCCTCGATAGGACCCATCATCTCGGTCTTGGTTTTGGGGCTCATCTTCGGCACCGAAGGGGGAAGCGCGGTCGATCTCACGCCCGTGAACTTCTCGGACTCCCGCGCGATGGGGCTGACCTACCTCAAAGCCCTGCCCGACTATCTCTTGGAGATGGTGATTGCCCTCGCGCCCATCGCGGTCTTCTTCTTTCTCTATCAGGCACTCCACAAACCTCTCTCCCGTCAGGTGCTCGTCCGCATTCTTATGGGTCTCGTCTATACGCTCGTGGGTCTGACCCTGTTCCTCCTCGGGGCGAATGTCGGCTTTATGCCCGCGGGGTACTCCATCGGCACCACCCTTGGGAGCCACAGTTACGCTTGGATTGTCATTCCCATCGGCATGGTGATCGGCTACTTCCTCACCGCGGCGGAACCCGCGATTCGCGTCCTCGAACAGCAGGTCGAAGAGGTCACGGCGGGCGCGATTCCGAAAAAGGCGCTCTCGGTCTCCATCGGCTGTGGGGTCGCCCTCTCGGTCGGTATCGCGATGCTACGTGCCCTGACCGGCATCTCGGTCATGTTTTTTCTCGCGGTCGGCTACGCGCTCGCGCTGATTCTGACCTTCTTCACCGACGACATTTTCTCCTCCATCGCGTTCGACTCGGGCGGGGTCGCATCGGGACCCATGACCGCGACTTTTCTCCTCGCCATGAGCATGGGGGTCTGTAATGCCGCGGGGAACAATCTCATGACCGACGCCTTCGGGGTGGTCGCCATGGTGGCGATGACGCCGCTGGTTTTCATTCAGATTCTCGGCGTGGTCTACCATATGAAACTCAAACGCGCGACGCGCGACGGGGCGGACCTCTCGCTGATTCGCGAAGAAATCATCGACTTCTGACACGGGAAAGGAGACACCATGCAAAAGATGTATCTCATGCTCGCGGTCTCGAACCGACGGGAGCAGGAAGAGTTTCTCTCCCTCTTTACCCGCCACGAGGTCCCGCGGGTGTTCAGTGTGCCCTGTGTCGGCACGGTGGAGCCGGATACGCTGGCTCTACTCGGTCTCACACGCACCGAAAAAGTCGCACATTTTTCGCTCGTCACCCGCAACAAAGCGGAGGAACTGCTCGACGCGCTGACAAACGAAATCCATATTGATCTCCCCCACCGCGGAATCGCGCTGATTCTCCCCCTCACCAGCATCAGCGGTGCCGTCGCGCTCGCCAGATTCGCGGGCGGACATGAACAAGATGAAATGACAAAGGAGCCCTATCCTATGCAGACCGATAAAGAACTCATCGTCATCATTTGCGAAAACGGACATACCGATGAAGTCATGCAGGCGGCGCGCGCCGCGGGCGCGGGCGGAGGGACGGTGCTCCACGCCAAAGGGACGGGCACCGATATCGCCAAGAAGTTCTACGGCATCTCCCTCGCGGAAGAAAAAGAAATGCTCTTCATTGTGGCGCGCGCGGACGAAAAACGCGCCATTATGGAAGGGGTCAACGAGAAAGCGGGTCTCTCGACCCCCGCGCGGGCGGTCTCTTTCTCCCTGCCGGTGTCCGACACGGCGGGACTGCGTTTCTTTGAAAAATAACCGGAAATAGTCGCTTCAATCGCGCGGCGTTTTTGCGCGCCGACGGGAGAAAACAACAATGCCGGTTTCGATTTCCGTTTGCCCGCGCCTTTTCCGAGCGTCTTTGCTCGCTCCCTTGTGCCTTGAGACCTCCATCGTCTCGGGGCATGTACGGGAGCCGAGGCGCGACGCCCGCGCGGGCAATCTCCTTTTTCTGCCTGCGCGTTATCCCGCGCGCATTTGTGTAAAAGAATCAACCGAACGAAAGGAACCCGAAAGTGAACAAAGAGGTCTCCGAATTTCTCGAAAACTACCGCCGCCTGGACGCGGCGGCGGCTGTGTTTTTGCCGCGGGATTCCGGCGGCAAAAGCGGGAGCGTCATCTCGCGCCTGCTCCGCCATCCGAAGATAGCGCCCTACCGAGAGGAACTCGACTGCTGTCGGGAGGTACGCAATCTGCTCACGCACGAGGTCTCGGTGGAGGGGGCACCACCCATCATCCCCGGGGCGGGGATGAACCCGTTTCTCTTGAAGCTCATTGACCTGCTCGAAAACCCCGTGCGCGTCTCACAGAGGATGACCCCGCGGGCGCGTCTCTACACGGTTGCGCCGGAAACACGGGTCCTCTCTGCCATGCGGGAGATGGAAAAGCGGAATCTGTCGCGCGTCCCCTGTCTCGTGCAAGAGCGGGTCGAGGGAATCCTCTCGACCGAGACCGCCTCGCGCCTGCTCGTGGAAAAATTCCCCCTGACCGAGGAGACCACTGTCGGGGAGATTTCCCCCTACCTCTCCCTCGATGCCGTCTCCACGGCGGTCTATCGCTTTGTCTCGCCCGACACCCTGCTCGACGAGGCGGAGTCTCTCTTTTCCCACGCCTACGGACGGAACACCAAAATCCGCGCCCTGCTCGTCACCGAAAACGGCGCCACCCACGCGCCCCTGCTCGGCATCCTGTCGCCTTATGACGTGATGGAGAAATAGTAGGCGCGACGCGGTGTGCCGCGCCGCAGTGAAGTTCTCTGCTTTGCAGAAAGTGAAGTTTCGTCTGCGACGAAGTGAGATTTGAATGTGTAGGGCGGGGGTTTACTCCCGCCGCATCCTCCCGTGCCGTAGGGCGGGGGTTTACTCCCGCCGAAAAGCGTGACCTTTGAAGTATCGTAAAACCTGCAAAAATAAACTCTTTACACAGTATCTCATAAGGATGTGATACAAGAATCGGCAGGGCCGCTATTTCTCTGTCGGTTTTGTGTTAAGTGATGAAAATGAAAAACGAATTACCGAAAAGAAAACACCCTCGGCTTGAAAGTTTTGATTACAGTTCTGCCGGTGCATATTTTATAACCATATGCACGCAAAACAGACGGTGTGTGCTATCCCGCATTGTAGAAAAAATGGTTCCCGCAAAATCAACCGGAACCGACTCCGTAGGGCGGGGGCTTGCTCCCGCCGAAATGTACGATATCGAGTATTCCAAATTCGGTAAGATTGCAGAACAACAGTTGTTGATTTTGAAAAAACAGTATTCCTTCTTGTCGGTCGACCACTATGTGATTATGCCAAACCATATCCATGCAATTTTCTGTTTGAACAACCAAGCGGCGGGAGCACGCCCCCGCCCTACGATTATGGATATTGTTTGTGCCTATAAATCATTGACAATAAAAGAATGTAAAAAGTTAGGATTTACCGAAAAACTTTTCCAAACCTCATTTCACGAGCATATTATCCGCGGGCATGAGGATTATGAAGAAATTGCAAAGTATATTTGTGAAAATCCAATTCGATGGCACTACGACGAGTTATATTCAGAGGAATAGTCGGGGTGGGCTTTGCACGACGCGTTTGCTATGATAACACCATGCACGCAAAACAAAACGGGTTTGTTACTTCGCATTGTGGGGCGGGATTGTATTCCTGCCGAATCAATTAAAATCGACTTGTAGGGCGAGGGTTTACTCCCGCCGCATCTTCCCGTGCCGTAGGGCGGAGGCTTGCTCCCGCCGAACAATCAGCATCAAATATTCCAAATGCGGAGAGATTGAAGAACCATGTAATTATGTTCAGCCGTATCTATGGATATTTTGAGTTTCAACTGCAAAACGGCGGGAGCAAGCCCCCGCCCTACGGCATCGTAGAACAATCATGGGCGGCGCATTTCGCGATTCCGCCGCAGAATTTACTCGCAAGCAAAGTCGGATTTGCCGCAACAAAAAAAAGGAGCCGTTCGTGGCGTAGCGATAGGGATTATCGCTACGCCGCAACTATATTTGCCTTTCGGCAAGTTATATGCCTGCGGCGTGATATTTTGCTTTCAGCAAAGTTATATTTTCCCTTTGGGAAAGTTAAGGCAAATATAATATAACTTCGGCTGAAAGCCGAAATATAACGCAAGCCCCTTGCATATCACTTTTAGCCACAAGGCTAAAAATATAACTTCATTCTAAATCTTTTGTGGATACGAAAAGCACACTACATTTCACCTTTGGTGAAGTATAGTGTGCTATACTTTTATTTTGTAATAAAATCCCTATGGGAAACTCCGTTACGCTCCTTTTTTGTTTTGTTTTTGACTTTATCCCACCGCGAGGGGTTTGCCGTCCAGTTCCGCCGAGACGAGGCGGTCGCCATGGTACGAGAGTTTAAGAGAAAAGAACGGGGAGGAACGCGCAATGAGGTCGAGGAAGATGCGGTCGCCCTCCCACAGAGGGAGCGACGGTACGCGGGATTTTTCCACCCACTCGAGGTCGCCCTCGTCGCAGGGGATCTCCTCGCCCTGCCACGCATCGCAGGTAAAGAGGTGCATATACTCGCAGATGCCGCCATCGGTCAAGAAGGTCACGATACCGCGAAAACGCCATGAAGTGACGGTCAGACCCGTCTCCTCGTAGATTTCGCGCTTCATGCAATCCTCGGGGCTTTCACTCGGCTCAAAATGCCCGCCGACACCAATCCATTTCCCCGCGTTGACATCCTCTTTCTTGCGGTTGCGGTGCAGCATCAGGTACGCCCCGTCTCGTTCGAGATAACAGAGGGTCGTCAGTTCGGGTGCACGCATAATTCTCTCCTGTGTGTTTTGCCGTTCGAGAAAAGTCAAAATTCGCCTCAGAGCAGTTGTCCGCCGTCTCCGCTGCCACCCGACGAGCTCCCGCCGCCGTTTTGCGCTTCTTCTTGCATTTGGTTCATCAGGTCCTCAAAATAGGCGGTGATCTGGCTGCCGTACAGCGCATCACAGATAATCGAGACGAGCGAGAATACGACCGCAAGAATCCCGAGGACAAGACCTGCTATCGCCATGCCGCTGAATTTCCCGTTTTGGCTGCGCGAGACGACCGCCAAGACGATGGCGACAATCCCGAGCGCCAGCATGATATAATCCACGCAACAAATCACGAACGCGACAATCCCGCACACCATGGAGGCAATTGCGAGACCGTTCCCCGCCGATTTTTTAGGTGCGGCAGGTTGTGTGGGGGTGTATGTCGGTCCCCCGGGTCCGTAACCGAAACCGCTGCCGCCGCCCGTGTGAGCACCCGAAAAATAATCGGGGCCGTAGAAACCGTTTCCGCCGTTTCCCGCGTTGCCGTTATACGGCGCGGAATTTCCCTGCGGGTTCTGACCACTCGTCCCTTCGGGTCTGCCGAAACTGCCGTATCCGCCCGAGGACGCGCCGTCACCCGAGGAATTTCCCATCGGGGTGGAGCCGTTATTTACGCCACCGCCCTGTGTGTCGCTGTTGCCGTCTTTTGAAAACGGGTCGAAATAATCGCCCGACTTTTTCGGATCTTCCGCCATATCTGCCTCCTATATACGCGCCTGTTGCGCGAGGGTATCATTTTCTCTTCGGGTACGGTATTCCGTGACCCGATGCGAGGGGATGAGAGAATCACATCGGGGTCTCTCGGTATGAGACACCGGGTTCTCTTCTCTTTCTTTATACCAAATCCGTGGGCAAATGTCAATCATGCGCTTGCCGTTTGCATGACAATCTGTTACAATGAAAAAAACGAAAGGAGACGCGCATGAGCGACACACTGAAAAAGACGCTGAAGTGGACCGCCGTCCTGCATGCCATCGGGTTCATTCTCTCGGAACTCTATCTCCTGCTCGTCTCTCTCACCTTTTCGACCGAACACTATATCGGCGACTGCCGCATCCGCGAGACCTTTTTCGTCTATTGTCCCGGGTGCGGCGCGACCCGTGCTCTCACGGCATTTCTCACGGGGCATCCGCTCCTTTCGCTCCTCTATTACCCGACTTTCTTTCTCGCGGCACTCCTCATTCTGTGGACGGACTTTTGGATTCTCTTCGCCTGCATCACCCGCGACGAGACCAAACTCAAACGCATTCACCCCAAGATTTTTTGGCTCCTCCCCGTCGTCGCCGTGCTGTATGCGATTCTCCGCACCGTCCTCGCGTACATGGTCGGCTTCGACCCATTAGGCGACCTGACGACCCCACACTAATTCGGACTGTCTACGGGCAGTCCTTTTTTATTATGGTGATTGATACATCAAATGCAAATCCCGACCGTCCGTGCCGTCCCTCGCTTTGAATTGCCTTCTCCTGTGGGAGAAGGGGGACCGCGTGAGCGGTGGATGAGGAGTCAGAAATGAAAAACAATACTTTACGCCTAATTTGAAACCGTTGTGAAACGCCTCATCCGTCAGCCGATGGCTGCCACCTTCTCCCACGGGAGAAGGCGCGACCCGGGTATCTTTTGCGGTTCAAGGCAAATGAGGATCTTACAAACAATGTTTCACCATCTGTTACACTTCATTTGACAATTCATTTTTCGGCACTCGACTTACATTCATCCGAAAAAGTCCGCTGCGCGGGAATATCTTTAAAAAAACGCGGACATACTGACAAAAAGGAGACTGACACAAACAAGATGGAAAAGAAAGAATACGGAAAACTGGTCAAGCGACGCGCATCGCGTTCTCCCGCGCTCAAAAACTGTCTCGCCGCCTTTTTTGTCGGCGGGGGCATTTGCATCCTCGGGCAATGTCTCACCGAACTCTGGGTCGCGCTCGGGCTCGACCTCAAAACGGCGGGGACCGTCACCACCATTGTGCTCGTCTTTCTCGCCGCGCTCCTGACCGGCATCGGCGTCTTTGACAGAATCGCGCGGTTCGCAGGGGCGGGGACCCTCGTGCCTGTGACGGGATTCGCGAACGCGGTGGTGTCCCCGGCAATCGACAACAAGAGCGAAGGACTCTTACTCGGCGTGGGTGCCAAGATCTTCACGGTCGCGGGACCCGTCCTGCTCTTCGGGACGCTCGCTGGCGTGGTTTGGGGTCTTATCTATTATATTTTCACGCTGTTTGTCCGATAATTCCAAAAGAGAATCGGGAAAGGAATTTACCATGCAACAAGTCATCACGCTCGCGCGCCCCGTCGGTATCTTCGCGTACGCTGCCGCAGGCGGAAAGGAAGAGGCGGCAGGTCCGCTCGGCGCCTCCCTCGACTTCACGGACGGGAGCGACCGTTTCGGGCAGAAAACCTGGGAACTCTCGGAGAGTGAACTCTCCCACCAGGTGCTCGCGCTCGCCCTCGGGCGGGCTAACCTCTCTCACAAAGAGATTTCGTTTTTGTTCTCGGGCGATTTACAAAATCAATGCGTCGCCTCGTCCATCGGGCATTTGGAGACCGAGATTCCGTTCGTCGGCATTTACGGTGCCTGTTCCACCTGCACAGAAGGGTTGCTCCTCGCATCTCTCACCCTCTCCGCCTGTGAGAACTCCCCCATCGCCGCGGCAGTCACCACCTCGCACAACAGCGCGGCGGAGCGGCAATTCCGCACCCCCGTGGAATACGGCGGACAGCGTCCCCCGACCGCACAATGGACGGCGACTGCGGGCGGCGCGTTTCTGCTCAAAAAAGACGCGGCGGGCGCGCAGATCGTCCGCGTGATGGTCGGGGTGATGAAAGACGGCGGCATCTCCGACCCGTTCAATATGGGTGCCGCGATGGCACCCGCGGCAGCAGCATCCATCTCTTCCTACCTCTCACTCACAAACACCAAACCGGACGACTATGACGCAATTGTCACGGGCGACCTCGGGGACGAGGGCTCGGAACTACTAAAAATTCTGCTCAAAAAACAGAATATCGACCTCTCGAAAAACCATCTCGATTGCGGCACCCTGCTCTATAACCTGAAAGAAAAAGATGTCCACGCGGGCGCGTCTGGGTGCGGGTGCAGTGCCGCCGTCCTCGCGGCGAAGTTTCTCCCCGCGCTCGAAGCGGGCGAATACCGCAAGATTCTGTTTCTCTCGACAGGCGCGCTCATGAGCCCGTCGAGCGTGTTACAGGGGAAAACCATCCTCGGCGTGGCACCCGTGATTGAACTCCACGCTCCGAAACGGTAACAAAGCGGCAAACGAAAGGATAGCAATATGGGAACATTCTTTCTCCACCTGTTTTGGGCGGGTCTTGTCGGCGGGTTATTCTGCCTCATCGCCCAACTGCTGATCGACTATACCGCGCTCACGCCCGCGCGCATTCTCGTGCTCTATGTGGTCGCGGGGGTGGTGCTGGGTGCCCTCGGGCTCTTTACCCCGCTCAAAAACCTCGCGGGCGCCGGGGCGACCGTCCCGCTCATCGGCTTCGGCGGGAATATCGCAGAGGGGGTGCGCGACGCCGTGGACACGAGCGGGCTCCTCGGGGTCATGACGGGTCCTCTCACCGCAGCAGCAGCCGGGACGACCGCCGCCTTGGTCTTCAGCTATCTCGCGGCGATTCTCTTTAGTTCTAAACCGAAAACACAGTAATAGAGATTATTTCCGCTAGTGAATTGTCAAATGAAGTGCAACACTTAATGATTCCTTTCACCGTGAAGTCCTCATTTATCCGGAACCGAAAAAGATTCCAAAGTCATGCCTTCTCCCGTGGGAGAAGGTGGCAGCCAAGGGCTGACGGATGAGGCGTTTTTAATGGATTCGTCTTTGATGTGAAGCATTGTTTTTTCCTCTAACTCCTCATCCACCGCTCGCGCGGTCCCCCTTCTCCCACAGGAGAAGGCAATTCAACGCACAAGACAGCACACATAGTCGGATTTGCACATCATGTACCGATTCGCTTTGTGTCGTACCGACACGATTAGCAGGTTTGCGGGTAAAATTTATTTTTTTGCAAGTGTTGCACTTGATGGTATCATTCACTCTGCTTATAATGAGAGTTTCTCTTTTCGGGAAACTCTTTTTTATCGGAAACAGGTGCCTTTCTATATAAATATGAATAAATTGTAAAATTTTTATATTAAACGCGGGCGCGCGATTGATTTATATTTGTATATAAAGTATAATATACGGGAAAAGTCTCATGTAAAGGAGAGCGGGATGAAACAATATCAGGATTTGCAAGCGGCAGTCCTCGCGCAACTGGAAACAAAATTTCCCGACGCGGTATTCAACTTGTGGTTCAAAGACTTGGAAGTCGAAGAGATTGCGGGCGACACCGTGACTCTCTCCACCACCACTTCTTTTAAGCAGAATATTCTTTCCGAGCATCGGATTCCCGTTCTCTCCGAGATTTTCTCTTCTCTCTTGGGGTTTCCCGCAAAAGTGGTGATCACCGTGCGGGAAGAGGACCTCGAAAAAATCAAGAGACAAGCGTCGGAAGAGGAAGACCGACGGGTCGAAGAAGAACAGGTGCGTAGGCAGGAAGAAGAGGAGCGAAAGAGAAACGAAGAGATCACGCGGAATATCGAAGGCAGCGATATTGTCAGCGGCTTCACGTTCGAGAACTTCATCATCGGGGACTCCAACCGATTCGCGTACGCGGCGTGTTATGCGGTCGCCATGTCCTTTACCACCGATGAGGAATATCTGACCAACCCGCTCGAAGAAAAGTATAATCCTCTCTTCATTTACGGGCAGAGCGGACTCGGGAAGACCCATCTGCTCTACGCGATTTCCAATGAGATCAAAGTGCGCTCCCCCGGGACGAAAATCATTTACATACGTTGTGAGGACTTCGTCAACGAACTGATTGAAGCCCTACACCGCAAGACCACGGGAGACTTCCGCGCGAAATACCGCTCGACCGATGTCCTGATGATCGACGATATCCATTTTATTGCCGGGAAAGATGCCATTCAGGAAGAGGTATTCAACACATTCAATACTCTGTTTGAAAACCAAAAACAGATTATTTTGACCTCCGACCGTCCGCCGTGTGAAATCAACAATTTGGCGGACCGCCTCCGCACAAGGTTTGAGTGGGGTCTGACGGCGGATATCCAGCCGCCCACGCCCGAACTCCGCGCCGCCATCATCAAGGCGAAGGCGGAAAAACAAGGGGTTACCCTCTCGGACGAGATCGTGACCTACATGGCGGACCATATCAAGAGCAACATTCGGACGATCGAGGGGGCGCTCCGCCGCCTGCGCGCCATGAATGTCCTGACCGGCACCCCCATCTCGCTCGAAAGCGCGAAACGGGCGCTCTCGGATATCGAATCGGGGACGGGAGAAAACTCGTACACCCTCGACCGCATTTTCAAGACAGTCTCCAAGCGGTTCCACCTCTCGGTCGACACCATCAAGAGCCGACAGAGACAAGAAAATATCGTCTACGCCCGCCATGTCTGTATGTACCTGATTCGCAAGCTCACCGATTACCCGCTCGCCGATATCGGCGCGTTCTTCTCCTGCCGACACTCGAATGTCATCCTCGCCTGTAACAAGATCGAGGACATGATGGAGACCCATCCCGAGGTCAAAGCCGATATTGAAGAGCTGACAAGTCAGATCAAGTCCTGATGTCCACCCGACTTTCTATTGTCAGTATCCTGTTAAACTGACAGTCAATAACTCTGTCAGTAACTCGCGTTTTTTTGCCCCTTGTCCGTCTCACAAATTTTCTCACAGTTTCATACAGGATATTTCAGGGGGAAAGAGACGGGGTTTTCCCGATACTTGACGGCTCAACCCGGGAGATACTGACAACTGACAGTACACTACTACTAATACGACTTATTATGAAAACACATACTCTCGCGCTCGGCGCAAAAAAGAAAGGAACCATCTGAAATGAAAATCATCTTTGCCAAAGACGACCTGCTAGCGAACCTCCTCCCGGTCATGGGGACGGTCACCAGTAAAAATACCATCACCTCGCTCGAAGGGGTCCTCGTGGAGACCCTCGGCGGCAACACCGTCCGCTTCTCGACTTACGATATGAACAAGGGGACAAGAACCACGTTTGAAGCATTGGAGGTCATAGAAGAAGGCAGTTACATTCTGAATGCACAGAGATTCTTACAGTTTGTCCGCGTGATGAACGACGGAGAGATCACGCTGGAAGTCGATAATCGCTTCACCGTCCGTCTCTCGAACGGGACTTCCAACTTCACCATGTACGCCATCAGCGGCGCGGACTTCCCCACCCTGCCCGAACTCACGGGCGACCGCGGTTTTGAGATCGCGGGGGATGTCCTCAAAGAGATGATTGGGAAAGTCAGCCACAGCATCGCGGAGAACGACGCGAGACCCAACCTCGGCGGCGCGTATTTTGAAGTCAATGGGAATCGGCTCCAAGTCGTGTCCTGCGACTCCTACACCCTCTCGAAATGCGCCGTGACCTGCGACATTAACAGCATCGGCGAAGTGGAGAGCAACACCTTCTCGTTTATTTTCCCCGGACATGCGCTGGGAGAAGTCAGTAAACTGCTCGCCGACAGACGCGGGAATGTCAAACTGTATCTTGCGAGAAAACACGCCATCCTCACGCTTGACGGGCTTCTCTTCTTTACGCGTCTCATCGACGGGGATTATATTGATTATGAAAGAATCATCCCCAAAGAACAGACCGTCTTTGTGACCTGCTCGCGCGAGCATCTGCTCTCCTGTCTTGAACGCGCGCTGCTCATCGCGGAAGAGAAAATGCAGTCCCGCGACAAGAGCTATGTCCGTCTGGATATCACCGGGAATACCCTCGCACTCACCTCGTCCTCGTCCTCGGGAAAAGTGTATGACGAGATGCCGTGCGTACACGAGGGGGACGACCTCTCCATCGCGTTCAACTGCCGGTTCTTCATCAACAGCGTGAAAGTGGCGGAGGGAGATGAGATCAAACTCTCGTTCCGCTCCCGCAATCAGGCGATGACCATTGAGCCCGTCGAGAAAAAGGACGATAAGGATTTCTTCTATATGATTCTTCCCGTCCGCATGACCGACTGATATGTTTGTCACGCGCTTTTGCGCCTCGCATTTTCGCAATATCGGGGAATGTGACATTTCGTTTTGCCCCGGGGTCAATCTTCTCATCGGAGAGAACGCACAGGGGAAAACCAATGTGCTGGAAGGTATCTACTTTTATGCCCGCGGCAAGAGTTTCCGCGGTGCGTCCGACTCCGAGATGACCGCGTTCGGGCAGGAGGGGTTCGAGACCTCCCTCTCGTTCACGACCAAAGACCGCCCTGAAGTCCTCTCGTACCGGTACGAAAACGGGAGTCGCAGACGGGAGAGAAACGGCGTCTATCTCCCGCGTCTTGCCGAATCGCTCGGGATTTTCCGTGCGGTGCTGTTCTACCCCGACCATTTGCAAATCATCAAGGGGGCGCCCGAAAAACGCAGAGAATTTCTCAATGTCGCGGTCTCGGGACAGGATCCCGCGTATCTCAAGTATTATATGAAATACGCGAAAATCCTAGATAACCGCAACGCCATTCTAAAAACCGCGTCAAAGGGCGGGTACTTCGACATGACCGAACTCGAAGCATGGTCGGAGCAGCTCGCGTCTGCCGCCGCGGAAATCTATGTCCGCAGGAAACAGTATCTCCGCGGCTTCGCCCCGCTCGCGGCGGAGATTTTAAATGACCTGTCGGGTAAAAAAGAACAACTCACCTATTCTTATGAATCGGATGTCACGGCCGACACTGTCCGTGAAGCGGAAGAACAGTACCGTCATCTGCTCACAGAAAACCTGAAACGCGAATGTCTTGTCGGGTGTACCCAATATGGGGTGCATCGGGACGACTTGGATGTGAGAATCGACGGGAAAAGTGCGCGGGACTATGCGTCCCAAGGGCAGCAGCGCTCGGTCATCCTCGCGATGAAACTCGCGGAGGGAGAATATTCCCGCGTGCTGTCGGGCGACCCGCCCGTGTTTCTCTTCGACGATGTGTTAAGTGAGCTCGATGAAGAGAGACGGGCATATGTGTTGCGCTACACGCGCGAGCAACAACTGATTCTGACAGCGTGTGACAAACATTATCCAAGCGGGTCTTTTGAAGAGATTCGCGTATCGGGAGGAACCTATGTTTCTTCATGTCGGTAACGGAAAGACCGTGAAGGTCGGGGAGATCATCGGTATTTTTGATTTGGATACCGTTTCGGTCAGCGCGCTCTCGAGAGAGTTTCTCTCCCGCGGACAGAGTGCGGGGAGCGTCCGGTATGACGATGAGAATATCCCCCGCTCGGTCTTATTGGTAGGAGACAAACAAAACAGCAATATCGTCCTGTCCCGTATTTCTCCGGCAGGACTGCAAGCCAGATTAAATAGCCCCTTTGAGGGAACAGAGGAGTAACTATGGATATCACAAGCCAAACGGAAGTACAAACACCGAATGTGGACGCGACCTACGGCGACAGTCAGATTCAGGTCCTTGAAGGACTGGAAGCGGTCAGAAAGCGCCCCGGTATGTATATCGGGACGACCTCGATTCGCGGACTGCACCATCTCGTGTACGAGATTGTCGATAACTCCATCGACGAGGTTATGAACGGGGGCTGTACCCAGATTCTCGTCACCATTCATCCCGATAACTCGGTGACCGTTAAGGACAACGGCCGCGGGATTCCCTCCGGGATGAACGAAAAGACCGGGAAACCGACCCTTGAAGTCATTTATACCAAACTGCACGCAGGCGGCAAGTTCGGCGGCGGCGGGTATAAGATGGCGGGGGGCCTGCACGGCGTGGGTGCCTCGGTCACAAACGCCCTCTCGGAATGGCTCGAAGTCGAGAACCACAGAGACGGGCATCTCTTCACCGAACGGTTTGAACGCGGGAATGTCGCCCGCCCGTTCGCGCGCATCGGGGATACCGACGAGCACGGGGTCACCGTGACCTTCAAGCCCGACCCGACCATCTTTGAAGAGACCGAGTTTGACTATGAGACCCTGCTCATCCGTATGCGGGAGCAATCCTTCCTGAATGCGGGTGTGAAAATCGTCCTGACCGACGAGCGCCCCGGAAAAGAGCGGGAAGAGACCCTCCACTACGAGGGTGGTATCGTCAGTTTCGTCGAATATGTCAACGGGCTGAAACACTGCAATCTGCTCCACCCGCAGGTCATCTATATGCGCGGGGAACTCAACGGCTCGATCGCCGAAGTGGCGATGCAGTATAACGACACCTACAACGAGACCATTATCTCGTTCGCCAACAACATGACGACCATCGAGGGCGGTACTCATGAGACCGGCTTCAAGAGTGCGCTGACCAAGGTTCTAAACGACTACGGCAAACGGATGGGCATTCTCAAAGATGCGGATAAGGCGCTGTCGGGCGAAGATGTCCGAGAGGGTCTGACCGTGATCATCAGCGTCAAACTCGAAGACGCGCAGTTTGAGAGCCAGACCAAAGCCAAACTCGGGAACTCCGAGATCCGTACCTTGGTGGAATCCACGGTGACGAAGAAACTCGGGGAATTTCTCGAAGAGAACCCCGCCGTCGGGAAGATTATTCTGGACAAGGCGATGACCGCCAACCGCGCCCGCGAAGCCGCGAGAAAAGCGCGTGAACTCACGCGCCGCAAGAATGTCCTCGAAGGGTCTACCCTGCCCGGGAAACTCGCCGACTGTCAGGAGCGCCGTACCGAACTCACCGAGGTCTATCTCGTCGAGGGAGATTCCGCAGGCGGGAGCGCGAAAGACGGACGGGATTCGCGATTCCAAGCCATTCTCCCCTTGCGCGGGAAGGTGCTGAATGTCGAGAAGAGCCGCCTCGATAAAGTGTACGGGAACCCCTCGCTGACCCCGATCATTCAGGCGCTCGGGTGCGGCATCGGAGACGAGTTCGATATCGCGAAACTCCGCTACGGGAAAATCATCATCATGGCGGATGCCGATGTCGACGGTTCTCATATCCGCATCCTGCTTCTCACCTTCTTCTTCCGTCATATGCGGAAACTCATCGAGGACGGTCATGTCTATCTCGCACAGCCGCCGCTCTATAAGATTCACCGCAAGGGGAAGAATGTGCGGTACGCCTATTCCGAAGAAGAAAAAGAAAAGATTGTCCGCGACGAGTTCGGCGGGAATGCCGAAGCGGAACGCTATAAAGGTCTTGGTGAAATGGACCCCGAGCAGCTTTGGGAGACCACGATGGACCCCGCGTCCCGCACCCTGCTCAAAGTGGATATCGGAGACGCGATGGCGTGCGACTCGGTGTTTTCGCTTCTGATGGGCGACCAGGTGGAGCCGCGCCGCGAGTTCATTCAGCAGAACGCGAAATTCGCGGAGAACCTCGACATTTGATAAGGATTGGATAAGGAAGAGAAAAGATGGAAGAAAGAGACGATAAGAAACTCTCCCTCGAAGAACTGATTGCCCTGCAAAAAATCGAGGACAGAGTCATGGAGAAAGAGGTCAAGAACGCCTTTATCGAATACTCCATGTCGGTCATTACCAGCCGTGCTCTCCCGGATGTGCGGGACGGCATGAAACCCGGTCAGAGAAGAATCCTCTACGCCATGTATGAGGACCACCTGACCTATGATAAGCCCTTCCGTAAATCCGCGACCACCGTCGGGAATGTGCTCGGGCGGTATCATCCGCACGGCGACGCGGCGGTCTATCAGACCATGGTGCGTATGGCGCAGGCGTTCTCGCTCCGCTATCCGCTCGTCGAGGGTCACGGGAACTTCGGGAATGTGGACGGAGACCCGCCCGCCGCTTACCGTTATACCGAGGCGCGCATGAGCCGTCTCGCGGACGAGATGCTACGCGACATTGAAAAGAATGTCGTCCCCATGACGAGGAACTTTGATAATACGCGGGACGAGCCGACCGTGCTCCCCTCCCGCTTCCCGAACATTCTCGTCAACGGGTCGGTGGGTATCGCCGTCGGTATGGCGACCAATATCCCGCCCCATAACCTCGTCGAGGTCGTGGACGGTACCCTCTATCGGATGGACCACCCCGAATGCACGGTCGCAGACCTGATGCAGTACATCAAGGGTCCCGACTTCCCGACCCGCGGGATTATCTACGGCTCCGCGGGGCTCTATCACGCCTATGCGACGGGACACGGCAGAATCTATGTCCGCGCCCGTGCCAAAGTGGAAGAAGAGCATCATCGCATCATCATCACCGAGATTCCCTACATGGTGAATAAGAGCCAGCTCATCACCGCCATGGCGGACCTCGTGAAGGATAAGAAGATTGAGGGAATCACAGGGCTCCGCGACGAATCCGGGCGGGGCGGCATGCGAATCGTGGTGGAATACCGTCGCGACGCCAACGGTGAGGTCATTCTCAACCAACTGTATAAGTACACCCAGCTCCAGGACACCTGTGCCATCAATATGCTGGCACTCGTCGGCGGAGAGCCGAAGATTCTCTCGCTCCCCGAGATTCTCGACCTCTATATCGCGCACCAGATGTCGGTGATTACCAACCGCACGCAGTACGACCTCGACCGTGCGCTCCGCGAGATGCACATTTTCGAGGGGTATCAGATCGCCATTGACCATATTGATGAGGTCATCGCGCTCATCAAGGCATCTGCCTCGATTCCCGACGCGAAAGCGGGACTCATGGACGCCTTCGGGCTGACCGACCCGCAGGCGCAGGCAATCGTCGAGATGACGCTCGGTCGTCTGTCGGGACTCGAACGGCAGAAGGTCGAAGAGCGCCTCGCGAAACTGCGCGACCTCGTCGCGCACCTCGAAGGCATTCTTGCCGACGAGGGAAAAGTGAAAGAAATCATCCGCGAGGAGATGACCGCCATCCGTGACCGCTTCGGCGACGACCGTCGGACCGAGATCGTGGAGGCGGGCGATGACATCGACATCGAGGATTTGATTGAAAAGCACACCTGCATCATCACCATGACCCACTCGGGCTATATCAAACGCCAGAGAGCGGATATTTATACCGCCCAACACCGCGGCGGTAAGGGCATCATCGGCATGACCACCAAGGAAGAGGACTTTGTCGAGAACATGATTGTCGCGAACAGCCATGCGTATCTGCTCATGTTTACCAACCTCGGGAAGGTCTATGCCAAGAAGGTCTATCGCATTCCCGAGGCGGGGAGAAACGCCAAGGGGACGAATATCGTCAATATTCTCGAACTCGCCGAGGGAGAGAAACTGACCGCGGTCATTCCGATCACCGAATTTTCCGAGGGCGAATACCTGACGATGGTGACGAGACAGGGGGTCATCAAACGGACGCTGCTCAAAGACTTTGAGTTCCAGAGAAAGAGCGGGAAGATTGCCGTGACCCTCGACGAGGGCGACGAGCTGCTCTATGTCCGCCACACCGTGGGCGACGGACAGCTGATTCTCGCCACCCATGACGGGCAGGCGGTGCGCTTCTCCGAAGAGAGCGTCCGCTCGATGGGACGGACGGCGCGCGGCGTGCGCGGGATTCGTCTCTCCGAGGGAGACTTCGTCATCGGGGTCGCCGTGGTGACACCCGAGAAGAAATTGCTCACCCTGACCGAAAAGGGATACGGGAAGCGGACCGACTTCGACGACTTCCGCGTGATGCTCCATCGCGGGGGCATGGGCGTGACCTGTCAGAATCTCACCGATAAGACCGGGAAACTCGCGTCGATCGCGGCGGTCTCGGAGGACGACGACATCATGATCATCACCTCCGACGGCACGATTATCCGTACCCCCGCAAAAGATATCAACTGTTACAGCCGCACCGCGACCGGCGTCATTGTCATGCGCCCGAAAGAGGGGTCGCTGATTTATAACTTCACCTGCCTGCCGAGCGAGGAACAGATTGAGGCAGAGGCGGAAGTGGCACTCGAAGAGGATGCGCGCGCCGAGATGGAAGAAGCACTGAAAGAGACGGGAGACGCGTTCGACGAGGACGCGGGCGGAGAGGACAATGCGTAAGACGCGCGCGGTCCTTCGCCTGACGGCACTGTGTCTCTTGCTCGCGGGACTTTCCCTCGCGCTCCTCTCCTGCGGAGAGCCGGAGGATGAATTTCTCATAAACCGCGTGCGGGAGCTCTTGCCCGAGGCGGTCAAGATGGATGCGCTCCTGTATATCGACGGGGTGCCGACCGTCGGAGAAGCGTCGGAATACGGCTACTTGCAGGCGGACGCAGGGGCGCTCGCAGCGCTTGGGTTCTCATCCGTCGCGGACATCAAAACGAAACTCCGCGAGATTTGGACCGAGAACTACTGCGCGCGGCAGGAGACATCGGCTTTGTTTTCCGCGGTGTCCGGCGCTGTGGGATCGCAGAGTTATGCGTATCTCATTGACGAGACGACCAAAGACGGGGATTTTGTCGGGGTCAAGGTGCTCGCCACGGGGCTCCCGCTCCCAATGGATAGGGTCACCTATGACATGGATTCGCTCGCCGTGACATGGAAGAGCCGCAAGAGCGCGAAGTTCTCGATTGCGGCGACCGTCACCAATGCAAACGGCGAGACCCAGACCCGCACGGGGAGCCTGACCCTCTCGGAGGATACCGACGGGATTTGGCGGCTCGACGCGGGGACGACCATGAAATTCAGATACGACAGTTATGATAAAATCGGGCAGGTGCCCGTTAGTTCACCCGAAAAGGAGAATGCATATGGAATTTGGTGAAAAACTTGCGCTTTTGCGACGCGAAAACCGCATGACCCAGTCGCAACTTGCGGCGAGTCTCGGTGTGACGCGACAGACGGTCTATAAATGGGAGTCGGGACAGTCCTATCCCGAGGCGATGACCCTGCTCGCCATGAGAAACCTCTTTTCGGTCTCGACCGACATTTTGCTCGACAACACGCTGTCCCTGCCCGAGCGGGAAAAAGCAGCTGAAACGAAAAAAGTGGTCGCCGTGAACACCGTGAAGGAACCCGAAAAAGACGAGGCGGAGCCGGAAAACAAGCCTGCCGCCGCACAGGAGGAAGCACCCAAACAGAAAAAGAAAGGGTTTTTCTCCCGCCTGCTCGGAAAATAACGGGCGTGTCGGACGCTTTTCCCGCGTAGAATGAATAAAGCGCTCCCGCCGTGACGAAACTGCCGATATAGATTGTATCGGGAGGTGGCGGCGATGGTACGCGGCACACACAAACAGATTATCCATGTCAAAAACCCCGGGACGCCGTGGTGCGAAGAAGCATTTCTCATTGTCCGCGGAGACAGGAGCTATCCGGGGTCGGGCAGTACCATGGCGGAAGAGGTGGAAAAAATGCTCTCGGGAAATGACCCGGGAGAGGTTTCGCCTACCGCACCGCCCAGATCCGGCATCAAGCGCGCGGGCATTGCGCTCCTCACATTTTTCGGCGGCGTATGCCTTGGCGTCGCCGTGACATTGCTATTCTTGTAACAAGGCGCATTTTAAGAAAGGCCCAAAATGACCAAAAGACAAACCGGAGTACAAAACGGGGCGGAGCCCGGAAATGTAGGCTCCTCTTCCTCTCGCGGGCAGAGTTCATCCTCCACGAGAGCAACCCGCGACGCGCGTACGGGCGGAGGGGCTCCCAAGCGGGGGCGAACACAATCCGCGCCCGACCGCCGTGTGGGAGTAGCCCCGAAAACAGCGCGGGAGCAAACCCCGCGAAAAGAAAATACGCGCAAGACCCCCCGCGGGCAGAGCCCTCGCACGGGTGGGCACAGACAGAAACGCACGGGCGGCGGGAAGACCTCGCCCCTGAAAGTCATCTCGCTCGGCGGGCTCGGGGAAATCGGGAAGAATATGACCGTACTCGAATACGAGGATTCCATTCTCGTCATCGACTGCGGCGTGGCGTTCCCCGACGAGGATATGCTCGGCATCGACCTCGTGATTCCCGACATTACCTATCTATTGAAAAACGCGGCGAAAGTCAAGGGCATCGTCATCACCCATGGACATGAGGACCATATCGGCTCGATCCCATATGTTCTGGGTCAGTTGAATGTCCCGGTGTACTGTACCCGACTCACCGCCGGAATCCTCAATAACAAACTCAAAGAATTTCGTCTGCCCGCCCGTGCGGATATTCGGGTGGTGGAGGCGGGCGACACCGTGAAACTCGGGGTATTTTCGGTCGAGTTCATTCATGTCAATCATTCGATTCCCGATTCCTGTGCCCTCGCGGTGAAGACCCCTGCGGGGATTGTATTCCATACCGGGGACTTTAAGCTCGATACCTCCCCGATTGACGGACATATGATGGACCTGACCCGCATCGGAGAGCTCGGGAACGAGGGGGTCCTTCTCATGCTCGGCGAGTCCACCAATGCGGAGAGACCCGGGTATACCCCCTCCGAGAGCACGGTGGGTTCCTCGTTCGAGACCATCTTCACCAAACACGAAGACAAGCGGGTGGTGATCGCCACCTTCTCTTCCAATGTCCACCGCGTCCAGCAGATTATCGATGCCGCCGTCCGACATAATCGGAAAGTGGCTATCATGGGCAGGAGCATGGTGAACATTGTCGGCGCCGCCGCCGAGCTCGGGTATATGCACATTCCCGAGGGGACGCTCATTGATATCAGTGAAATCAAGCGGTTCCGCCCGAACCAAATGTGCCTCATCACGACCGGGAGCCAAGGGGAGCCCATGTCGGCGCTCTATCGCATGGCATTCGGGGAGAGCGACCGCGTGAAACTGACGCAGGACGACCTCGTCGTCCTCTCGTCTCACCCCATCCCGGGGAACGAGAAATTGGTCGGGAAAATCATCAACGCCCTCACCAAGAACGGCATTGAGGTACACAATACGGGGACGCTCGAAGTCCATGTCTCGGGGCACGCCTGCCAAGAGGAACTCAAACTCATGCTCGCGCTCGTCCGCCCGACCTTTTTCATGCCCGTCCACGGGGAGAGTCGGCATCTCGCCGCGCACAGAGCGCTCGCGTTACAGATGGGCATTCCCTCGAAGAATATCGCGGTGAGCGATATCGGCAGAGTGCTCGAAGTGACCCCCGACGGGTTCCGCTTTAACGGCACCGTCCCCTCGGGCGCGGTCTTTATCGACGGCGCAGGGGTCGGCGATGTCGGCGCGGTGGTTCTCCGCGAGAGAAAACTGCTCGCCGAGGACGGCATGATTGCCATTGTCCTCGCGGTCAACTTTGACGAGGGGATTCTGCTCTCTCACCCCGAGATTCAGACCAAGGGCTTTGTCTATGAGAAAGACGCGGACGCCATGCTCGCGGGCGCGCGTGACCTCGCGGAGAAAGTGATCTCCCGCTATCTCGGTCGCCGCCGTCCCGATGTTGCCGCCATCAAGACCGCCCTCAAAGACGAGGTACAAAAATATTTCTTCCGTCAGACCAAACGCCGCCCGGTGGTTCTCCCGCTGATCGTCGAAGTCTGAACGGACGCACAAGCGAAAAAAGAGTGGTACAGGTATTTCCTGTGCCGCTTTTTTGCGGCGCACCGCGCCGCAGTGAAGTTTTCCGCCTCGCGGAAAGTGAGGTTTTGCTGACGCAAATGTGACGCTGCGGCGTAGTACGCCGCGGGAAGTTTCGTCTGCGACGAAGTGAGAAAAT
>JAQYLJ010000004.1 GCA_028720145.1 Clostridia bacterium
GCGGGACTCTGGCCGCATAACAGCCCGAATGTCTATCAGGGGCGAATCCCGCTCTGTGAGGCGCTCGCACGGTCGAAGAATACGGTCGCCGTCAAGGTGCTCGGGATGCTCGGCGAGCGAGAAGCATTCGAGCGGCTCAGACGCGACTTCGGGTTCGCGGGTTTGATTGAAAGCGAAAACGGAAAGACCGATATCGGAGAGTCGCCCCTCGCCCTCGGGCAACTCACCTATGGTGTCTCGGTCGAGGAACTCACGGGCGCGTATACCGCGCTCGCCGCGGGGGGTGTGCGGGCGACACCGCGCTCCTATGTCGCGGTCTATGACGCAAAGGGAGAACTGATTTTAAGAAAGGAAGCCGAGCAGGTGCGTATCTATTCTCCCGAGACCGCGTTTATCATGACGAAGATGCTGGTCGGTGTCGTCGAAGAGGGGACTGCACGGAGCGTCACGCTGAAAGAAATCGTGGAGACAGCGGGGAAGACGGGTACCTCGGGCGCGAACCGCGATAAATGGTTCGTCGGCTATACCCCGCAGTATGTCGGGGGCGTCCGCTGCGGGTTTGACGACGCGAGCATGACTCCCGCGGGCACGCATTGCCATCTCACGGCATGGGACAGAGTACTGTCCGAGATATACCGCAGAAAAGGGTATTCGGATGAAGATGCCGCGGCGTTCCCGATGCCCGACGGAGTGGTTGTGCGGGAGTTCTGCCGTGACAGCGGGGGACAGCCGACCGATGCCTGCCGCGCGGAACTCCGCGGGGACCGCACGCGATGGGGGTATTTCAAAGTGGGGTATGAGCCGACCCATGCGTGTGAGAACCATATAGACGCGCATTTTGACCTCTTCACGGGGGAATACGGTATCGGAGAGGGAGATTCGCTCACGGCGGTGCCGTTCTCGGTGCTCTATCTGCCCGAACGCGCGCTCCCCGAGGGGGTTACGACCACGGATATGCCGTATGAATACGGAGAAATCGTCCGAAACGCGGAAAACCCGTACGGGGAAGAATCCACGGGAGAGGCAGAGGACGAGAACACGGACGAGGGCGCCTTGCCCCAAGAAAACGGCGGGTGAGGATATAATGATCAGTCGCCCGAGGACAAAATGTAACAAGAATATAAAATTATGGTTTCCGCCCTTGACAGGGCGGAGAACTTTTACTATAATCGTTAGCGTGCTAACGAATTGGAGGAACCTATGGAACGAGAGAAGAACGAACGGGTCGCCGCCGTGATTGCGAGCATCCGTCGCCTCGGCAGATTACACCGCATGATTTGCGCGCGGAACCTGCCCGAGAACGGATTGCATCACAGCCAGAACCGTATGTTAAAGCACCTCTATGACAATCACGGTGCCATGTCACAGCGCGCACTTGCCGAAGAGATGCACATCACCCCTGCCGTGGTGACCGTGACCTTGCGGAAACTAGAAGCGGGCGGGTATGTCGAACGTTCGACCGTCGCGGAGGATCACCGCGTCATGACGGTCGCGCTGACCGAGAAAGGGCGCACGGTCGTCGAAGAGACGGGCTCGGCGTTTGACAAAATCGATGCGCAGTTGTTTTCGGATTTTACGAAGGAAGAACTCGATGCGGTGCTCGCGTTCACCTGCCGCATGAGAGAGAATCTTGCAAAAGTGGGGAAAGGAGCAAACGAATGAACCGTTGGTGGAAGTACATGCGACCCTATCTCCCGTATTTCATTTTGGGACCGCTCTGTATGCTCGTCGAGGTGGCGGGCGAGACCGTACTGCCGAAACTGCTGTCGGTCATCATCAACCGCGGCACAGACGGGACGCTCACCAAGGCGGTCTGCCTCGGGATTATGTTCGCCATGATCGGGATTGCCATCCTCATGATGCTCGGCGGGGTCGGCGGTGCCTATTTCGGGGCGAAAGCGTCGGTCAACTTCGCGACAGACCTCCGCGAGGACGCTTACCGCGCCGTACAGCGTTATTCGTTCGCGAATATCGATAAGTTCTCGACCGGCTCGCTCGTCACGCGCATGACGAACGATGTCACGCAACTGCAAAACTTCGTCAATATGCTCTTGCGTATGGCGATTCGCGCGCCGGGGATGATGATCTCCGCGCTCATCATGTCCATTTTCTTAAAGCCACCGCTCGCGGTGGTGTTCGCCGTCACCATTCCGCTGATGATTCTCAGCGTCCTCGGACTCATTGTTCTCGGGCTGCCGCGCTTCACGAAGTTGCAGGAGAAGATCGACGGTCTGAACTCGACCGTGCAGGAGAACATCACCAATGTACGGGTGGTGAAATCCTTTGTGCGGCAGGACCACGAAGAGGAGAAGTTCGGACGCGCCAACAAACGCCTGAAAGACGCGGGACTTTCCGCCATGAAAATCATGATTTTCATGGAGCCCGTGACGAGTGCCATCATGTACGCGACCACCCTCGCCGTCATTTGGTTCGGGAGCGGCTTTGTGTTGGATTCGGTGAACGGCATGCCCGTCGGGGACCTCTCCCTGTTCGTCACCTATGTCAACCAAATCCTCATGTCGCTTATGATGGTGACCATGCTGCTCATGATGGCTTCCCGCGCCATCGCGTCCGCGAAGCGCATTCGGCAGGTGCTGGAAGAAGTGCCCGATATCGATGACCGCGATGCGGGCGAGCCCGACAGAACCGTGGCTGCGGGTGCGATTGAATTTCGCGATGTTTCGTTCCGCTATTATAAGAACAGTGAAGAATATGTGTTAAAACATATCAACCTCTCGATTCCCGCCGGCTCGACGGTCGGCATTATCGGCTCGACCGGGTGCGGGAAGAGTACACTCGTCTCGCTTATCCCGCGGCTGTATGACCCCGATGAGGGAGAGGTGCTCGTCGACGGAGTGGATGTCAAAGACTACCGACTCAGAAACCTGCGTGACGGGGTCGGCATGGTGCTCCAAAAGAATACCCTCTTTACCGGCACTATTGCGGAGAACCTGCGGTGGGGCAGAGAGGATGCGACCGACGAAGAGGTTCGAGAGGCGTCCCAAATGGCGCAGGCGGATAAATTCGTCTCGTCGTTCCCCGACGGCTACGAGACCGCGCTCGTGCACGGCGGGACGAATGTCTCGGGCGGGCAGAAACAGCGGCTCTGTATCGCGCGGGCGCTGCTCAAAAACCCCAAGGTGCTGATTCTCGACGACTCGACCTCCGCCGTGGATACCGCGACCGAGCGGCAGATTCGCACGGCGCTCACCGAGGACTATCCCGGGACGACCAAACTGATTATCGCGCAGCGGATTTCGTCGGTGAAAGATTCCGACCAAATCGTCGTGATGAACGAGGGCGAGATTACCGCCGTCGGCACCCATGACGAGCTGCTCGGGTCGAGCGAGGAATACCGCGAAATCTATTATTCTCAGATGACGGAGGATACCGAAGATGGCAAGAAATCTTGATGAACTTCGCGCATCCTATTCGTCTAAACCCGCCTCGGGGAAAAAAGGCGTTATGATGCCGGGACCCGGGGGACCCGGCGGGAGACGGGGCGGACCGCAGGCACACGGAGGCGGGAAACCCAAGAATACGGGGAAAATCGTGATGCGGTTGCTCCGCTACCTCAAACCCTATCGATTCCGTCTCGTTTTGGTGCTTCTCTGTATGCTCCTCTCGACCGCGACCTCCCTTGTTGCGTCCTATATGCTCGCTCCTATCATCGACCATCTCGCCTTGACGATCAATCCGAATCTGCCGATTGAGATGAGCGCGACCGAGTTACTCGCCGACAAAGCCATCACCGCGATGCTCGAGCCGGTCTCCCGCGTCTTTACGGTTGCGCCTGCGCTCCTCTATGTGTTGACGGCGATTTTGATTTTGGCGTCCGTCTACCTCGTGGGGATTGTATCCACCTATTTGCAGGGGCGGCTGATGTTGACGATTTCGCAGGGGACGACCCAACGGATTCGGAACGAATTGTTCACCAAACTTCAGAAGCTCCCGCTCCGCTATTTTGACGGGCACCCGACAGGGGAGGTCATGTCCCGCTTCACGAACGATATCGACAACATCGACTCCATGCTCTCGAACTCGCTGACTTCGATTTTCTCGGGAGCGGTCACTCTCATCGGCACGTTCGTGTTCATGCTGACGACCTCGTGGATTCTGACCCTCATCACGGTGGTGTTCATTCCGCTGTTTGCCAAGGGCGGCTCCCTCATTGGGAAACTCAGCGCCAAGTATCATGCGGGTCAGCAGGCGGCGCTCGGTGCGCTGAACGGCTATATCGAAGAGAGCGTCTCGGGCATTAAAGTCGTTAAAGTCTTCCACCATGAAGATGTCTGTGAAGAGGAATTTGCCACACTGAACGGCGATATGCGTTCCAAGCAGTTCAAAGCGCAGTTTTGGGGCGGCGTCATGGGACCCATTATGGGGAACCTGTCGCAGATTTCCTACGGTATCACCGTCGGGGTCGGCGGGATTCTCATGGTGACCTCCGGGTTCACCCCGGGTGCTTTGACCCTGTTCGCAAACTACTCGCGCCAGTTCACGCGCCCCATCAATATGCTCTCGATGCAGGTGTCCACCGTCTTTGCCGCCCTTGCGGGCGCGGAGCGCGTGTTCGCGGTCATGGATGAGGAACCCGAGGTTCCCGACCGTGAGGGGGCACTCCCGATGGAGACGATTCAGGGGGATGTGCGGTTCGACCATGTCACGTTCGGCTATGTGCCTGAAAAAGTAGTTTTGAAAGATTTGTCTCTGTACGCGAAGCCCGGGCAGAAGATTGCCTTTGTCGGCTCGACCGGAGCGGGGAAGACCACCATCACCAATTTGCTCAACCGATTCTACGATATTGAGCAGGGGACCATCACCATTGATGGGGTGGACATTCGGGACTATCGGCGCGACGACCTCCGCAGTCATGTCGCCATGGTCTTGCAGGATACCCATCTCTTCACGGGGACGGTCATGGAGAATATCCGCTACGG
>JAQYLJ010000005.1 GCA_028720145.1 Clostridia bacterium
CTTGTAAAATAAAAGAATGCGATGCCGTGTGGCATCGCATTCTTTTATTTTTGTTTGTTGTCGTCAAGTAAAGAACGTTTTTCAAGCCATATTGAAGGGATTATGGCTCCTACTGCGTTCCCAATGGCAACTACCAGAAGAAATCCTATCTCCTGCCACGATACGTGGCGTGAAGCGAAAACAAAGCAAATATCGGCGATTGAGTGCTCTGCTCCGCAAAGGATAAACGCAGGTATTCCTATAATCGTAAAGTAAGGGTTTTTCTTTTGCTCTACGCATATGTAAATAATCAAGCCGCACACTATCGCCTTGCCGAAAACGTATCCGAGCGGACAAGCAAGCTTTGCAGCCATAACGTCGGCGGCACCGTTAGTTGGGAATGTGAACATAAGCAAGCAACCGACCGCATTCATAATCAAAACGGTGAGTATGTACGGAATATCCTTTGGCTTGCGCACGTTTCCCACCTTACCGGTGTATAAGTTAAATCCGAACGCCATTATAGTAAGCAGTCCTAACGAAAACAAGAACGCCCCTACAATCTTGTTTGAGCAATTAAGATAAATAATTACCCCGACCGATATCATAATACCGGCAAAAATAGAATCAACGCAAATTTTAGCAAATTTCTTAAACATAAAGCCTCTCCCTCTCTTATTTGCTCATGCTTTAATTTTACCAAACATATAACTCATTGTCAAGACATTTTCCAAAAGGCGTTACTTCTCTTTTGTGCAACGCTCCTCTTAATAAATACAACGCTTTAGCAAATTTTTTCTGCCTGAATTTCAATCACAAATAATCCCCTTAAAAAAATTTCAAAAAAACAAAAAAAGCCTTGACTAAACAAAACGAGTGTGCTATAATATGGACGTTGCAAATAAATCAAATAAATCTGGGTGTAGCGCAGATGGTAGCGCGCTACCTTGGGGTGGTAGAGGCCGTGGGTTCAAATCCCGCCACTCAGACCAAATAAAGCCTTGAAAACATTGAGTTTTCAAGGCTTTATTTTTTGCTTGTTACGCAGTTTTTATGAGGGGGTGTTACGCAATTTGCTACGCAGATTGTGTAACACCCTGCTTTTTGTTACGTTTCAAGATATGTTTTTTCTCATCTTATTTCTCTTTGCTTAATTGTTCGCCGTTAAAAAGATTTCTATTCGGAACTAATCGCCCATCACTATAATTCCATATGGGATAAAAATCATTCGGTCCGTATTGATTTTGCATTTGAAAATGTTCGCAAAGCATCAAATAAGCAACTGCTTTTTTAGCATCTTTTTTTGAGGAAGCATAAACACACCTCGTTATGCCTGTGATATCGTTTATAATAGAACTTGAACAATACCATATTGGATTGCCGTCTTTGTCATACCCAAAAACTTCCGGTCCTGAAAATTCGTACTTGGGCATACTGCATTGCTCTTTTTCTGCCAATTCTTTAAGTACAGTAACCGCATTATCAATATTAATAGTCATGGATTTGTAATCGCTCTGAATAATAGCTTGAAGTCTATCATCAAGGTTTAAGGATTTTCTTACTGCAGTTTCGAGCACCACGGGATTCCACTTTGAATCTATAGCAATAGCTCCTATGATAGATTCAAACAAGTCTGCCTTAACTTTCGTTTGTTGATCTACCTGATTCTTCTCATCGCTCCTGCCAACGATTAAGTATTCTGAAACACCCCATTCATCGATTATTGATGCAAGCACTTCATTACTTACTATATCTTGTTTTAAAGAGGTAAAGTAATTCTCTCTGATTCGAAAAGAATAGTCCCCCTCTATATTCAAGGCACAGCAGCGATCAGAAATGATTTTTACAACGTAGTAGCTTAATACTTGATCCCCAATGAATTCAAACATTTCATTGCTTTTTCCTTCTTCTTCCGCACAGAAAGAACGCCTCCGGAATGCTTGGCTCAAGGCGCAACTGCTTCGAATACAATACCCTGTTTTTTCTTGAATAAGCAACTTTAATTTTTGCTTATCCTGTCCGTTGAAATGCTTTTGTCTTTTCATATCTTCCTCCAAAATTGTATTTTGTTGAAGAAAGAAAATTAGACCTTTGCACGCAGAAAAAACTATCCCCAAAAGGATAGACCTATTCCGCATGAAAGGTCTCAATTAATTCAAAACAATATTTGTAAGACTTTCTGCTTTTCGCATCCACTTGCATAGACAAGAAAAACAAATCGCATTACTCAACTACTATGAATGAATCGATCCTTCCTTCAGCACAACAATTATAGCACAATTCTGCCAAATTGTCAACAATTTCCGTTGCAATGCAATTCGTTACGCAGAAGTTGCAACCTTTTCGTGAATTACATCTTTATGGGGCTCGCGAACACGAGAAACCGCGTTATAATTATCGTACCATTAATCAGCAGGATAATTATATGATCAATGCCGGGGATTGAAAAGCCAAACCAATAACCCCCGATTTGTATGAAAAATACAAAAAGTGTTTTAAAGGAGTATAAACGCTCGATGAAGATATTAGTCTGCAAATTCTCAGCATCCTTAACAAACATAAGGAGGATTAACATTTGGCTTATTATTCCGTTGAAGGAAAAACTCGCGAACAATTAAGAGACCTTGCGACTTTTTTGCGCAACAAATTGCAATTGGATGATGTTCTCTATTTCCCGATTGTCGAACTTCTCGAAATCATGCCGGAATACTTTCCGGGCTTCAGTTATGAAATCGTATCTGATGACGAGCTACCCGCAGGCAATCATGCAGAGACAGACGTTATAAATTGGCATATTACAATAAAAGAAACTGTATATAACCGCGCCTGTGCCGGAGAGGGGCGTGATCGTATGACAATCGCACATGAAATAGCACATTTCATCACCTTATGTGTATGTGGTTTCAAACTGGCAAGAAGTTTCATAAAGCCAAAAACTTTCGAAGATCCTGAATGGCAGGCAAAGTGTTTTGCAGGTGAATTGATGATACCAAAGCATCTCATCGGAGATATGACGCCCGTACAAGTTGCTTCTGTTTGCGGAGTATCTTACGATGCTGCTAAATATCAATGTCAAAAATACCATGGAGGTGATGTTGATTGATTGTAACTGATTCAATACAAGAAAAAGTACCAATATGATTGCGGGAACAATCATACAGGTACTCTTCTCCGAATATTGCTATCCGAACTGTGGTAGGTTTATTATAGCACCTTTCGGGGAAAATGTCAAATATAACGGTAAATTTTTTAGTATGGGGTTACTATGCCGTTTTTTCATACCCCGAAAGGAGGTCAATCATGACCGGTAAAACTATGAGGGAAAACCCTCTATTTATGAGAAACAATTTCCCGTCTGTCGGCAAGTGGGGCATTCCACTTGTAAAAAAACAAGAACTCAATACCAATGGTATTCAATTGGTAGCCTGCTCTGATACAAGAGCGAATGATAATGAACTCAACAAGAAATGTGGTGTCCATTTCTTTGTCGATGACTATCGTTTTGAGGGCATTTACAACACGCCTGATCGAACACTAGCTCGATATTCCCAATACGCATTTTTGCTGACACCTGATTTTTCTACATACGCCGATATGGATTTGTGGAGGCAACTCGAAAGCGTTGCCAAAAACCGTTGGGTAGGCGCATATTGGCAGAGCAAAGGATTAACAGTTGTTCCGACAGTAAGTTGGGGGCTTGCGCAAAGCTTTGATTTTTGCTTTGAAGGCGTCGAACAGAACGCTACCGTAGCGATAGGCATGATCGGTTGCAAACGAAGCAAACTTCACTTTATGCGTGGCTACAATGCTATGCTTGAAAAAATCGAGCCGTCAAAAATTATTTGCTTCGGCACTCCTTTTTCCGAAATGGATGGTAATATTATCGCCGTTGATTATGCGGAATCCAAAAAGGTGGTACGCTGATATGGGAGGGCGCGGCACTTTTGCAAGCGGCAAACCCGTTGCATATACATACGAAACTGTTGGAAAAATCGAAGGCGTGAAAGTACTGTGTGGAAAAAAAGGAACCGGGATCCACGATTTACCTGCCGAAGCACATTCAAGTCATATGTATATTAAATTGCACAAAGATGGGACCTTGAATATGTTGCGAGTATATGGTGATGACCATTATTTAAAGGCGGAAATTGCTTATCATCCGGAACCTGATTTGACAGGCAATCATAATCCCGTGCTTCTTATTCATTATTATGATAAGGATTTCAAGAGAACGGGGGCATCCTATCTGGATCGATCAACATTCGAAAAGTATAAAAAATATCTTATAGGGAGAAAATGGTATGATTGACGGAAACGCAAACGATTTTATTGACAAATTGTATTATGAAGACCATTATGTAATATTCAATGGAAACAAATACTTTGTAAATGGGTGTCAAAGCAAGACAGATACTAATGGAAGTATAAACTCGGTTCGACTGGAGGTATACAATCTATCCGTGAATTCGACTGTATTTTCAGTAACCAAGTCAACGGCTAATGAATGTATCGAGGCTTTTGAAAAAGCACCTATATGGAACGGGAAAACTTTTTGGGAAGCAGAGACAGATATGGAATGGGTTGATTGGTAAAACCATAGGCGTTCTGACAACCCCAAAAGGTGCTCTCGAGCTTGTTACATCTGTGTAACGAGGCATCAGTAGACTCTTATGCAAACGAACAAAGGCTTCGGATTGAGTATAACTCTCTCCGAAGCCGTTTTCTTTGATTCCTTTTATGCAAATATAGAATCGTGGCGGTCAGTCGCCACTCACAGTTTCGCCTTTCCGATCTATGACACCGCCGAACTCCACGAAATTCGTATATCCAAGCGCGGCGAGCTTCTCCGTCGCCTCTTTACTGCGCCGTCGGAAAGGGAGTCTCCATAAAAGAAAAATCGTCCTGTGAAACGGGCGATTTCTTCTTTTTGCGGTGGTTCTGTCAGGGATAAACCGTCAAGGCGGAGCCGATAAACAAGGGTACACTCGGTTCTGACCTTGTCGCGTCCCGACGGTGCGGGGGTCAGCGCAGGGCGGCATTAATCTCGGCGAGTTCTTCCTCCGAAAATGCAGCGGAATGAATGGTTCCGACGCAGTCGGCAATCTGACTCGGTCTCGACGCGCCGACCAGCACGCCGGTGATGTCCTCATCGCGCAGAATCCACGCGAGTGCCATCTGCGCGAGGGTCTGCCCGCGGCGGTGTGCAATGTCGTTCAAGGCGTTCGCGCGGCGGAGATAGTCCGGCGTAATCGCCTGCTCTTTGAGAAATCTGCCGTCGGTGCGGATGCGGGAATCGGCGGGGATGCCATCGAGATAGCGGTCGGTCAAGAGCCCTTGTGCGAGCGGCGAATAGGTAATCAAGCCGATGCCGTTCTGCGCCGCATAGGTTTTGAGCCCGTCCCGCTCAATGCCGCGGTCGAGCATGGAATACCGCACCTGATTGACGATAAACGGGGTCCCGAGTTCACGGAACAGAGCGGCGGCGCGCTCGGTCTGTTCCCGCGAGTAGTTGGAAATACCGACATACAACGCTTTCCCCTGTCTGACAATCCCGTCGAGCGCACGCACGGTCTCTTCGAGCGGGGTATCGGGGTCGGGGCGATGGTGGTAGAAAATATCCACATAATCTAAACCGAGCCGTTTTAAGCTCTGATCCAAACTCGCGACCAAATACTTTTTGCTCCCAAAATTGCCGTAGGGACCCGCCCACATTTCATAGCCCGCCTTGGTGGCAATCAGCAATTCATCGCGATAGGAGGCGAAGTCCTTTTTTAGGATTCTCCCGAGGTTTTCCTCCGCCGCGCCCGCCGAGGGACCGTAGTTGTTCGCGACATCAAAGAGGGTGACCCCGAGGTCGAACGCCGTACGGCAGATCGCCCGCATATTGTCAAAATCATCTTTATCCCCGAAATTATGCCACAGTCCGAGAGAGACAGCGGGGAGTTTCAGCCCGCTGTCGCCGCAGCGGCGGTAGACCATGTCCCCGTATCGGGAGGGGTTCGCCACATAAGGATTCATCTCTGTTTTCTCCTTTGCCTTTTGCTCTGTTTTTTCGCCTATCAGAGTTCCGCGAGGATCTCCTGCGCGTTGGTATCGGGTTTCACTTTCCGCATGACTTTTCGGATGATGCCGTTTTCGTCAATCAAAAAAGTCGTGCGGGTCACGCCGAAACTGACCTTCCCGTACAGTTTCTTTTCTCCCCAAACGCCGTATGCTTGAATGACCTGCAAGTCGGGGTCGGAGAGCAGAACAAACGGCAAATCGTGTTTCTCCGCAAATTTGCGGTGGGACTCGATGCTGTCGCGGCTCACGCCGATGACCTGCACCCCTTTGTCGCGAAATCCCGCATACGCCCCCGCGAACGCGCACGCCTGCCGCGTGCAACCCGGGGTATTGTCCTTGGGGTAAAAATACAAGACCACTTTTCGCCCGCGATAGTCCGAGAGGGAAACTTCTTTTCCCGCGCCGTCGCGCAAGGTAAAATCCGGTGCTTTCATGCCTGCTTCCAATATCATGAGTATTTGTTCCTTTCTTTTTCCGAAAAAGATTGATGCGGCACCTCGGGGGGTGCTGTACGCGGTGTCTCTCGTTTTGCGGGAGACACCGATTCGTTTCGTCAGATGTCCGTATTCTGATAACAAGAGGTGTAGGTGCAATCCGAGGCAATCGTCAAGTGCTCCACCCGCCGCGCGTAGATCCCGGCGGTGCAATTCTCAAACGCGCACCCGCGGATAGTCACTTTTCCGTGCAAGGCGGAATTGACACTAGCAAGGGAGGCGCTGTCATGGCACGCGCGCACGGCGACCGCCGCATGGTCCCGCGTCCCGCATCCCTCGAACCGACAATTCTCAATCAGCACCTCGCGTGTGGGTCCCATCTCATACCACTGTCCGACATCGGGCGCGATGAGAATGGCGGAGAGCGCCGTATCGCGCACCTCGCAATCGGTGACCGACGCGACGGGACATTGCAAGAGAAACGCCCGCGCGCGGCTCCTCACCACCGTGGTACCCGAAATGGTGACCGAAGTCGGGGTGTTCGAGAGATTCTGCAAAACAGTTCCCGTGCCGACCCCGTCGGGGAGCGCGTCGAAAGTCAAGGTGGAATTATCTATCTTCGTAATCACGGCGGAGCCGAGTTTTACAAGATTCGACGAATAGAAATCCACGGTGTCGCCGACCTGTGCCCAATTCGTATCGAGTGCATTTCCGCTGCGCCCGTCTTTCGCGACAACGGTGCTGCCCGAAACAGATGCGGCAATCGCCGCCTTGCTGTGGATATTCAAGACATCGTCGCCCATCCCCTCAAAACTGCAATCGCGAACGGTGAGGGTGCCGCGCAGTCCTTTGATATGGATGCCGTCTTCGTTCGAGCAAAAGAGTGTATGCTCTCCCTCTCGGTTCCCGATGATGAAACGCTCGAAAGTAAAATCGGCGTTACCGCCCGGAGCATAAACCGTCGCGCTGGGGCAGGCGTACACCCGACAGTCCCGCACGGTCAGCCCTTTTGTATCCTGCACAAAGAGCAGAGGGCTCGCGTAGGTCCCCGAGGTGAAACGAGCGCAAGCCACATCACCGACCGAACCGTAGACCCCTGTGAGACGGTAGGTGCCGTCCCCGACGGCGGTCAGGGGGAGCGGGTTCCCGCTGTCTATCCATGTCTCCGACTTCGGCTTCCCGCTCGCCGAAAACAGATTGACACAGAAGACATATTCCCCGCCCGTCACCCCGTCATTCTCATCGAGCGGTTTCAGAACGGTATAGTTCCCGCTCGTAGAAACCTCGGTCACCCGCGCCGAGAGGTTGGTGGGGGCGAGATAGTCGAACGCGATGCCCGTGACGGCAATCTTCTCCGACCCGAGGATGAGAAAGAAATTGCTCGCCATGTAGGTATCGGGGTTGCACCGCTCTTTGGGGGAATAGGAAGTGTTGACAAAAGTGGTTTTCCCCGTCTCGCCCCGAATGGTCAAATCTTTCTTCTGACTGACGGCAAGGGTAAACGAGTTCCCGAACACCGATACACTCGAAAAATAGTAGGTTCCCTCTCCGACGAGGAGGGTGGTACTCTCTTTCGCGGAAGCGATGGCGGTATTCAGCGTCTGTGTGTTGGAGGAAGCGAACGCGGGGTCCCCCGCCACGAGCCCCGTCACCTCGACCCGATACAGGTGGGGGTCGGTCTCCTCGGGCTCTTCGGTCGAGCCGGTGTTGCCCCCGTCGGGGTCGGTGTCTCCCGTATGCTCGCCTGTATTGTCGCCCGGCTGTGTCGTATCGATGGGCTCGCCGCCGTTCTCTGCGGCCCCACAACTCACAAGTCCGCATACCAAGAGGATGACAAGCAATATACAAAGACCTCTGATCCTTCGTTGTTTCATTCGTTCTCTCCTTTGCCCGCGGTTGTGACCGAGAAACGCGGCTCAAATGTGCGCCCGTGCCGTCACGCTTTTTCTTCATCATACCATACTTTGCGTGCGGTTGCAATTGCTGTCTCTCATGCGGTCACCGAAAAAACGGGAACCGCACGGCGTGCCCGAGAGAAACGGATTCCGAACCGAAGCAAAAAAGAGCGCACCCGCGGGCGCGCTCTCTCTGATTTTTCCCCCGACTGTTTCGTCAGCCGAAAATCGCCATGACGACCGTCGCCGCGACCATGAGACACAGTCCGACAAATGCCTTTTTCGAGAGTTTCTCTTTGAAGACGATGTAGGCGAACAGCACCGTGAGGACGATGCTCATTTTGTCAATCGGCACCACCACGCTGACCTTCCCGTGCTGAATCGCGTAGTAGTAGCAGAGCCACGATGCCCCCGTCGCGATGCCCGACAGGGCGATGAACAAAAGTTCTCGACGGTCGAGCGAGCGGAGTTCCTTATGTTTCCCGCGGGCAAAGACGATGACCCATGCCATCACCAGTACCACGCCCGTGCGGAGCGCCGTCCCGAGATTGGATTCCACCCCGTCAATCCCGACTTTGGCAAAGATGGAGGTCAGTGCCGCAAACACGGCGGAGAGCACCGCGAAAATCCACCACGCCCGCGACTGTTCTTTCTCTTCGGTCTTTTTCTTCTCCACCATGAGAAAGATGCCGACGGCGAGGACGGCGGTACAGATGAGTTTCACCGCCAGATGGGCGGTCTCGCCGAAGCAGATGATGGCGAGCAGAACGGTCAGGATGGTCGAGGACTTATCAATCGGCACCACCTTGTTGACATCGCCCAGGGAGAGTGCCTTGAAGTAGCAAATCCACGAGGCGCCTGTGGAAAGTCCCGACAGAATCAAAAACACAAGCGATTTCGGCGCGATCTGCCCGATTGTCCCGGCGGAACCGACGATGAACACCATGACCCATGCGAAGAGCAGTACGACGACGGTACGGAGCGCCGTCGCGAGGTCGGAATCGGTCTTCCGAATCCCGCATTTCGCGAGGATGGAAGTCAAAGCCGCGAACACGGCGGAGAGTACCGCCATGAGTAACCATTCCATTTCAGTTTTCCTCTGTTGTTTTCTTACTGTCCGTTTGCCGTGAAATCCCGTCTCGACTGTACGGAACCCGCACTTAGAGACCGAGTGCTTTCCGCACGCGGACACCGTCGAGGGTGCGAATGTCGGAGTCGGAGGCGACACAGAGCGCCGCGGCGGTACCCGCCGCCTCGCCGAGCTGGTTGAGGTTGACCATCACGCGCAGGGCACCGAACGCCCCCTCGTCCGCGTCAAGCATTCTGCCGACGGGAATAAAGTTGGCGTACTTCTCCTGCACGAGAATGGAGAACGGCACACTATAAAATTTGGCGTAGTTTTCGTCCATGCCCAAGTCCCGCCGCCAGTTACCGACGACGGTGCCCGACCCCTTCCCGTAGTGGGTCTCGGTCTTCCCCGTCAGATATTTGAAGGTGATGCCGTTGTCGTGCTGATGGTGAATGTCCACGCGGTAGGTGCCGCGCATGACGGTATCGGGATAGTCCTTCCCCGTCAGGAGACTGTGTTCGTCCGCCGCAAAACGGGTGCGGTAGTGTACCGTCTCCCGTACCCCGATGGAGGAACAGGTCGCCACCATCTCGTACTGCTCTCCGACATAGGTTTTCAGCAGGTCGGTGAACGCCCGTGCCTGCCGTCTGCCGTGCATCTCCGCGCGGGTGAGGTCGTCGGCGCACGAGCAGTCCACACCGAAGACATGGTTATCCGCGCGGAAAGACACCCCGTCCACACCCGGAATCGGACCGCCCCAGCCCCAGTCGTCGTCGAGACCGAACTCGGCGCCGTGTTCCTGTATCAATTTCCCGATATTTACCCCCGCAGTGGTACCGCGGAGCAGGAAGCAGGAGGACGGCGGCTGCAACGCCGCATGACGGTATTTCTCCAGTCCGATGAAGGAGGCAACATCGCCGTCACCCGTGGCATCGATGAAGAACGCCGCGCGAATCACGCCGGGACCGTCCTTGTTCACCACCGTGATCTCGCGGATGCGGTCGCCGTCGGTCTCGGCACAGACGAATGAGGTATGTAACAAAACCTTAATTCCGCTCTCGGTCACCATGTCGTCGAGCAGACAACTGAGTCGCGCGGAGTTGAAGCGGCAACCGACCGAATCGGAGTTCACAATCTCGACAGCCCCCTGCCGTGCGAGGCGCTGTTCCACCTCGTCGGTGAGCCCGAAAATAATCTGCTCTTTCCCGTCCACATCCTTGAGGGTGTGCCAGACATTGACCAGCCCCGCGGTCGCGGTGCCGCCGAAGCAGTTATTCCTTTCAATAAGGACGGTTTTCGCTCCCGCTCTCGCGGCGCGAATGGCGGCAAATACCCCGGTGCAACTGCCGCCGATGACACAGACATCGGCATCGTAGATGATAGGAAACTTCATAAGACCCTCCCGCGTCGTTCGGACGCCGCCCGAGAACAGACGGGCACCCTGTTTTTTCGAGTATACCGCTTTACGATAAGAAGTGCAAGATATATCATTGTTTTGAAAGAATTAGTGCATATTTTGCAATCCCTCTGTCCTGTGGCGACAAAACCGACCGCGGCGCGGGGAGATGGCGGAAGGGGTGAACGAGGGAGGCGACGCGGGCGCGCTTCTTTGCCGAAACGCCGAAAGCGGGGCGGAGAAACGGGCACAAGTTGTGCAAAACGGAAAAATGGGAAAAACACACGATTTTCCTTTGACAGAGCGACGCAAAAGTGGTACAATAAATCGAACAATCAAAAGGCTTCCGCAACTGACGGAAAATGTGGTTCACCACAGGGGAACGGAAGTCCATATCCAGTTTTCGCCGACCGTCTGGGCGCATCGAACCTTGTACGGGGTTCGTGCGCCCTTTTTTCATTTTTGTGCCGCCCACACGGTGAGCCCGTGCCCGACCCGAACCGCATGAAAGGAGTGGAAACCATGAAAAAAATCGCCGTCATTATGGGGAGCGACAGCGACCTTCCCATCGCGCGGAAAGCGCTCGATACCCTCGCCGCCTATGAGGTGCCTTTTGAGGTACATGTCTACTCCGCACACAGAACGCCCGCCGAGGCGGCGGCTTTTGCCGCATCCGCTCGCGAGAACGGGTTCGGTGCCATCATCGCCATCGCAGGGATGGCGGCGCATCTCGCAGGTGCGCTCGCGGCAGGTACCACCCTGCCCGTCATCGGAATCCCCGCGAAGAGCAGCAACCTCGAAGGGCTCGACGCACTGCTCTCTACCGTACAAATGCCCTCCGGCATCCCCGTCGCCACCGTCGCCATCGATGGGGGCGTCAATGCCGCACTGCTCGCTATCGAGATGCTCGCCGTGAACGACGAGGTCCTCGCGGGCAAACTGGATGCCGCGCGCGCTGCCGCAAGAGCCAAAGTGCTCGAAAAAGATGCCGCTGTCGCGGCGGAATTTACCCTGTGAAATACTGCCGCCGTCTGCGGCAGTTTTCGTTTTCCTCTGATAGTTTCAAATCTTTAATTTCAAATATTTTTTTGATGGAGTGACAAAAGTGATGGAAAAACTCGAACAGATGTATGAAGGAAAAGCCAAAAAGGTCTTCTCTTGCAGTGACCCGAACCTGTGTATCGTCTCCTACAAGGACGACGCGACCGCGTTCAACGGCAAGAAAAAAGGGACGATCGTCGGGAAAGGCATCGTCAACAACAAAATGTCCAACTATCTGATGTCCCTTTTGGAGAAAGAGGGGGTTCCCACCCACTTTGTCGAGGAACTGTCCGAGCGCGATACGCTCGTGAAACGCGTGAAAATCGTCCCGCTCGAGGTCATCGTCCGGAATGTCGCCGCCGGCTCGTTCTCCAAGCGGTTCGGGGTCGCAGAAGGCACCAAACTGCTCGCCCCCACACTGGAATTTTGCTACAAGTGCGATGAACTCGATGACCCGATGTGCAACGAGTATCATATCATCGCCTGCGGCTGGGCGACGCGCGAGGACCTCGACCGCATCACGGACCTCACCTTCCGCGTCAATGCGTTTCTTTTGAAATTCTTCTCCTCGATCAATGTCGACCTCATCGACTTCAAGATCGAGTTCGGAAAAACCGCCGACGGCACCATTCTTCTGGCGGACGAGATCTCTCCCGACACCTGCCGTCTGTGGGATGCCACCACGCACGAGAAACTGGATAAAGACCGTTTCCGCCGCGACCTCGGGAATGTCGAGGGCGCGTACCTGGAAATGATGAAACGAATCTTCGGTTGAGGTACCCATGGGAACACTGAGAGAAGAATGCGGCGTATTCGGTATTTTCGCACAAAATACCTGTGATGTCGCGTCCGATGTCTATTACGGGCTGTATGCCCTGCAACACCGCGGGCAGGAATCCTGCGGCATTGTGGTCAACGACGACGGCCTGTTCCGCACCCACCGCGACCTGGGACTGGTCAACGATGTCTTCGACCACGCCGCGATGGAACTGCTGGGGCAAGGCAATATGGCGGTCGGTCATGTCCGCTACGGCACCACCGGTGCGACCGACCGATACAACACACAGCCCATTGTCGTCAACCACAGCAAAGGCCGCATGGCGCTCGCCCACAACGGCAATATCGTCAACTCGCTCCCCCTGCGCGAGGAACTGGAAAACAAGGGGAGCATCTTCCATACAACGAGCGACACGGAGGTCATCTCCTACCTCATCACGGGTGAGCGACTGACCGCTCCCTCAATCGAAGAGGCGGTGAACCGCGCGATGACCCGCATCCGCGGCGCGTATTCCCTCGTCATCATGTCCCCCACAAAACTGATTGCGGTACGGGACGAAAACGGATTCCGCCCCCTCTGTTACGGGAAAACGCCCGACGGCAGTTATATCGTCGCGAGCGAGTCCTGTGCCTTGGACGCGGTGGGCGCGACCTTCGAGCGCGACCTCGAACCGGGAGAAATCCTCGTGTTTGATAAAAACGGCGTGCGGAGCATCCGCGACCATTGCGGCAAAGTGCCGCCCTCGTTCTGCGTCTTCGAGTATATTTACTTCGCGCGCCCCGACTCGGTCATCGACGGCGCGTGCGTGCATGACGCGCGGGTGCGCGCGGGCGAGTTTCTCGCAGAAGAACACCCGGTCGAGGCGGATGTCGTCATCGGCGTCCCCGACTCGGGCTTGGACGCGGCGATCGGGTACTCCCGCGCGTCCGGAATCCCGTACAACATCGGATTCATCAAAAACAAGTATATCGGGCGCACCTTCATCTCCCCGGGGCAGAAGTCCCGCGAGGACAAAGTGAAAATCAAACTGAACCCCATCCCTTCGGTTGTGCGCGGAAAGCGCGTGATCCTGGTGGACGACTCCATGGTGCGCGGCACCACCAGCCGTCGTATCGTCAAACTGCTGCGCGAGGCGGGCGCTGTCGAGGTACACGCGCGGTTCTCCGCCCCGCCGTTCATCGCCCCCTGCTACTACGGCACCGACATTGACTCCAAGGAGATGCTCATCGCCTGCAAGCACACGCTCGACGAAATAGCGGAAATCATTGATGTCGATTCCCTCGGCTATCTGTCGGTCGAACACGTGAAGATGCTGGCGGGAAAAGAGAAGGGGTACTGCACCGCCTGCTTCGATGAACACTACCCTACCGAGACCCCGCTCGACACGCGGAAAGATAGGTTTGAACGGAAAATTTCCGAGAACGGAAAGGAAGACAAATGAAAAACAGTTTTAGCGAGAGTTATAAAGCGGCGGGGGTCGATATTACCGCCGGGTACCGCGCGGTCGAACTGATGAAATCCCATATCGCCCGCACCGTCCGAGGCGGCTCGGTCGCCAATATCGGCGGATTCGGGGGTCTTTTCCCCTTAGACCTCACGGGGTACAGCCATCCCGTGCTGGTCTCGGGCACCGACGGCGTGGGGACCAAACTGAAACTGGCGTTTCTTATGGACAAGCACGATACCGTCGGGATTGACTGCGTCGCCATGTGCGTCAACGACATTATCTGCTGTGGGGCGAAACCCCTCTTCTTCCTCGACTATATCGCCTGCGGGAAGAACTACCCCGAGAAGATCGCCGATATCGTCGGCGGGGTCTGCGAGGGGTGCGTCCAAGCGGGCTGTGAACTCGTCGGCGGGGAGACCGCCGAGATGCCCGGGTTCTATCCCGTCGAGGAATATGACCTCGCGGGGTTCTCGGTCGGCATCGTCGAGCGGGACAACATTGTCGACCGCTCTGCCATGCGGGCGGGGGATGTCATGATTGCGCTCCCCTCTTCGGGCGTACACTCGAACGGATTTTCCCTTGTGCGGAAGGTCTTTGATGTCGAGCATACCGACCTGCGCGCGCCCGTCGCGGCTCTGGGCGGCGCGTCCCTCGGAGAAACCCTTTTGACCCCGACCCGCATCTATGTGAAGCCCATGCTCGCCCTGTTCGAGCGCGTCCGCGTCAAGGGCGTCTCGCATATCACGGGCGGCGGGTTCTACGAGAATATGCCGCGCTCCATTCCCGACGGCCTCGGGGTGTCGATTCGCCGCGCCGATGTGAGGGTCCTGCCGATTTTCCGTCTCCTGCAAGAGACAGGCAACATTGACGAGCGCGATATGTATAACACCTTCAATATGGGTGTCGGCATGAGCGTCGTGGTGGCGAAAGAGGACGCGGACACCGCGCTCGCGACCCTGCGTGAGATGGGTGAAGACCCGTATCTCATCGGGGAAATCGTCGCGTCTGACGACAAAATCGAACTCATTTGAGGGCGAAAACGATGGAAATACAAAAAGCGCGGATTGCCGTACTCGTTTCGGGCGGCGGCACCAATTTACAGGCGCTCATCGACGCGCAGAGACAAGGGAAACTCCCGCACGGGGAAATCGTCCTCGTTGTGTCGAACAAAGAGGGAGCGTATGCCCTCACGCGCGCATCGGAGGCGGGCATCCCCGCCCTGACCGTCACCCGAAAACAAGCGGGGGGTCAAGAGGCGTTTGAAATCGAAATCCTGCGGGCGCTGAAAGAACACCGCGCGGATATGGTCGTCCTCGCGGGGTTCCTCTCCATTCTGAGTGCTGACTTTGTCGCGGAATACCCGAACAGAATCCTCAATGTGCATCCCTCGCTGATTCCCGCTTTCTGCGGAGAGGGATATTACGGACTGCGCGTCCACCGCGCCGCTTTAGAGCGCGGGGTCAAGGTCACGGGCGCGACCGTCCATTTTGTAAACGAAGTGACCGACGGGGGCGAAATCCTCATGCAGCGCGCGGTGCGCGTGCGGCGGGGCGACACGCCCGAATCCTTACAGGCGCGCGTCATGCGGGAGGCGGAGTGGAAGATCCTGCCCGCCGCGACCGAGCGCGTGGCGAAATCCATCGTGAAAGGCAAAGGTAACTGACATGGAAAACTACCGTATTTTTACCGCGCGGGAACTGCTCGCGGGGAACCCCTATGTCGGGCGCGGCATCCTCGTCGGACGCACCCCGAACGCGCGGCGGGCGGTCGTCGCCTACTTCATCATGGGCAGAAGCGCGAACAGCCGCAATCGCATCTTCTGCGAGCGGGACGGTGCGGTGTTCACCGAGCCGTTTGACCCCGCGCGCGTGGAAGACCCCAGTTTGATTATTTACGCCGCGCTCCGCTCCTATGAGAACCGCCTGATTGTCACGAACGGCGACCAGACGGACACCGTTTATCAAGCCCTCGCGGAGGGAAAAGGGTTCTTTGAAGCCCTCACGACACGCGCGTTCGAGCCGGATGCCCCGAACTTCACCCCGCGCATCAGCGCCATGCTGACTTTCGGGGAAAACGACTTCACCTACGACATGAGCATCCTCAAAAGCGTAGATGCCGACGGCTCCGCCTGCGCCCGCTACGGGTTCTCCTACCCCGCTGTCCCGGGGCTCGGGCACTTCATCCACACCTATCAGACCGACGGGAACCCCCTCCCGACCTTTTGGGGCGAGCCCGAACGGGTCGCCGTCTCGGACGCCATCGACGAGATGACCGACGAGATTTGGTCGAATCTGTCGCCCGACAACCGTATCTCCCTGTATGTGCGCTATATCGACCTCGCGGACAAAACCGTCGAGAGCCGCCTGATCAACCGAAATAAGTGAGGGATACCATGAAAGAATTTGAACTCAAATACGGCTGTAACCCCAACCAAAAACCCGCGAAAATCTTTATGCGGGACGGCTCCGACCTCCCGATCGAAATTCTCTCGGGGAGACCGGGATATATCAATTTCCTCGACGCATTCAATGCGTGGCAATTGGTGCGGGAACTGCGCGAGGCGATAGGGCTCCCCGCCGTCACCTCGTTCAAGCATGTCAGCCCCACCTCCGCCGCAGTCGGGATTCCCTTGACCGAGACGCTGAAACGCGCCTGCTTCGTCGACGATATGGAAGGGCTCGATAGCTCTCCCCTCGCCTGTGCCTATGCCCGCGCGAGAGGGACCGATCGGATGTGTTCGTTCGGCGACTGGGTCGCCCTCTCGGATGTCTGCGACCTCACCACGGCGAAACTCATTCAGCGCGAGGTGTCGGACGGCATCATCGCACCGGGGTATGAGCCGGAGGCGCTCGAAGTTTTGAAAACCAAGCGCAAAGGCAATTATAACATCGTCAAAATCGACCCGTCGTATGTCCCCGAACCCATCGAGCAGAAGCAGGTGTTCGGCATCACATTTGAGCAGGGACGCAACAATTTCAAAATCGGGCGCGAACTCCTCGCGAATATCGTCACCGAGAACCGCGAACTGCCCGAGAGTGCCGTGCGCGATCTCATCGTCGCCCTGATTACCCTCAAATATACCCAGTCCAACTCGGTCTGCTATGCCGTCGACGGACAGGCGATCGGAGTGGGCGCGGGACAGCAATCCCGTATTCACTGCACCCGTCTCGCGGGGGGAAAAGCCGACACCTGGTTCCTGCGGCAGAGCGAAAAGGTGCTGAACCTCCCGTTCCTCCCCACCCTTTCGAGACCCGAGCGCGACAATGTGATTGACGGCTATATCAACCACAACGAAGAAGATGTCTGCGCCGACGGGGTCTGGCAGCGGTACTTCACCCGCCGCCCCGAGCCGTTCACCCGTGAAGAACAGGCGGCGTATCTCGCCAATGTCAGCGGGGTCAGTCTCGGCTCGGATGCGTTCTTCCCCTTTGACGACAACATCGAGCGCGCATATCGCAGCGGGGTCAGTTATGTCGCCGAGGCGGGCGGCTCCATTCGCGACGACGCGGTCATCGCCTGCTGTAACAAGCACGGGATGACCATGGCATTCACCGGAATGCGCCTGTTCCATCATTAAATCCACCCCACCCCGCGTAGAGCGCGGGGAACAAGAAAATCCGACCGACAAACAAGAGAAGGAGTAGGATGTGAAACTGTTGGTGGTCGGGGGCGGCGGCAGAGAGCACGCCCTCATTAAGAAACTGAAAGAAAACCCAAGCGTGACCGAGGTCTATGCCCTGCCGGGGAACGGCGGAATCGCCGCGGACGCGACCTGCGTCGATATCGGCGCGAAAGATATCGACGGCATCGTGCGCTTCGCACGGGAGAACGCCATCGACTTCGCGGTGGTCGCGCCGGATGACCCGCTGGTGCTGGGGGCGGTCGATGCGCTCGCGGAGGCGGGCATCCCCGCATTCGGTCCGCGCGCCAATGCCGCGGCCATCGAGGGGAGTAAGGTGTTCGCCAAAAACCTAATGAAGAAATACGGGATTCCAACCGCGCGCTATGAAGTATTCGACGACGCGGCGGCGGCACTCGCCTATTTGGAGAGCGCACCCATCCCCACGGTCATCAAGGCGGACGGCTTGGCACTCGGAAAGGGTGTCATCATCGCCACCACGCGAAAGGAAGCACAAGACGCGGTGCGCTCCATGATGGAAGAGCATGCCTTCGGCGCGAGCGGCGACCGCATCGTGATTGAAGAATATCTGGAGGGCCCCGAGGTCTCGGTACTGTCCTTCACCGACGGAAAGACCATCGTCCCCATGGTGTCCTCGATGGACCACAAGCGAGCGGGAGACGGCGACACGGGACTGAACACGGGCGGCATGGGTACCGTCGCCCCCAACCCCTATTACACCCCCGCCGTCGCGGAGCGGTGTATGCAAGAAATCTTTCTGCCGACCGTCCGCGCCATGAATGCGGAGGGACGCACTTTCCGCGGATGCCTGTATTTCGGACTGATGCTCACGAAAGACGGACCGAAAGTCATTGAATACAACTGCCGTTTCGGCGACCCGGAGACCCAAGTGGTGCTGCCGCTTTTGGAAACCGACCTGCTCACCGTGATGCAGGCGACCGTGAGCGGCACGCTCACCCCCGACCTCGTGCGGTTCCGTGCGGGACACGCCTGCTGTGTCATCATGGCATCCGAGGGGTACCCCGCGCACTATGAGAAGGGTTACCCCATCACTCTGCCCGAGGAGGTACTGCCGTCGGTCTACTTCGCGGGTGCGGCACGCAAAGACGGGGAGACCGTGACCGCGGGCGGGCGCGTCCTCGGGGTCACCGCGGTGGCGGACACGCTCGCGGACGCTGTCACAGCCGCATACGAGAAAGTCGGGCAGATTCACTTTGAAAACGCTTATTTCCGCCACGATATCGGCGCACGCGCCCTGAAAGCAGAGGAATAAACATGGTATTACGCGTCTATGTAGAGAAAAAAGAGGAACTGGCAAACGAGGCGCACGCGCTCCTCTCCGACCTCAAAAAACTGCTCGGCATCCTGTCACTTACCTCGGTACGCATCCTCAATCGCTACGATGCGGAGAATATCTCCGAGGAGCTGTTCCGCGAGGCGGTACGCACCGTCTTCTCGGAGCCGCAGCTCGACCGCGTGAGCGATTCCGCTCCAACGGGAGATCATGTCTTCGCGGTCGAATATCTGCCGGGTCAGTTCGACCAGAGAGCCGACTCCGCCGCACAGTGCATTCAGATTCTCTCCTGCGGAGAGCGTCCCCTGATTCGCACCGCGCGGGTCTATGTCCTGAACGGGAATCTCACCGAGGCGGAAGTCGCCGCCGTGAAGAAATATGTCATCAACCCCGTCGAGGCGCGGGAAGCGGGACTCGAAAAACCCTCCACCCTGCAAGTGCCTTATACCGTCCCCACGCGCGTGGCGACACTGGACGGCTTCACGCAGCTCGACCGCGCGGGGCTCTCGGAGACGGTCGCGAACCTCGGGCTCGCGATGGATGTGGACGACATCGCGTTCTGTCAGGCGTATTTCCGTGAAGAAAAACGCGACCCCACCATCACCGAAATCCGCATGATCGACACCTACTGGTCGGATCACTGCCGCCATACCACTTTTCTGACGACGGTCGACGGGGTGCAATTCGAGGACGAGGAAGCCGAGAATACTTGGCAAGACTATCTTGCCACCCGCGCCGCGCTGAATAGAACCAAACCCGTGAACCTGATGGACATCGCCACCATCGCCGCGAAGTATCTGCGGAAAAACGGGCAACTCGCGAAACTCGATGAGTCCGAGGAAATCAACGCCTGCACCGTCAAAATGACCGTGGAGGTAGACGGGCGGGCGGAGCCGTGGCTGCTTCTCTTCAAAAACGAAACACACAACCACCCGACCGAGATCGAGCCGTTCGGCGGTGCCGCGACCTGCATCGGCGGCGCCATCCGCGACCCCCTCTCGGGCAGGTCCTATGTCTACGCCGCCATGCGCGTCACGGGGGCTGCCGACCCGACCGTCCCCGTCTCGGAGACCATCCCCGGGAAACTGCCGCAACGGAAAATCGTACAGACCGCGGCGGCGGGATATTCGTCCTACGGCAACCAAATCGGGCTGGCTACGGGCATCGTCGATGAGGTCTATCACCCGGGCTATGCCGCAAAGCGCATGGAGATCGGTGCGGTGATTGCCGCCACCCCTGCCGAAAATGTCAGACGGGAAAGACCCGTCGAGGGCGACATCGTCATTCTGCTCGGCGGCAGAACGGGGCGGGACGGCATCGGCGGTGCGACCGGCTCCTCCAAAGCGCACAACGCCCATTCGGTCGAGAACTGCGGGGCGGAAGTCCAAAAGGGGAACGCCCCCGAAGAGCGGAAACTGCAACGCCTGTTCCGCTGTGCCGAGGCGTGCCGCATGATCAAACGCTGTAACGATTTCGGCGCGGGCGGTGTCTCGGTCGCCATAGGCGAGCTTGCGGACGGACTGGATATTGATCTCGACCGCGTCCCCAAGAAATACGAGGGGCTCGACGGCACCGAACTGGCAATCAGCGAGTCGCAGGAGCGCATGGCGGTGGTGGTCGCGGAGGCGGATGTCCCGCACTTCCTCTCCCTCGCCGCGACCGAAAACTTAGAGGCGACCGTGGTCGCCCGTGTCACGGCGGAGCCGCGTCTGCGGATGCATTGGCAGGGGCAGACCGTGGTGGATATCTCCCGCGAGTTCTTAAACTCGAACGGTGCGGAAAAGCATATCACCGTGACGGCGGGCAAACCCGCGTCCTATGAGAAGGCACCCGTGACCGATTTCGCGGGCGGTTACCGTGCCCTGCTCTCCGACCTGAATGTCTGTTCGCGGCGGGGTCTATCCGAGCGGTTCGACTCCACCATCGGTGCGGGGACGGTGCTCATGCCGTTCGGCGGGAAGTACCAGCGCACCCCGATTCAGAGCATGGTGCAGAAAATCTCGGTGGAGAACGGGCACACCGACACTTGCAGTTATATGTCGTGGGGGTATAACCCCTATATCACCGAGAAGAATCCCTATGACGGTGCCTATCTCGCCGTCGTGGAGAGCGTCGCCCGCCTGATCAGTGCGGGGGCGTCCTTCGAGGATGTCTATCTCACCTTCCAAGAGTATTTTGAAAAACCGGGTAAAGACCCCCGTCGCTGGGGGAAACCTCTCGCCGCCCTGCTCGGCGCGTTCCGCGCACAGATGGAACTCGGGATTGCCGCCATCGGCGGGAAAGACTCGATGAGCGGGTCATTTGAACGGCTGGATGTCCCGCCGACGCTGGTCTCCTTCGCCGTCACGACCGGAAACACAAACGAGGTTGTCTCGGGCGAGTTCAAAGAGGCGGGGCATCGCGTGGTATTGCTCGCCCCCGCGAAGAACGCCCACGGGCTCCCCGACGCAGAGTCGTTCAAAGCGTGTATGGCGCGCGTCACGGCGCTCATGCGCGCGGGCAAAGTCTACGCCGCTTATACCCCCACCTACGGAGGGATAGCGGAAGCGGTATACAAAATGTGCATCGGAAACGGCTTGGGCTTCCGCTATGAGGAAACCCTGCCCCTCGCCGACATCTTCTGCTATCACTACGGCGCATTCCTTTTGGAAGTGGACGAAAGCGTCACCGACGGGGTGACGGTCGGAGTCGTCCTCGGGGAGCCGATGATTGCGCGGGGTGACGAGCGAATCCCGCTCTCCGAGCTCGACCGCATCTACGAAGCTCGTCTCGAGGGCGTGTACCCCTGCATGGAAAAAGCAGAGACGCACACCTATGAGGCGTTCAGCGCCCCCGCCGTCTCCCTCTCCGCGCCCGCGGTCGCCCATGCGCGCCCCCGTGTCCTGATTCCCGTATTCCCGGGCACGAACTGCGAATACGATACCGCAAAAGTCCTGCGCGACGCGGGCGCAGACGCGCGCTTCTTTGTCATCAACAATCTGACCCAGTCGGATATCGCCCGCAGTACCGAGCGTTTCGCGAAAGAACTCGCGGAGGCACAGATGGTCTTTATCCCCGGCGGATTCTCGGGGGGCGATGAGCCCGACGGCTCGGGCAAATTCATCATGGCATTTTTCCGCAACGCGGAAATCCGTGGGGAGGTCGAGCGCCTTCTGAACCGTCGCGACGGGCTCATGTGCGGCATCTGCAACGGGTTCCAAGCCCTCATCAAACTGGGGCTAGTCCCCTACGGGAAAATCATGGACACCGACGAGACCTGCCCGACCCTGACCTTCAACACCATCGCGCGCCACCAATCCAAGATGGTGCGGATTCGCATCGCGTCGAACAAGTCTCCGTGGTTGCGGGCGACCCGCGTCGGAGAGATTTATACCGTGCCCGTCTCCCACGGAGAGGGACGGTTCCTCGCGTCCGAGGAACTCGTGCGTTCCCTCGCCGCCGCGGGACAGATAGCGACCCAGTATGTCGACCTCGACGGGTGCCCGACCGACGACATTCGCTATAATCCGAACGGTTCGGTCTACGCCATCGAGGGCATCACCTCGCCCGACGGGCGCGTGTTCGGCAAAATGGGGCACAGCGAGCGCATCGGGTCGGGGCTATACCGCAATGTCGCGGGGCAGTACGATATGCAAATGTTCTCTTCCGCGGTTGCCTATTTCCGTAAATCCTGATATGATGAAAGAAAAGAAAGTCGGAGAACAGGTATGAACTATATGACAGACATTGAAATCGCGCAGTCCTGCACGATGAGACCCATCACCGAAATCGCCGCGAAAGCGGGCATCGGAGAGGAATATCTCGAACCCTATGGAAAATACAAGGCCAAAGTGGACTTGTCTCTTTTGAAAGACTGCTCGCGAAAAGACGGGAAACTGATTCTCGTCACGGCGATCACCCCGACCCCTGCGGGAGAGGGAAAAACCACCACGACCATCGGGCTGGCAGACGGGCTGAACAAAATCGGTCGGCGGGCGGTCGTCGCCCTGCGTGAGCCGTCGCTCGGACCGGTCTTCGGCATCAAGGGCGGTGCCGCAGGCGGCGGGTACGCACAGGTCGTCCCGATGGAAGATATCAATCTCCACTTCACGGGGGACTTCCACGCCATCGGCGCGGCGAATAACCTGCTCGCCGCCATGCTGGATAACCATATTCAGCAGGGGAACGCGCTCGGGATCGACCCGCGGAAGATCACATGGAAACGTTGCGTCGATATGAACGACAGGCAACTCCGCTTTGTCGTGGACGGACTCGGCGGACGGGTCAACGGGACTCCGCGCGAGGACGGTTTCGACATCACGGTCGCGTCCGAGATTATGGCGGTCTTCTGTCTCGCAAGTTCCATCTCCGACCTCAAAGAGCGGCTCGGGCGCATTGTGGTCGCCTATACCTATGACGACAGCCCCGTGACCGCCGCCGATCTGAAAGCGGTCGGCGCGATGGCGGCGCTACTCAAAGACGCGCTGAAACCCAACTTGGTACAGACCCTCGAAGGTACCCCCGCATTCGTGCACGGCGGTCCTTTCGCAAATATCGCGCACGGGTGCAACTCGGTGACCGCGACCCGCATGGCGATGAAACTCGGTGACTACGCCGTCACCGAGGCGGGATTCGGCGCAGACCTCGGCGCGGAGAAGTTCTTGGACATCAAGTGTCGGATGGCGGGATTGCGCCCCGATGCGGTGGTCGTGGTCGCAACGGTACGCGCGCTGAAAATGCATGGCGGGCTCGCCAAGACCGAGCTTGGGGTGGAGAACCTCGATGCCCTCGAGCGCGGGCTCCCCAACCTGCTCCGCCATGTCTCCAACATGACGCAGGTCTATCACCTGCCCTGTGTCGTGGCGGTCAACCGCTTCCCGACCGACACCGACGCCGAGATTGCCTGCGTGATTGAGGAGTGTCGGAAACTCGGCGTGAATGTCCGTCTCTCGACCGTCTGGGCGAACGGCGGCGAGGGCGGAAAAGAACTCGCGGAAGAGGTGGTGAGACTGTGCGAGAGCGAAAACCATTTCTCGTTCAGTTATGATGCAAACGCACCCATCTTTGAAAAAGTCGAGACCATCGTCAAACGCGTCTACGGCGGCGCGGGTGTGGTCTTTACCCCCGCGGCGAAAAAAGAGGCGGAGCGCCTGACGGCACTCGGGTTCGGTGCACTCCCCATCTGCATGGCGAAGACCCAGTATTCTTTCTCGGACGACCCGACCAAACTCGGCGCGCCCGAGGGCTTCACGGTGACCGTGCGAAACATCCGCGTCAGCGCGGGGGCGGGATTCCTCGTCGCGCTCACGGGAGATATCATGACCATGCCGGGGCTTCCGAAGTCGCCCGCGGCAGAGCGCATTGATGTCACCGAAGACGGCAAGATTACGGGTCTCTTTTGACCCGCCGCAAACTCTGTGACCCCATATTCATAAACAAAAACGCCCATCCGTTCGGTGGGCGTTTCTTTTGTTGTACTCGGATATCATATCGGAACTTTTTTTTCACAGAAAGAAATCGCACAACCGAGCGGGGTCGGTTGCGTTTTTCAGATATGCGCGAGGGGGGCAGGGTCTACCTTGTCGCCCCCGTTTTCCGCGGGCGGTTCCGACTCGGCGGAGGTCTCTTCCGTTAGTGCTTCCTCCGTCGGTTTCTCCCCCGCGGTGCCCGCATCTTCCCTCTCCCGTGCGGCGTTTGCCATGCGGTCGAGGTCGCGCAGGCGCAGGAGCCAGCCCGTCACCGTGCCGTCACGGAGCAGTTCAAGCAGGGTCCCGGGACAGTAGCGCTCGGTGCGGAGTACCCCATAGAGCAACGCCAACACGCTGTTGGCGTCGAGAATCGCGGGATTGATTTTCCCCGCGGAGGAATACTCGTAATAGTCGCTCTCTCTTGCGAGGTCGTATTCAAGGGGGCGCGCCTCTTCATGCGCGCAAAAGAATGCCTCGGCATCCTCGATAAATGCGTTCACCACTGCGCTGTACCGCACGGTCCCCGCCTGTGCGGTCTTACGCTCTTCGCGCAGCGTGTGCGCCGCCCCCGGCTTCCCGAGGTCGCGCTCTCCGTAGGCATCGCCCTCCAAGAGAATGAGATATTTCGTCAGCGCGGTATACTTTTTCATGTTCTGCTTTCCTCGTCCGATCATCCTCAGAAAGTCGGGCATCCCACAAAAAGCAGAAACGCTTTTTCGACCTACCCCCGCTCTTACAGTCCCCGCGGCACTTACCCCGTATTGCAGGGTATTCCGAAAGGAAAATGAGCCGCGTGTTAAATTTTACCACGAACATATTATCACAATATTTTGCCGGCTGCAATCATATTTGTCATAATTTGTCATTTTTGTGCATTGCAGACAAAAATAGAAGAGCCGTAACCCGCATTTTGCAAGTTACGGCTAAAATTTCCTTTATTTTCCGATTGTTTTTTTACAGAAATCGGAAAAGCCGGTCACGGAAAGATGCGTTTGACGCAGTGTGGGAACTTCCGGACGCGTTTACGAGACGATATTCGCCTGAATGGGATTCCCCGCGGCGAAGCTCGCGGCGTTATCGAGGGTAGTGCGGCTGATGGCTTCGAGCGCCTCGCGGGTCAGAAACCCTTGGTGCGAGGTGACGATGACATTCGGGAACGAGAGGAGCCGCGCGGTGACCGAAGTCTCGAGGATATCGTCCTCGCGGTTCTCGAAAACATTTTCGCTCTCCTCCTCATAGACATCGAGACCCACGCCGAGGAACTTATACTGACGAATCCCCGCGATGAGGTCGTTCGTGCTGATGAGTGCGCCGCGCGAGGTGTTCACCAGAATGACATCCTGTTTCATCTTCTCGATGGCGGCGAGGTCAATCATGTGGTAGGTCTCCTCGGTCAGGGGGCAATGGAGCGAGATGAGGTCGCTCTCGGACAGCAGCTCGTCGAGCGAGACATACTTCACATAGTCGGGCGCGTTCTTCGCGGGGTACTTGTCATACGCAAGCACCTGCATCCCGATGCCGTGGCAATCGCGGCACATCGCCATCCCGATTTTCCCGGTGCCGACGATGCCCGCGGTCTTCCCGTAAAAATTGACGCCGGTCAGACCCATCAGGCTGAAATTGTTTTCGCGTACTTTGATATATGCCTTATGAATCCTGCGATTGACGGCAAACGCGAGCGCGAGCGCGTGTTCCGCGATTGCCTCGGGGGAGTAGCCGGGGACGCGCAGAACGGTCATGCCCGCCGCACGCGCCGCTTCCATATCAATGTTGTTGAACCCCGCACAGCGCATCAGAATCAGGCGCACCCCCGCGTCGGAAAGCGCACGGATGACCGCGGCATTCACATCCGACGCGACAAACAGGCACACCGCGTCATACCCGCGCGCGAGACTCGCGGTCTTTTCGGAAATATCGGTTTTGAGATACTCCACCGTAATCTCGGGGTAGGATGGGAGAGCGGCATCAAACGACATACTGTCGTAGGGTTTGGTATCGTAAAACAGAATCTTCATGGATTCTCCTCGCAGATAAGGGATATGGTTAGGATACCCGCATGCCCCGCGGAATAACCGCGCATCGCCGTTTTTTCGGATGGCGGTAACGAGCGGAATCTTACCAGATCACGACCCGTTTACTCGGCGCAATATACATTTTGTCCGACTTCTTGACCCCGAAGGTCGTGTACCACTCGTCGAAGTTCCGCGGCTGCATATTCGCGCGGAGCACGGCGGGTGCATGGACATCGACTTGGAGCAGGAGCGCCAGATATTCGGGACGGGCTTTCATGCACCAGACACGCGCCCAGTTATAGAAGTATGCCTCATAGTCCGCATCGGGCATATGGCTCATGATTTCGAGCGTCACCGCCATGCCGCCGTTATCCGCGATATTCTCGCTGACGATAAACGAAGCGTTGACCTTGCCCCACGGGAGTTCGATGCCCTCGAACTCGCGAATCATGGCTTTCGTCTTGGCACCGAACTTCTTGAAGTCGGCTTTGGTCCACCAGTTGTTCAGGTTCCCGTTCTCGTCGCACCGTGCGCCGTTGTTGTCAAAGGCGTGCGAAATCTCGTGACCGATGACCGCGCCGATGCCGCCGAGGTTGGTGCTCCGCGACTGACGGATGGAGTAGAACGGCGGTTGCAGAATCGCCGCGGGAAATGTGATATCGTTCGAGGTCGGGTTATAGCAGGCGTTCACCATGTGACCGGGCATGACCCACTTGGTGCGGTCGACCGGCTGTCCCAGTTTCGAGAAGTTGTCTTCGAGCGCGATGGCATCGAGTGCGGCGGTCGCGGCAAGGAGCGAGGTCGCACCGTCGAAGACCATCTTGTCATAGAGGGCATCCGCCTTGTCGGGGTAGCCCATTTTGATAACGATTTTATCCAGTTTGAGAATGGCTTTCTCTTTGGTCTCGGGAGAGAGAATCTCATTCTTGGAAACCCGCACTTTGTAGGTCTCGATGATTTCTTTCACCATGTCGACAACATCGCGCTTTGCCTCTTCCCCGAAATACTTTCTGCCGTAGTAGAGACCGATCGGCTCGGAAAAGTATTTGGACGCGAGACGGTACGCCTGTTTCGCGATGCTCGGCGTGACCGCGACTCCGGAGAGCGCACGGCTGTAAGTCGAGCCGATCTCGCGCAGTTTCTCGCTGAGGAGCGGGGTGGCTTCGAGCAGCCGCTTGATATACGCCCAGTGCTGATAGAGCGGGAAGGTCTCATCGTTCAGCACCGTCGAGAAACTCGCGAAGAAACGCGGCTCGGCGATAATCACCTCTTCCGGCACGCGGTCGCCGAACAGGTCGACCATGAGTTTACGGAATTTCAGGGGTTTCAAAAGACCCGAGACACGGCGCAGTTTCATCGGGTTATACATCTTGGTGTATTCCGACCACTCTTCGCTGCTCTTGACGAGCCCCGCGAGAATCTCATCGAACGCGAGCGCGTCCCGGAGATACTGTGCCTGTTCCTCTTCGGTCAGTTTGGTATAGGTGAGCAGTTCCGAGACCATCTTGCTCCAGATGCCGAGGAGTGCCTCTTTCTGCTGTTCCATCCCCTCTTTGTAGTAGGTGGTGTCGGGCAGAATGACGCTCGGACCCGCCAGCATCACGCAGTGTCGGCTCGTGTCTTTCATATCCGCGTCCACGCCCATGGTAAACGGGAGCGGATAACCCGCCATAACAAACTTTTTGAGGTTGCGGTTAAGGGCGGAAATCCCGTCCAGTTTCTTAATCTCGCCGAGCGATTTCAGAACGGGGCGCACCCCGTCACGGTTTCTCTTCTTCGTGTCTTTGGCGAGGGCGTAGAGCGCGACAGCGCGCTCCATCTGCTTATCCGGGCAGGCGACTTCCCCGCTCTCCATCTCGTCGAAGTCGTGCATGAGCAGTTCTTCGACTTCTTTATCGAGGTCGCTGAATCCGCCCGTCGTCGGCTTATCATCGGGGATGACCGCCTGTTCGAGCCATTCGTGGTTGACATACTCGTACAGGTCGTCCTGTACTCTGATTTCTTTTTGAGACATGGGTGATTCCTCCGTTATTCTATCTTTCTGTTTCTTTTTTCCAAAAATATCGTTATGAAAAAGTATAGCACAGTTTCTCCCCGCTTGCAAGAGACGGTAGAAACGGGTCTTCGAGCAAGTTTTTGTTTGCTTTACGGAAGGGGCACGAGCGCGGGAGCGGTGTCACCGCACCCATACACCTCGCGATAAAGGGTGTCTTTGATATGAGAAAAGGTCGTCTCGTCCACCGCGTGCCCATAGGTCATCACCCACAGGGGGAGCGGACCGGTCTTCGGTGAGAGCGCAGGCATCACATAGGGATATGGATTGACGACAAAACCGTGTCGCTCATAGAATCCGATGCGCCTTTTCGCGAGTTCGGTTTCGGGGAGCTCGACCTCAAGACAGACCGTCTTATCGGTTTGCCCGACGATGTCCGAGAGCATTCTCCCGCCGATCCCGCCGTTACGGTATCGGGCATCGACGGCGAAATTCTCAAAGAAAACGAGGTCGTCAAATTCCCAGACCACGATCATCGCGACCAGTGTCCCTCCATCCCGCAATCCGTACACCGTGTAATGCGGGTTCTCGAACAGTTTTCTCTGCTCCTCATAAGTCCGATATTCGTCCGGCGGGAAGCTCGCCGCCATGAGGGCGAATATACTGTCGAAATCGCGTAGCGTCAGTTTTTCCGGCATTTTTTATGTCCTCTCCGTTGTCGTTTGGTTTCCGTGGTGCGGAAGTGCTTTTTCGGGGGAGCGCGTTCCCTATCCCGTGCCATCGGCGACGCAGAAATGCGGGAACCCCTCCCGCGGGCTTTCCCTCTCCCCCGCTGTTCTTATCTATCATACCGTTCTTTCGGCAAAATCGCAAGGTGTCCTGTGCAAAGCCCCGCGGGAAGCGGGGAAAAAGGGTGTTCTCCCCGCATTTTTCCCCGCGTCTCCCACGAATCCCCTGCAGTTCTCTCTTGATTCTTCGGTCCATCTGTTATAAAATAAGGCGTATCCGTTTTTGTAAGTCCGCGACATTTCATGTGACGCGGGTAAAGAGACGGGAGCACGACCGAAAACATACGAACAACGGGAGGATTTCCGATGACCGAACAATACAAAGAATTTTTAAAGTGGAATATTTATCAAATCTATCCGAAGTCCTTTATGGACGCGAACAACGACGGCATCGGCGATTTTCGGGGCATTATCGAGAAAATCCCCTATCTCGCGGAGCTCGGCATCAACGCGGTGTGGCTGTCGCCCTGCTTTGAGAGCCCGGGCGCGGACAGCGGTTACGATATCTCCGACTATCTGAATGTGGGAAAAGAGTTCGGGACACTCGACGACTTTCGGGAGATGCTCGACTGTTTCCACGCGCACGGTATCAAAGTGATTGTCGACCTCGTCGTCAATCATTGTTCCACCGAACACTTTTGGTTCCGTGAGGCGAGAAAATCGCGCGAGAATCCTTACCGCGACTATTTCTATTGGTTCGATGAACCGCCGAATGACTGGAGGTCGTGTTTCGGCGGGTCCGCCTGGCAATGGGACGACACCACGGGGCAGTATTATCTTCACTCGTTCGCCGTGGAACAGGCAGACCTCAACTGGGAGAACCCGAAGGTCCGCGAGGAAGTCAAGAAAATCATCGACTTCTGGGTCGATCTCGGTGTCGACGGATTCCGCTGTGATGTGCTCGACATGATTTCCAAAGACTTCGTGAACAAGAAAAACGGGAACGGACCGCGGCTGCACGAATTTATCCATGAGATTTTCGGGCGGGATAAGACGAAGCACCTCTATACCGTCGGCGAGTGCTGGACGGCAGACGAGAAAAACCTCTTTGACCTCACCGCCGCCGAACGGGGAGAACTGACGACCTCGTTCATCGGCGGGAATATCACCAACTGTGCGGGGCGGTTCCACCCCATCCCCCTCGACTACGACGCGATTCACCGCTATTTCGCCAAGTATCAGGTGCTGACACAGGAGAATGACCTCATTTTCGCGCCGTTTTTCGAGAACCACGATCAGTGCAGATGCATCTCCCGCTTCGCGGACGACAAACAGTACCGCTACGAGAGCGCGACCTTCTTTGCGACACTGCTCTACACCCTGCGCGGGACCCCGTTCATTCTGCAAGGGCAGGAATTCGGGACCCCCAACGCGCATTATCCCGACATTCGCAGTTTTGACGATGTAGAGACCGTGAATTACTATCACCGTCAAGAGGGGTCCATGGACCACGAAGCGCTCATGGACCTCGTGAACTTCGGCTCCCGCGACAACGGGCGGAGACCGATGGCATGGACCACGGGGGTGAACGGCGGCTTCAACCGCGGGGCGACCCCCTGGCTGCCCCTGCACTCGGACTACGCGGCGTGCAGTCTGGAAGCAGACCGCGCGAGCGAAAAGTCTGTCTTCGCGTACTATCAGAAGCTGCTCGCTTTGCGGAAGTCCTCCGACACCCTGCTCTACGGCAAGTTCGAGGACCTGACGGGAGATGCGAAAAACTATTTCATGTACAGCCGCACATGGGGGGACAAACGCATGGTCGTGGTCTGCAATTACGACCAAGTGTCGACCATCCCGCTCCCCGCAGGGCTTACGAGAATCCTCGGGAACTATCCCGCCCACACGGACAATGTGTTCGCTCCTTTTGAAGCTGTGATTTACGAACAGCCCCTCGTTTGAACCCGCGCGATTAGGACGCAAACAGCATATCAAACAGCAGGATAAGCAAGGGCTGTCCTTTCACCATCAAAATACCCCCGAACGACCGAATTTTCTCGGTGTTCGGGGGTTCTTTTTCGGAAAGTAGGGAGTCTAACGCCGCCCGAACTCTCAGTGTCTTAACTGTTCTTGGTATTGCTTCGGAGAAACGCCCACATATTTTTTGAACACTCTTGAAAAATCGTAGATATTCAGGTACCCGAGCGAAAAGGCGATATCGGTGATACTGCCGTAATCGCTTTGGAGCATTTCTTTCGCCTTTCCGATTCGGACGCTTTGCACATAGTCCGCGGGAGACTGCCCCATGATCTCGGTAAACAGTTTCCGAAAATAGACGGTGGACAGACCCGCCATGGCGGCGAGTTCGTCATTTTTGATTTTTGTGTTGTAGCATCGCGCAATATAGTCGAGCGTCGGGGCAATCTTTCTCTGTTTTTCGGTGGGCAGATACTTTTTCGGCTCGGACTTCGTTAAAAACAGCAGAATGGAATACGCATCCCGCATACTCTCCTGCTCGATCATGGGTGCTTTCAGATTCCGCTCATATTCCATCTTCTTAAACAGACGGAGCAATTTTTCGCTCTGTGTGACCTGAAAACCGAAGATGTACGGACAGGTGAGTTCGCTCTCAAACTCGACCATCACGCAATGCCCGGAACGAATACACTTCCACTCATACGAACATCCCTTCGGCAGAATCACGGGGTGCTCACGGTCGGACAGATACTGTTTCCCGTCCACATCGTACAGGGTTTCGCCTTCATATTTGTACACCATCGCCCAACGGGGGCGGTCGATTCTTTTGAAGCCCGAGTTCTTTTCGTTGTACATAGTCGCAGCGAAATACACTTTGGTAATAACCAGATTCGATAAAATATCTACATCCATACGCCCGTTCCCTCTCTCGGAAAACGCAAAATTTTAATTATTATAACGCAAATTGCTCCTCTGTGCAATCTATTTTTGTATCAAATATGATAAACAATATCCGATTTGCTATTTTCCTTACGAGACCATCGTGTTATAGTGAAAACGACAAGCCGCGATACGCAGGTGCGTGTCGGAGATGGGCACAAAAACAGACGGGCGCGTCCCGACGGGAGATACCCAAATGGAAAAAATCAAAATCGGACAAATCGGCATCGGTCACAACCACGGAGAAGCGAAAATGCTCGCCGTCCGCAAATTCCCCGATCTATTCGAGGTGATCGGCTATGCCGAAGAAAATGAGCGCTGGGTCGAAAAGCGCGGTGCTTTTCGCGGATACGCCGGCCTCCCCCGCCTCTCGGTCGAGGAGGTTCTCGCACGCGCGGATGCCGTCTTGATTGAGAGCGATGTGTGGGATCTGACGCGCTATGCCAAACTCTGTGTGGACTCAGGCAAGCATATCCATCTCGATAAACCCGCGAGTGGACCGCTCGCGGCATACAAAGCGGTGCTGGACACGGCGAGGGCGCAGCATCTGGTGGTGCAACTCGGCTATATGTACCGCTACAATCCCGCGATACGGAAATGCTTTGCGGATGTGCGGGAGGGGCGCTTGGGAGATATCTGTTCCATCAACGCGGAAATGAATACCTTTCATTCGCCGGCATACAAAAAGTGGCTCACCAACTTCGGCGGCGGCATCATGTACATTTTGGGCAGTCACTTAGTCGACCTGATCGTCTATCTCATGGGCGAGCCGCAGAAGGTCACTTCCTACATGAAGTCCACGGGTCTCGACGGCGTGCAGTTCCCCGACAACACGCTGGCGGTGCTGGAATACGAGAAAGCACTCGCGCGTATTGCGGTCTCCTCGGTGGAGGTCAACGGATGGGGGCGGCGGCAGTTCGTGGTCTCGGGCACGCGAGGGACGGTCGCCATCATGCCCCTCGAAAACACCTGCCATATGACCTACGCCGACACGGCGACCGCCACAAACCCGTATGAGGATATGAAGACCGACATTGCGGTCCGGGATATCCCCAAAGACTGCCGCTATGACGAAATGATGCAGGATTTCTACGCCTATATACGGGGCACCAAAGAGAACCCTTTTTCCTACGAACATGATTATACGGTGCAGAAAGTGCTCGATGAAATCGTGGGCGGGGTAAAGTTCTACGGCAAAAACATTGAGTGAAGACCACTTAAAACGGCGCTTTCCCATTTGTTCCCGACCGTTTTCCCCGTCGGGGCGGGAGGACAGCCGTTCTCGCGACAAAACAAGAATCTATCAAAAATTTAATAGAGGTATGTGACATGAAAAAAGTATTGGTGATCGGCTCTTCGGGAGCCATGGGACGGTATCTCGTCCCGGAACTAGCGGACATGGGGTATGCGGTGACGGCGGTTTCTCTCGACAAGGAGGCGCCGTGCAGAACCAATGTGACCTGCAGACAGGGCAACGCCAAAGATAAGGCGTTTCTCACTGCCCTGCTCTCCGAGGGCTTCGACGGCATTGTGGATTTCATGGTGTATCCGCATCCGGAGTTTGCAGAGTATATGCCGCTATTTCTCGAGCATACGGACCACTATATCTTTCTCTCCTCCTGCCGCGTGTACGACGACAAGGAACAGCCCATCAAAGAGACTTCGCCCCGCCTGCTCGACACCTCGGACGACGAGGCGCTGAAACAGTCGAACGACTATTGCATCTACAAGGCACTCGCCGAAAACATGCTGACGCGTTCTTCTTATACCAACTGGACGGTCGTCCGCCCCGCGACCACCTTTTCGACCATGCGTTATCAACTCGTGACGCTGGAAGCGGCAAACAATGTCGGTCGCGCCTTGAAAGGAAAAAAGGTGCTGTTGCCCATACAGGCGAAAGACAAACCCGCGACCCTCTCTTGGGCGGGAGATGTCGCGAAAATGATTGCGCGGATTCTCTTCAAAAAAGAAGCCCTGCGGGAAACCTACAATGTCTGCTCGGCGGAATACCGCACCTGGGAGGAGATCGCCGCATATTACAAGGACCTTGTGGGGCTAGAGACCGTATGGATTGATAAAGAAGACTACCTCGCCATCCTCGACCCCGACATGAAAATCTCTACGCGCTGGCAGCTGGAATACGCCCGCCTGTTCCACCGCATCACCGACAACTCGAAAGTGCTTGCGCTGACGGGCTTGCAACAGTCGGACCTCATGCCGATGTACGAAGGACTGAAAAAAGAGATCGCCGCCATTCCCGCGGGCTTCACCTTCCCCGAAACCCCGGTCGGGCAGCGCATGGACGCATACCTCGCCAAGCACGGACTGTAACCCCCGCGCCTGCGGCGCGAGAGTTCAAATCTCTCATGCAAAAAAGAATTGCGGCATACCTCGCATGAGGTATGCCGCGTTTGCGAAGTGGCGATAAAAAAGATGTTTTCGCCACTTTTAGTTTGGGTTTGAACTGCCGCGTATTCGTTTTATAGCAAATTGCTTTTCGACCAACCGGAGAAAAGCTACATCGGCACCTTTTCACTATTCACTATTACTTATTACTTCCGCCAAAAATCGACAAGGAAGTAGGGAAAAGTGAAGAGTGAAGAGTGAAAAAGTAAAATCGACAAGCTCCTGTCGAAACTTGTCGATTTTGGGCGGTGAAGGAGAGATTTGAACTCTCGCGCCGGTTGCCCGGCCTACACCCTTAGCAGGGGCGCCTCTTCGGCCTCTTGAGTACTTCTCCAAAAGCAGCAGACGCCGATTCACCGTCTGCGGGATTTATTATACAAGAGAAACTGCGCGGTTGTCAAGAGATTTCCCTAAAAAAGAGGAGGCGGCGTATGGTCTCCCCTCTTGCGGAGGACGGCGGTGCGTGGTAGAATGAAAAACAGAAGAAGACGCGGCACTCGCGGCAGATGAAGATCCTAAAAGGGTGCGGTCGAATGGGAAACGGACGGGCGCACGGGGTGCGCCGAACAATCGCGGGCAAGAGCGCGTGTCGGCACGGAGACGGGGCGCGACGGGTGGATAGATAATCAAAATCGGGAGGCATCACATGACCTACGAGGAAATCTTAGACTTTGCGCGGGGACTGCCTAACGCTGTGGCGGACAAGCCGTTCGAGGGCGACTTCGAGACGACCGTCCTGCGTCACTCGGACACGGGCAAGTGGTTCGGGATTCTGATGCGGGTCTCGCCACGGCGTTTGGGTCTTATGGACGAGGAGCCGACATGGATCCTCAACCTGAAATGTGACCCGGAAGAGGGGTTCAATCTGCGGGACGCTTTCGCGGGTATCCTGCCCGCCTACCACATGAACAAACTGCATTGGCTAACTATCCTGCCGGCGTCGGATGTGCCCGAAGAGCTCATCTGTGACCTCATAAGGTCGAGTTACGCGCTGACGGACAAGCGTCGAAAATAACCGAAAACAGTTGGAACCGCTCCCGAGGGAGCGGCTTTTGCTTGTTCGATTTTCTGCGGTATCAAATGCGCGCGGCGCGCGCACACTAGGTGTATCCGACAAAACAAAGGAGACGAGCACCATGCAAGAAGATACCATCAAACTTCTCCGCGAATGTGACGCGGGCATCAAGATGGGGGTCGACGCCCTCGAAAGCGTCTATGACAAGGTGACGCACGAAGACCTCAAAAGCCATCTCGACGACCAAATCAAGGCGCACAACGAGATGAAAAAAGAAATCCGAGACCAGCTCGAACATTACGGGGAAGAAGGCAAAGAGCCGAACCCCATGACGAAGGGAATGTCCCATGTCAAGACGCAGGTCAAACTGGGCTTCGACTGTTCGGACGAGACCATCGCCGCCCTGCTCACCGACGGCTGTAACATGGGGGTGAAATCACTCTCGCGATACCTCAACAAATACAGCGAGGCGGACGCAGGCGCGAAGAATGTCGCGAAGAAACTCATCTCGCTCGAAGAGACCATGGCAAAAGAGTTGCGACCCTACCTCTGAAACACAGAGAGGAGCCGATTATATCGGCTCCTCTTCATATTGTTTGTGCCTCCCGTGAGAACAGAGACCGCGCTCGGAGAGGAGCCGATAAAATCGGCTCCTCTTTCATCTTTTGGGGTTGTGGCTGTCCGAGAATGTGACCGCCTTTGAGGGGGTTCTCCCGCCGGGTGTGTGCTCCCGTGAGTGCGCGGGGATTCCCCAAGGCGTGGCTCTCCCATGGGCGCTCACGGCGTCTTATCGGTAAATTATTTGTCGATTTGCGGGGCGGTCGCAAGTCCTCCCGCGATGTCCTCATCGGTCGGGATATAGTCGGTCATGGTACCGTCATGGAACTGCGCGTATGCTTTCATATCGAAGTAGCCGGTGCCGGTGAGACCGAAGAGAATGGTTGTCTCTTTCCCCTCCTCTTTGGCTTTCATCGCCTCGTCGATCGCCACCTTGATGGCGTGACTGCTCTCGGGCGCGGGGAGGATCCCCTCCGAGCGGGCGAAGAGTTCCGCCGCCTCAAAGACCTTGGTCTGTTCGACCGAGCGCGCCTCCATCAGCCCGTCATCATAGAGCTGCGACAGAACCGAGCTCATGCCGTGATAGCGCAGTCCGCCCGCGTGGTTGGGGGACGGGATAAAGCCGTTCCCGAGGGTATACATTTTCGCGAGCGGGCAGACCTTCCCGGTATCGCAGAAGTCATAGATATACTTGCCGCGGGTCAGACTCGGGCAGGATGCGGGCTCGACCGCAATGAACCGATAATCCGCCTCGCCGCGGAGCTTCTCCCGCATGAAGGGGGCGATGAGACCCCCGAGGTTGGAGCCGCCGCCGGCACAGCCGATGATGATATCCGGCTTCACGCCGTACTTGTCGAGCGCGATCTTACTTTCCAGCCCGATGACGCTCTGATGCAAAAGCACCTGATTCAGCACGCTCCCGAGCACATAGCGATACCCCTCGCGCGTGGTCGCGGCTTCGACCGCCTCGGAAATCGCGCACCCGAGCGACCCGGTCGTCTCGGGAAATTCTTCGAGAATCTTCCGCCCGACCGCAGTGGTATTCGACGGCGAGGGCGTGACATTCGCGCCGTAGGTACGCATGACCTCGCGGCGGTGGGGCTTCTGCTCGTAACTGACCTTGACCATATAGACCTTGCAATCGAGACCCAAATAGGCGCACGCCATCGACAGGGCGGTGCCCCATTGTCCGGCACCCGTCTCGGTAGTGACCCCCTTGAGCCCCTGCTGCTTCGCATAGTACGCCTGTGCGATCGCGGAGTTCAGTTTATGGCTGCCCGAGGTGTTGTTCCCCTCGAACTTATAGTAAATCTTCGCGGGGGTCCCGAGTTCCTTTTCGAGGCAATATGCCCGCACCAAGGGGGACGGACGGTACATCCGATAGAAGTTCCGAATCTCCTCGGGGATTTCAAAATAGGGGGTGTCGTTATCCAGTTCCTGTTTCACGAGTTCCCGACAGAATACGGGTTCGAGGTCAGCCGCAGTCACGGGCTGCAAGGTCGCGGGATTGAGCAGCGGTGCGGGGTTGTTCTTCATATCCGCGCGGAGATTGTACCATGCGCGGGGCATCTCCTCTTCGGTCAAATAGATTTTGTACGGGATGTTCTCCATGGTATGCCTGCCTTTCCGATGCCCTATCGGCATCCGTTTTCTGTTTTTTCTTCTCTTTCGGTCGGGGAAAAACAAAAACCCCGACAGAAAACACTCTGTCGGGGCAGGTAATCCTGCGGTGCCACCCAACTTGCCGCTCTCGCGACCACTCATGCGTACTCTACGATACGCGCGCCCTATCACGGAGGCAATCCGTCGAGACCTACCCGCTCACGCGCTCGGCCCCGCCCTCAAAAGTCCATTCACGATACGCTTTCCGCCGCAATCCCACCGCCTGCGGCTCTCTTGACGAAAGGGGAATATCGCTACTCTTCTTTCTCATCGGTTTCTTTGGATGCACCTATTATAGACGGGCACTCGGGATTTGTCAAGAGCGTTCGTCAATTTTTCTTTTCGGGTTTTGCTGTGGATTCCACAAGAAAAGTCCGACCGCTAAGGCGCTCGCACCTTACAGGGTCACGGCAGTCCCGCTCTTCCCCTCGACCGCCTCATACGCGTGTTCGAGCGAGCCGATGACGGCGCGATGTCCTTTTCCGCTCCGCGCGAACGCGACTGCCGCCTCGACCTTGGGGAGCATGGAACCGGGGGCAAATTCCCCCGCGGCGATATGCGCCTTCGCCTCGGCGACCGTCATGTGTGCGAGTTCCCTCTCATCCGCGCGCCCGTAGTGAATACAGACATGCTCGACCGCGGTGAGAATCAATAGGCAATCCGCCCCGACCACCTCGGCGAGCCGCGCCGACGCGAAATCCTTATCAATGACCGCCTCGACGCCGTGAAGCGTCCCGTCCTCGGCACGCGATACGGGAATCCCACCGCCGCCCGCGGCAATGACGACAAACTCCTTTTCGAGCAGGGCGCGAATGCTCTGATCCTCGACAATCTCGCAGGGGATGGGAGAGGCGACCACCTGCCGCCATCCTCTGCCCGCATCCTCGCGCATGACGAGTCCGGGGGTCTCCTCCATCATGCGGCGCGCAGTTTCTTCATCGTAGAACGCGCCGATGGGTTTGGTGGGATTCTCAAAGGCAGGGTCCTTGGGGTCGACCGTAATCTGCGTGACGACCGTCGCGACCTGCCACGGGAGGTGCTTCTTTTTGAGGGACTCATGCAGTCCTTTTTGCAGTTGGTATCCGATATATCCCTGACTCATCGCGGTGCAGATTTCGAGCGGCATGGGAGGGACCTTTTCGTTCTGCTCGGACGCGGTATCGAACGCAAGGCGAATCATGCCCACCTGCGGTCCGTTCCCATGGCTGACGACAATCTCATTTCCCTCTTCAATCAGACGGGTGAGCGCCTCCGCCGCGACCGCAATCTTTTCTTCCTGCTCCTGCGGGTGATTCCCGAGGGCGTTCCCGCCGAGGGCGACTACGATTCTAGCCATCTCACTTATCTCCCCACGGGTCGGGCTGCTGCTGGGTGATGCAATGGATATTCCCGCCGCCGAAAGCGACCTCGCGGGTCATCACCCCGACCACCTTGCGCTCCGGAAACATCGCCTGTACTTCTGCCATCGCACGCGCGTCGTTCTCGTCCCCGTACTGCGGCAGAATCACACCTCCATTGACGATTAAGAAGTTCATATAGGACGCGATGCTGACCTCTCCGTTCTGCCGCGGGATGCTCCCCTCGGCAAAGTCGATGGTCTCCGCCCCTTCGAGGTAGCAGGGCTTCTGCGTCAGACAGAGTTTGTGGATTTTGAGTTTGCGCCCCTTGGCATCGGTCGCCTTTTCCAGCGTTTTATACGCTTCGCGAGCGGGCTCGTAAAAGGGATTCTCGGGGTCGTCCGTCCAGATGCAAGCGACCTCTCCCGGGCGGACGAAACAGGCGACATCATCGATATGCCCGTTGGTCTCGTCGGGGTCGATGCCGTCTCCCAGCCAGATGACCTTCTCGCATCCGAGGTATTCGAGCAGTTTCTCTTCGATCTCGCGCTTGGAGAGATGGGGGTTCCGCCCCTCGGAGAGCAGGCACATCTCGGTGGTCATGACGGTTCCCTCTCCGTCGACATGGATGGAGCCGCCCTCTAAAATGAAGTCAGCCGTGCGGTAGGAATCCACGCCCTCGATCTCGCAGATCTTCTGCGCCACCTGGTCGTCGTACGCCCACGGGAAATAGAGACCGTCCACAAGACCGCCCCAGGCATTGAAGCCCCAGTCGACCGCGCGAAGACCGCCTTTATCGTTGATAAGGAAGGTCGGTCCGCAGTCGCGCACCCACGCGTCATCGCTCCGAATCTCGACCACCCGTACCTCGGGCGGGAGTTTCGCCCGTGCGTTCTGATACTGTGCGGGCGAGACCCCCACGGTCACTGGCTCGAACGGCAGAATGGCTTTCGCGACATTGGCAAACGCCTCTTGCGCGGGCTTAGCGCCGTTCCGCCAGTTATCGGGGCGCTCGGGCCAGAGCATCCAGACCCCCGACTGTTTTTCAAATTCTGCGGGCATCCGATACCCGTCCTGTTTCGGCGTGGTGCCGATAATTCTCTTTGCCATACGCTATCCTTTCAGTTTGCCTTTTCGGCAGATTGTTTTCCCGCACGCACCCAAATGAGGATTTCCCCGATCACGACCGCGATAATCGAGCCGATGGTGATGGGCAAATACGCCATCAGAGTGTCTCTGTCGGACGAGAGCGGGATGGCGGTGAACACGAGGGAGCAAATCATGAGCACCATCGGCACATAGGCGAGCCAAGGGAGAAAGTTTTTCCCCCCGGGGACGCGGAAGGGTCGGTCTCGGTCGGGGTCGGTCTTACGCAGTTTCAAAAACGCCGGGAACACGGGGACATAACTGAGGAGCAGCATGACGAGGTTGAGCGCGAAGAAACTCCAAAAGAGCGAGGAATCGGGCGCGACATACTCCATGATCAGCCCGAGGATGCAGACGACCGACGCGACGACACCCGAGGTGAGCGCCGCACCGATGGGCATATGGTTCTTCTCCCACCGATAAGAGAACACGCGCGGCATATCGCCGCGGTCGGCGGCATAGGCTGCCGTCGAGTTCACCCCCATCGACCAGGAAATCATGTTCCCGAACAGGGTGAGCAGGAAGAAGAATGCGATAAACCCGATGAGCGCGCCGCCCGTGCGCCCCGTCATGAGCGAGACGGCATCTATCAGCCCCGCATCCGGACTGATTTCATGCGAGGGGACTGCGGCTCCGATACCGAATGCCGAGAAGAGATAGATCGCGGCGATGACAATGCCGCCCGTGATGATGGCGAGCGGAATCTGCCGTTTGGGTTTGGTCATATTCTCGGCGTAGGTGCAGACCACCTCAAATCCGAGGAAGTTAAAGACGATGACCGAAATATATGAGAGACTGTGCAGGTCAAACGACGGGAGATACGAGCGGAACGAGCCTGCGTTGGCGTACCCGTGGCGCGTGACATAGTAGACCCCGATACCGCCGACCACAAGCGCCAAAATCACTTTGATGGCGGCAGAGACATTCAGAATCCAAATGTTGTCGCAGACCGGGAAGAACGCGATGACCGTCACCACCCATATAAAAATCATCTCTATGAGGAGCGACATCCACGGACCGATGGTAACGCCGAAAATCACCGACAGAAGTTGCGGACAGATGACGGCGAGAGATGCCATCCAAAGCGGGAAGTTGATCCAATAATACCACGCGACGCGGGCACCCCACTTGGTCGTGGGATAGGCGGTGCTCACCCAGTCGTAGAGCCCCCCGTCCCCTACATAGGTGGTCCCGAGCTCCGAGGCAATCAGCCCGTAGGGGAGCAGGAACAGAACCATCATGAAAATCCACCAGAAATACTGGCTGTTCCCAATAGAGGCGACCGGTGCCGCCGCCTCGACGACAAAGACGACACAGATGACCGACAGGACCGCCGATAAGAGATGAAATTTCTTTTGATTGTTTTCCATAGGTTACCTTTCCGAGAGGAGCCGTGAAAAGCGGCTCCTCTCTGTGATTATTCGGCGTGTGCGCACCGCTTCTTGTCGATTCTCTCGGCAAGGAAACGGTCAAGTTCTTCCTTCGCGGCGGCGAGCACCGTCCCGCTCGGTTTCTCTCTGTCATGGGTCAAGTAGACGAGCAGTCCGCGCATGGCGGTCAGGCGGTTCCCCGCCTCTTCCCAGCAGAGCGAGGAGTCGGAGTCCGCGACCTCGTCGGTCACTTCTTCTCCGCGCGTCGCGGGGAGACAATGCAGGAATTTACACCCGATGTTCCCGAGGGACATGAGGTCACGGTTGACCTGATAGTCCGCGAACACGCGCACGCGCTCTTCTTTAGGCATCTCGCTCTCATAGAGGCCGTACCAGACATCGGTATAGATGAAGTCCGCGCCGCGGACGCTCTCGCGTCGGTCGGTAATCTCGAAAGAACCGCCCGACACCGCACAGTTCGCCGCGAGAATCTTCCGATGCTCTTCACCGAGCTGATGCTCTTTGGGTCCGTAATGGACGAAGTGCATCCCCATCTTGGTGGTGATGAACCCGAGAGACGCGCAGACCTGCGTACCGTCTCCCACGAAGACCACCTTGCAGTCCTCGAGTTTCTTCCCGCGCGGCAGGTTCTCGATGATGGTGCAGAGGTCCCCGATTTCCTGCGTGGGATGGTTATAGTCCGACATACCGTTCAAAACCGGCACCGAGCACGCCTCGGCGAGTTCGACCACCGTCTTGTGCTCAATCACACGCGCCATGACGATATCGACAAGATACGACAGCACTTTCCCGGTATCTCCGATGGTCTCGTGCCCGCCGAGCTGAATCATTCCGGGTCCGAGATACTGGGCGTGTCCGCCCATCTGACTCATTGCCGTCTCGAAAGAGACGCGGGTACGGGTCGATGACTGCTGAAAGATCATGGCGAGGGTCATGTCTTTCATAAACTGCGGATAATACCCCGCCTTGATCGCGCGCTTGATGGCGAGCGACAGGTCGGCGATATCGCGGAGTTCTTCCTTGGTAAAATCTTTGGTATCAATAAAATCGCGTTTCATTCGTTTCCCCTTTTTGCTGTTTCATTCCTTTTTTATCATGCGGAGAAAGAGAAATCCTTATACATGAGAACAGCCGTCCCGCGTTTTTCTTTTTCGCGGCTTTACTTTCAAACGAGATTGTTGTATGATAGAAAAAACACGGATTCTTCGGTTTCCGAACGGAATAGAAAAGGATTCTCCTCCATGAAAAACATAATTTTAATCGGTATGCCCTCCGCCGGGAAAAGCACGGTCGGGGTCCTGCTCGCCAAAAAGTTGGTGATGGAATTTCTCGACACAGATCTCGTCTTACAGAGTGAGAGCGGGAAAAGTCTCTCCGAGATGATTGAAGAGACGGGAGAAGACGCTTTTCTTCTGTGCGAGGAAAACGCACTCAAAAATGTCTCCTGTACGAACACCGTGGTCGCCACGGGCGGGAGCGCAGTCTATTCGGATGCGGGCATGGCGCACCTCAAAGAAAACGGCATCATTCTCTATATCAAGCTGGACGAGGGCGAGGTCGCCGACCGCGTCGGGAATCTCCACAGCCGCGGGGTCGTCCTCCACGGGCAGAAGACCCTCGATGGGCTCTATCGGGAGCGCACCGCGCTCTATGAGAAATACGCCGACTGCACGGCGGATGTCACTGGCTGTACGGTCGGGGAAGCGCTCGAGCGCCTGCTCGCCGCCGTGAGACCGTTTCTCTGACAAAAACGAATCAAAACAACAAGGCGGAGCCGCGTTTGCGGCTCCGCCTTCTGCTTGTCGTATGGGGTATGGATTCAAAGTTTCGCGAGGGTCTCCATGACATAGTCGCCGAATGCCTCACAGGTCGCGCCGTTCGGGCGACCCGTGATGACGAGTTTCTTCTCCTCGAAGCAACAGATGTCCAGCGCACGCTCGAGGCGGTTGGCTTTCTCCTGTTCTCCGATATGGGAGAGGAGCATGACGCAGGCGCGGAGCATGGAACAGGGGTCGGCGTACTGCGCTCTCCCCTCGGTCACCATACGGGGTGCCGAGCCGTGAATCGCCTCGAACATGGCGTACTTCTTTCCGATATTGGCGCATCCCGCGGTCCCGACACCGCCCTGGAACTCCGCCGCCTCGTCCGAGATGATGTCTCCGTAGAGGTTGGGGAGCACGAGCACCTGAAAGTCTCTGCGGCGTTTCTCGTCCACGAGTTTCGCCGTCATGATATCGGCGTACCACTCGTCGGTGGTGATCTCGGGATAGAGCGCGGCGACCTTACGGCAATCTTCGAGGAAGTTCCCGTCCGTGGTCTTGACGACATTGGCTTTGGTGACGAGCGAAACGCGGGTAAACCCGTTCTTCCGCGCGTAGTCATAGGCGATTCTCGCGATTCTGTCGGACCCCTGTTTGGTCGTTACGACAAAGTCCACGGCGAGGTCGTCGGTGACATTGAACCCACTGCTCCCGACGGCATAGCCGCCCTCGGTGTTCTCGCGGAAGATGGTCCAGTGGATGCCCTCTGCGGGCACCTTGACGGGACGGATGTTCGCAAACAGGTCGAGCGCTTTTCTCATCGCGACATTGGCGCTCTCGATGTTGGGCATACCGCTCCCTTTCTGCGGGGTGGTGGTAGGTCCTTTCAGAATGATCTGACAGGATTTCAGCGCGGCGAGGACATCGTCGGGAATGGCTTTCCCATGGGCGATGCGGTTCTCGAGCGTGAGCCCCTCGATGGGGATAAACTCCACGCGACCCGCGGCAGTCTCATCGGCAAGGAGGAGCCGTAAAACACGTTCCGCCTCGTGCGTGATGACGGGTCCGATCCCATCGCCTCCGCAGACCCCGATCCGCAGGACGGGGAGCGACGCATAGTCGATGAAATCCCCCTGTTGCTTCATGTCCTCGACACGGGTGAGCTGTCCTTCGAGAATCTTGCGGAATTTTTCACACGCGAGGTCCAGTTGTTCTTGTGTATTCATGATGTCAATGATTCTCCTCTCTCGTTCGGTTGAGCAGTCCGCCTGCGAGCAGAATCTCTCTCTGCCGCTTCGTAAACGCAAGGGTCAGGGGTATCTCCGCGCCGTTCGTGCGGTCAAAAAGCATCACGGTATCGCCCGCGGCGACCGCCTGACGGAAGTCTTTGAGTTCGAGGGTATCACCCTCGGAAAGTTTCTCATAATCCGCGGGGTCCCGGAAGGTCAGGGGGACAATCCCGAAGTTCACGAGGTTCGCGCAATGGATGCGAGCGAAACTCTTGGCGACCACCGCCTTGACCCCGAGATAGAGCGGCACCAGAGCGGCGTGCTCACGCGAGGAACCCTGCCCGTAGTTCGACCCGCCTACGACAATCCCGCCGCCCGCTTTCTTCGCGCGTTCCGGGAAGTCGGGGTCGCAGACCGTGAAGCAAAATTCCGAGAGTTTCGGCACATTCGAGCGGTAGGGCAGAATTTTCGCCCCGGCTGGCATGATATGGTCGGTCGTAATGTTGTCACCGACTTTCAGAATCAGAGGCGCGACAAGCGTCTCTGCGGGGACTTTTCCGACCGGGATGGGTTTGATATTGGGTCCGCGCAAAACCTCGACCTTGGGCGCGTCCTCGGGGGACGCGGGCATGGTAATCAGGTTATCATTGATAAAGAAGTGCGCGGGGAGCGTGATTTTCGGCGCTTCTCCGAGCGTAGTGGGGTCAGTCAGAACCCCTGCGATGGCGGATGCCGCCGCGGTCTCGGGGGAGACCAAATAGACCTGCGCGTCCCGCGTCCCGCTCCGCCCCTCAAAGTTGCGGTTGAAGGTCCGCAGAGAAATCCCGCCCGAGTTCGGCGAGAATCCCATCCCGATGCAGGGGCCGCACGCACATTCCAGCACCCGTGCGCCCGCGTCAATCAGATCGGTGAGTGCACCGCATGCGGCGAGCATGGTATAGACCTGCTTCGAGCCGGGGGAGATGGAGAGCGAGACATGGGGGGCGACCGTCTTCCCTTTCAGAATGGCGGCGACCGTCAGCATATCCTGCATCGACGAGTTGGTACAGGAACCGATACAGATTTGGTCGACCCGCATCCCCGCGAGGGATTCCACCGTCTTCACATTGTCGGGGCTATGCGGGCAGGCGGCGAGCGGCGAGAGTGCCGAGAGGTCGATGGACAGGGTCTCGTCATAGACCGCATCGGGGTCGGGCGAGAGCGGGCGGAAGTCCTCTTCGCGTCCCTCTGCCGCGAGGAACGCGCGGGTGACCTCATCCGAGGGGAAGAGCGAGGTGGTCGCGCCGAGTTCGGCACCCATATTCGTGATGGTGGCGCGCTGAGGCACCGAGAGGGTCCCGACCCCCTCGCCATAGTATTCGACGACGGCACCGACGCCGCCCTTGACCGAGAGGCGGCGCAGAACCTCCAAAATAATGTCTTTCGCGCCGACGAGGGGACGGAGATGACCCGTGAGTTCCACCCCGATGATGCGCGGCATGGTGATGTAGTACGCGCCGCCCCCCATGGCGACCGCGACATCCAGTCCGCCCGCGCCGAATCCCATCATGCCGAGACCGCCCGCGGTCGGCGTATGGCTGTCGGAGCCGATCAGGGTCTTCCCCGGTACACCGAAGCGTTCGAGGTGCACCTGATGGCAAATCCCGTTCCCCGGGCGGGAGAAACGCACGCCGTGGCGCGCGGCGACCGTACGGAGATAGGCGTGGTCGTCCGCGTTCTCAAACCCCGCCTGCAAGGTGTTATGATCGACATAGGCGACCGACAGTTCGGTCTTGACCTGTTCGGTCCCGATCGCCTCAAACTGCAAATATGCCATGGTTCCGGTCGCGTCCTGCGTCAGGGTCTGGTCGATGCGGAGCCCGATCTCGCTCCCGACTTTCATCTCTCCCGAAACAAGATGCGCGCGAATGATTTTCTGTGCGAGTGTCATGCCCATCTGATTATCCTTTCGGTTGTGCCAAGTGACCCGCCGCGAGTTCGTCTACGATTGTCTCGAGTTCCTCGTTGCTCATCACGGTGGTTCTGCCGTCCTCATAGAGACGGTCGATGATCTCTTTCGCCTCGATGACCAAAGGAGACTGCTTCGTCATGGCGCGATCTCCTTCCAGTCCGTAGTGGTTGTTGATCCAGTAGGCGATGCCCGCGAGTCCCGAGGTCGCGCTGACCGAGACATTCGCAGGGCGGTTCAAAATGGCTTCGGTATCAAAAATATTATAGATTTCCGCGTCTTTGATCATGCCGTCGGCATGGATGCCCGCGCGCGTCACATTGAAGTTCTCACCGACGAACGGCGTCATCGGCGGCACATTGTAGTGCAGTTCCTTCTCGTAGTATTCGGCGATCTCGGTGATGACCTCGGGGTGCATCCCGTCGAGCGAGCCGCGCAGAGAGGCGTATTCCATCACCATGGCTTCGAGCGGGATATTCCCCGTGCGTTCCCCGATACCGAGCAGCGAGCAGTTGACCGCGGACGCGCCGTATAGCCATGCGGCACCGGCGTTGGAGACCGCCTTATAGAAGTCGTTATGTCCATGCCATTCGAGCAGTTCGGACGGAACCTGCGCGTAGTGATGCAGACCGTAGACGATGCCCGGCACGCTTCGCGGCAGCGAGACACCGCTGTAATTCACGCCGAGACCCATGGTATCGCACATCCGAATCTTTACGGGAATCCCCGACTCCTCGGAGAGCTGCATCAGGGCGTTGACGAACGGGACGACAAAGCCGTAAAAATCCGCGCGGGTAATGTCCTCGAGGTGGCAGCGCGGGCGGAGTCCCGCGTCGAGCGCCATGCGCACGACATTGAGATAATGCTCCATCGCCTGTCCGCGGCTCATCCCGAGTTTCTTGAAGATATGATAGTCCGAGCAGGAGACCAGAATCCCCGTCTCCCGAATCCCGATATCCCGTACAAGTTCAAAGTCGCGTTTGTTCGCGCGAATCCATGTCGTGATCTCCGGGAATTTCAGTCCCAAATCCATACAGCGCCGTACCGCTTCACGATCCTTTTCGCTGTACACAAAGAACTCGCTCTGACGAATCAGTCCGTTTTCCCCGCCGAGTTTGGAGAGCAGACTATAGAGATGGACGATCTGTTCGACGGTATAGGGGGCGCGGGACTGCTGCCCGTCCCGAAAAGTCGTGTCGGTAATCCAAATGTCATGGGGCATATGAATCGGGACATGACGGTGGTTAAACGGGATCTTCGGCACTTCCGAAAAGGGGTAAATCTCTCGAAACAGCTTCGGCTCCGCGACCTCTTGCAAACTGTATCGGTACTGCGAAATTTCGAGCAAGTTGGATTGTTCGTTTTTATAAAGCATGAGCGGCTCCTTACGGGAAAACATGATATATAAGTATACCATAATCGGCGTGTACCGTCAAGAGAAGTATCCGTAAAAATGCAAGTATTTCTTACAGTATATTCATTTTTTGACGATTTTTCCCGTTATTCGCCCGGATTTTCGCAAGTTCATTTTGCTCTCTCCGCAGAATCAGCGTTTTTTACAAAAAGAAAGCGCCGATTTCGGCGCTTTCGGTAATGCGGTTATCGAAAGAAGAATCAATAGTTCTCTTCCCGCACTTCAAAGTAGCTCTGCGGATGCGAGCAAACAGGGCAGATCTCGGGTGCTTTCATACCGACGACGATATGACCGCAGTTGCGGCACTCCCAGACCTTGACTTCACTCTTCTTGAAGACTTCGCTCGTCTCGACATTGCGGAGCAGGGCGCGATAGCGCTCCTCGTGGGCGCGCTCAATGGCACCGACCATCCGGAAGCGTGCCGCCAGCGCGGTGAATCCCTCTTCCTCCGCCTCGCGGGCAAAGGTATCATACATATCGGTCCACTCGTAGTTCTCCCCATCTGCCGCAGCTTCGAGGTTGGCGGCGGTATCGCCGATTCCGCCCAGTTCCTTGAACCAGAGTTTTGCGTGTTCCTTCTCGTTCTCGGCGGTTTTCAGGAAGAGCGCGGCGATCTGCTCGAATCCCTGCTTTTTCGCGACCGATGCGAAATAGGTGTACTTGTTCCGTGCCTGGCTCTCGCCTGCGAAAGCCGCCCACAGATTCTTTTCGGTTTTACTGCCTTTCAGTTCCATTGCGTGTTTCTCCTTTATGATTGAATTTAGTTGTGCTCCTGTCTAGCGTCTCCCGCCCGACTGCCTTCGCACGGCAGAAGGCGCAGAGACAATGCGCGTTGAGTTCGAGATGCGTCACCTCGACCCCGTAGCGCTCGTTTAAGATAGGCGCGAGATCCCCCATCTCCATCGCATCCATGACCCGCCCACATCCGCCGCATATCAAATGGATATGGTCGGTCACCGTCTTATCGAATCGGTCGGGTCCCGCCGCCACTTGGACGCGACGAATCAGCCCTGCGGCATCCAGCGCGTTCAGATTATTATAGACCGTCGCGCGGACAATCCCGGGCATCCGCTCGCGTGCTTCCGCGAATACCATCTCCGCCGTCATGTGCTCCCGGGACGCGCGGATGATCTCGAGGATCATGGCTCTTTGCTTCGTCATTCCGGTTTTCCTTTTTAGATTTCGTCTAAAATAATTTTATCATAAGAAAGCAGAATTGTCAAGGGGATATGAAAAAAAGACACAACCGACCGAGGTCGGCTGTGTCTTGATGGGACTCTTATCGAGTCCTATCGGGCGAAGCCCGAGAAATTATTTGGATTCCGTGCCGCCGACTTTGGTAAGCCGAACGATCGCCGTCTCCGCACCGTCGCCGCGGCGGGGACCCATTTTATAGACCTGGGTGTAGCCGCCTTTGCAAGACGCGTACGCGGGAGCAACCGTGTCAAAGAGTTTCTTCGCGACATCCTCTTTGGTGATGAAAGCGAGCGCCGCGCGGTAAGAGGCGAGCGAGCCCTCTTTCCCGAGGGTAATCATTTTATCGGCAAGCGCGCTGACTTCCTTTGCCCGGGTATAGGTGGTTTCCAGCTGTCCGTTCTCGATCAGATAGGTGACCAAGCCGCGGAGCATCAGATTTCTATGGGCAGTCGGTCTGCCGAGTTTCTTCATAGGCATTTGCGTTACCTCCTGTTGTATTTGACTCCGTCAGTCCTCAACCTTTTTCAGGCTGAGACCGAGGGATTGCAGTTTCTGGATGACTTCATCCAGAGATTTTCTACCGAGGTTTCTCACCTTGATCATATCTTCCTCGGTGCGGTTAATCAAATCTTCCACCGTGTTGATGCCGGCGCGTTTCAAGCAGTTGAAACTGCGAACCGACAGGTCAAGATCATCAATGGACATCTCAAGGACCTTATCGCGTCTGATTTCTTCCCGCTCGATCATGATTTCCGCCTTCTTGGCTTCATCACTCATCTCGATGAACAGGTTGAGATGCTCACTCAAAATCTTGGCCGCCATGGAGACCGCCTTCTGCGCGGTGATCGTGCCGTTCGTCAGAACATGCAGGGTCATCTTGTCAAAGTCGGTGATGTTTCTCACACGAGAGTTCTCGACCGCGTACTCCACCTTGTTCACGGGGGTGAAGATGGAATCCACGAAGATGAGTCCGAGAGGCGCACCGTTTCCGCCCGCCTGCTCGCTCGCGAGATAGAGCTGTTTGTTCTTCTCCATCGGCACATAGCCGCTGCCCGAGCCGAAAGTCAGTTCCATGTAGAAATGGCTGCCGGCGCTGACGGTCGCCAAATGGTGCGCGGGGTTGAGAATCTCGATGTCGGGATCGGGGGTGATATCGCCCGCCGTCACATTACAGGGTCCGTCCACATCGATGTAGACCGTCTTGGGTCCGTCGCTATGAAGTTTCGCCACAATGCCTTTGACATTCAAAACGATTTCCGGAACATCCTCTTTGACCCCATCGACCGTGGAAATCTCGTGGAGCACCCCGTCGATCTTGATAGAGGTCGCCGCATACCCTTCGAGCGAGCTCAGAAGGACGCGACGCAGGGAGTTGGCAAGCGTGATGCCGTAACCTCTTGCCAGAGGTTCGACCACGAACTCGCCTTCACTACCGTCCTCGTTCAAAGCACGGGATGTAATCGTGGGCTTCTCTATTTCAATCATGGTTAATCTCCTCCTATATTTATTCGGTTAACAAGCAGTAACCCGTTCCGAAACGGGATACCGGGCACCTCCCGCGAGGTACCAATTGCAGAAAGCACCCGGGTGAGGCAGAGGACAAAAAACCTCTGCCACCCATCGCTTTCCATCGGAGATTGGTGATTATTTGGAATAGAGTTCGACAATCAACTGTTCGTTGAACTCGAAGTCGATATCGTCTCTCTCGGGGAGTGCAACGATCTTCGCCGACATATTGGCGGCATCCGCATCGATCCACTTCGGCGTGTTCTTGGTCGCCATCGCCTCGGCATTCGCCTTGATCTTGGCACCGTCGCGACGATTTTCCTTCACGGCGACAACATCGCCCGCCTTCACGAGGATGGAGGGAATGGTTGCTTTCTTGCCGTTGATGGTGAAGTGACCGTGGAGGACGAGCTGACGAGCTTCCTTACGGCTGGCTGCCATACCCATTCTGTAAACCACATTGTCCAGGCGTCTTTCAAGCAGGATGAGCAGGTTCGCACCGGTCATCCCTTCCTGTTTCTCTGCCATGGTGTAGTAGAGACGGAACTGTTTTTCCAAAACGCCGTAGTAGCGGCGGGTCTTCTGTTTCTCCCGCATCTGGAGTCCGTATTCGCTGACCTTCTTGCGGGCAGCACCATGCTGACCGGGAGCGGTGCTTCTGTGATTGAAAGAGCACTTATCGGAGGTGCAACGATCGCCTTTCAGATAAAGTTTGCAACCTTCTCTGCGGCATTCCTTGCAGCTCGGTCCAGTATATCTAGCCATTTCTTCTTTCTCCTTCTCGATTATACACGACGGCGCTTCGGAGGACGGCATCCGTTGTGCGGGATGGGCGTCATGTCCTGAATCTTGGTCACTTCGAGACCTGCGGTCGCCAGAGCGCGGATCGCCGCCTCACGACCGGTCCCGGGACCGAGCACATACACTTCCACGGTCTTCATGCCGTGATCCATAGCTGCCTTCGCTGCCTGCTCTGCGGCAGTCTGTGCGGCAAACGGAGTGGATTTCCGAGAGCCCTTGAAGTTGGCACCCGCGGATGCCCAGGAAATGACATTCCCCTGGAGGTCCGTGATCGATACGATGGTATTGTTAAAGGTCGCGCGGATATGGGCAGCGCCCTTTTCCACATTCTTTCTTTCACGACGCTTTTTAACAACCTTTTTGGTTGCGGTAACTTTCGTAGCCATAATACCCCTCCTTACTTCTTCTTGTTCGCAATGGTCTTAACCGGACCCTTGCGCGTTCTCGCGTTGGTCTTGGTGCGCTGACCGTGAACGGGCAGACTCTTCTTGTGGCGCGTGCCGCGGTAGCAGTTGATGTCCACCATCTTCTTGATGTTGGTGGCAACGGTTCTGCGGAGGTCACCTTCCACATGATAGTCGGTTTCAATCTCTTCACGGAGTGCGGCGATCTGATCCTCGGTCAGATCCTTGGCACGGGTATCGGGATCGATGCCCGTCTTTGCCAAAATTTCTTTGGAACTGGTCAGACCGATTCCGTAGATATAAGTGAGGGCAATCTCAATGCGCTTGTTATTGGGGATATCTACACCTGCTAAACGAGCCATATGACATTTAACTCCTTTTGAATGTTGTTAGGGGCTTAACCCTGTCTCTGCTTGTGCTTGGGATTCTCACAGATGACCATCACACAGCCCTTGCGACGGATAATCTTGCACTTTTCGCAGATCTTTTTAACGGAAGGTTTCACTTTCATGGTTACATACCTGTCCTTTCGGTGTTATTTTTTTCTCCAGGTGATCCGTCCCTTGGTCGGGTCGTAAATCGACACTTCCACGGTCACGTGATCGCCGGGGACAATTTTGATATAATTCTGGCGAAGTCTCCCCGAAATGTGGGCCAAAACCATATGACCGTTCGGGAGTTTCACCTTAAAGGTGGCGTTCGGAAGGGCTTCCATCACTTCGCCATCTTCAAACTCGATGACATCATCTTTCGGCATCTCTTATCTCCTTACCGTTCATTATTCACCCACATCGGTGAGTAGGATGGGTCCGTCCTCGGTGATCGCAACCGTGTGCTCGTAATGAGCCGAGAGGCGACCGTCGGCGGTACGAACCGTCCAGCCGTCCGAAGACTCCTTGATCTCTGCTGTTCCTGCGTTAACCATGGGTTCAATGGCTATCGTCATGCCCGGATATAGGCGGCATCCGCGCCCTGCCGTCCCGTAGTTGGGGACATCGGGTTCTTCGTGCAAATGCGTACCGACTCCGTGGCCCACATATTTGCGTACAACGCCGTATCCGTGAGACTCGGCGTGCGACTGAATCGCGTGCCCGATGTCTCCCAGTCGGTTACCGACCCGCGCGAGATCGACACCTAGGTAGAAGCATTCTCTCGTGACGGAAATGAGTCTCTGTGCCTCCTCGCTGACACGACCGACCGCAAATGTCTTTGCGCTGTCGCCGTGGTAGCCGCGGTAGATGGCACCGACATCCACTTTGACGATATCGCCCTCTTGCAGAATGACTCTGTGGGAGGGGATTCCGTGGATGATCTGGTCGTTGACGCTGATACATGCGCTTCCGGGGAAGCCGCCGTATCCGAGGAAGGAAGGTTTCGCGCCGCATTTCAGAATGTAGGCGTGAATGAGGGAATCGAGTTCCTTGGTCGAAATCCCGGGGCGGATGGCGTCGCGCGCAACGAGCAACGCCTCCCCCGTGATCTTTCCCGCTTCCTTCATCAGCAGAAGTTGCTCGGGTTTTTTAAGAATGATGGGCATCTTCTCAAATCCCCAGGGACTTCAAGGTCAAAGCGGTAGTGTCCTCCACGCGCTCCTGTCCCTCAACACATTTCAGAGTGCCTTTCGCGGCATAGTAATCTTTGAGGGGCTCGGTCATCGTGTGGTAGGTTTCGAGGCGGCTCTTCACCACCTCCGGAGCATCGTCGCGACGAATGGTCAATTCCTTGCCGCACTTGTCGCAATGCGCCCCGTCTTTCGACGGATTGTACAGGGTGTGATAGGAAGCGCCGCATTCGCAAACGCGCCTCCCGCTCATACGCTCCACGATCTTGTCATCGGATACTTCAATGGAAAGTACGACATCGGGTGCGATGCCCATCGCGTCCAGTGCCTCGGCCTGAGGAACCGTACGCGGGAACCCGTCCAGAATGAATCCGTTTTGACAATCGGGTTTCACGAGACGCTCTTTGATGATCCCGATGACGACATCGTCCGGAACCAGAGCGCCCGATTCTGCGTATTTGCGTGCTTTCATGCCCATTTCCGTACCGGTCTTGATCGCCTCACGGATGATGGTGCCCGTAGAGATGGTGGGAATCCCCAGTCTCTCGGACACGATCTCCGCCTGGGTTCCTTTACCGGCACCGGGGGCTCCGAGGAAAATTATCTTCATTTCTATCTCCTGTCGGTTCTTACGGGATTAAAGGAATCCTTTGTAGTTCCGCATGGTCAGCTGCGCTTCAAGTTCACGGTAGGTCTCCTGAACAACGCCGATGACGATGAGGATCGAAGTGCCGCCGAACGAGAACGCGCTCGCAAAGTTGGAGGCGGACATATAGGAGCCCATCCCCGTATTGGAGAGCAGTTTCTCGACGATCGGTTCGATGACAAGCGGGGTACCGATCATCGGGAGGACGGCGACAATCGCCAGGAAGAACGCACCCATCAGAGTCACCTTATTCAGGATCTTCTTGATATAGTCGGAGGTGGGTTTGCCCTCTCGGATACCCGGGATACGACCGCCGTTCGACTTAAGGTTGTTCGCGACTTCCACAGGATTGAAAGAAATCGTGATATAGAAATACGAGAATGCGATGATGAGGATGACGAATACCAGCGGATAGAACCAACCGTCCGACGACATGAAGTCGTAGAACTTGTTCCAACCGTTGACGGTCGCGTTCGCATCGCTTGCCAACAGCGACTTCGCACTCTTGACACCGCACAGCGTCATAATCGTGGCGGGCAGAGAGATGATCGAAGAAGCGAAGATGATAGGCATGACGCCTGCCATATTCAGTTTAATCGGCAGGGTGGTCGAGTGACCGCCGTACATCTTCCGTCCTTTGACCTGCTTGGAATACTGTACGGGGATTCTCCGTTCGCTGCCCGTGATCCAAATGACGAAGACCGCCATCACGATCAGGAGTGCGACATACCCGAGGGCGAACCCGAAGGTACCCGCCACATATCCGACTTTGCCCCATCCGGTCGCAGTCCCCTTGAACCCCCCGTAGATGATGAGCCAAACGAGGTTGTAAACCGTAGACGGCAGAGCCGCGATAATGTTCGCGAACAGGATGAGAGAGATACCGTTCCCGATGCCCTTCTCATTGATCTTTTCGCCCAGCCACATCACGAGCGCCGCGCCTGCCACATAGCAGGTGACGATCACGATGGCGATGAGGACCTGAATCGGCTTGGATGCCGAGGTCGCTACATCGGTGAGCATACCATTCGATTTCAAAAGGACATAGTAACCGTAACCGGTCGCGATAGCGAGCAGAACGGTGACATAGCGGGTGAGTTTCTCATTGAATGCTTTACCACGCTCGCCATCCTGAATCTTTCTGCCGAGGGGCGGAATCGCCACAGCGAGCAGCTGAATCACGATGGATGCGGTGATGTAGGGCGATACACCCAAAGCAAACAGGGTCGCGGCACTCAAAGCACCGCCGGAGAGCAGGTTCATATACGCGAAGATGGTGTCTCCGAAGTTCTCGGCAAAGTTAGATGCATCAACGAAGGGGACGGGGATAACCGTACCAATGCGATAGAGGAGCAGAATGAACAGTACATAGAAAATCTTTTTCCGTATGTCCGGTGTCTTCCATGCATTTCTCAATGTTTGAAGCATTTAGATTACCTCGTACTTTCCACCGGCCGCCTCAATTTTCTCCTTCGCGGATGCGGTAAAGCATTTTGCTTTTACCGTCAGGTTCTTTACCGTCAGCGTCCCGTTCCCGAGAACCTTGACGCCGTCGCAAACCTTCTTCACGATCCCGGTCGAGACAAGCGCTTCGGTGTCAACGACCGCACCTTCCTCGAACGCGTTGAGGTCGTCGATATTGATGGTTGCGTAAGTTTTGGCAAACTTGTTGTGGAAACCTCTCTTCGGAAGTTTTCTGTAGAGAGGCAACTGACCGCCCTCGAATCCGAGACGGACACCGCCGCCGGAACGAGCGTTCTGACCCTTGTGACCTTTGCCGGCGGTCTTCCCGTTGCCGGACCCGGTCCCTCTGCCCTTGCGGAATACATCCTTGACGGACCCTTCCGCGGGGGAAAGTTCATGGAGTTTCATTGGTTTTCCTCCTTCCGATTACAGCGTTTCCACCTTGACAAGGTGCGCTATGACTTTGATTTTTCCCTGCACTGCGGCATTGTCTTCGAGGACAATGCTGTCGCCGGGTTTCGTGAGCCCGAGAGAAGCGGCGGTCGCTTTCTGCTTTTTCAAGCAGGCGATCAGACTTTTCTTCAGAGTAATCTTAATTTTCATCTCGACCCTCCTCAGCGCTTCACGCTATCGGGAGAAATCCCGCGGGCAGCAGCGACTTCCTCGACCGTCCGAAGAGATTTCAGACACTCGAAAGTCGCTTTGACGACATTGATGGGGTTGTTGGTGCGGAGGCACTTCGCACGGACATTCTTGATGCCCGCGAGTTCGAGCACATACCGCACACCGCCGCCGGCGATGATACCGGTACCGGGAGCGGCGGGCTTCAAGAGCACCGTGCCGGACCCGAAGGTTTCAAGTACTTCGTGCGGGATGGTGGAGCCGTTCATCGAAACCTCGATGAGGTTCTTCTTCGCGTCTTCAATCCCCTTCTTGATGGCATCGGGCACTTCTGCCGCTTTGCCGAGGCCATAACCCACATGACCGTTTCTGTCACCGACCACCATGAGTGCGGCGAAACGGGCGATACGACCGCCCTTTACGGTCTTGGATACACGGTTGAGCGCAACGAGCTTTTCTTCGAGTTCGAGCTCGTCGGCATTGATCATTTTTGCCATGTTTTTCTCCTTAAAGTTCAATCAAAATTGCTTTTGATCGGTGTACAAACCGGACTCAGAACTCAAGGCCGCCTTCGCGCGCGCCTTCAGCCAGTTCCGATACACGACCGTGGTAGATATAGCCGCCGCGGTCAAACACGACAGCGGTAATCCCCTTTGCCTTTGCCCGCTCGGCAACCAGTTTGCCGACTGCACGGGCAGCTTCCTTGTTGGAGCCGAGCCCCTCGAAGGATTTTTCATAGGTGCTGGCGGATGCGAGGGTCACCCCTGCCGCATCGTCGATCACCTGAGCGCTGATATGCGCGTTGGAGCGATAGACAGCGAGACGCGGTCTTTCGGCAGTTCCGGAGATCTTGCCTCTGACCCGGGTGTGTCTTTTGAGACGCTGCGCGTTCTTATTCGACTTATTTACCATTGCTGCTCTCTCCTTTCATTATTTACCGGTCTTACCGGCCTTGCGGCGGATATGCTCGCCCGCATACTTGACGCCCTTGCCCAGATAGGGTTCAGGAGGTCTCTTCGCACGGACGACCGCTGCCATCTGACCGACCTTCTGCTTGTCAATCCCCTTGACAATGATGGTCGTGAGATCCGGCGTCTCGAACGTGATGCCGTCCCCGTCCTCGAAATAAACCGGGTGAGAATAGCCCAAACTGAGAACCAGCTTGTTGCCCTTCTTCTCCGCCTTATAACCGACGCCGACGAGTTGGAGCGTCTTCGCGTACCCTTCGGTCACGCCGACGACCATGTTGTTGAGAAGCGCACGGGTCAGACCGTGAAGTGCGCGATCCTCTTTCTCATCGGTCGGACGAGTCACGGTGAGGGTACCGTTTTCCGCCTGAATGGTCATGCGGGGGGAGAAGGTGCTCGTCAGGGTACCCTTGGGTCCCTTCACGGTCACGACATTTCCGTCCGCGATGTCCACAGTCACATTTTTCAGTTCAATGGGAGCTCTACCGATTCTAGACATTTCGTTATCCTCCCCTTACCACACAAAGGCAAGCACTTCGCCGCCCACGCCCGCTTTGCGAGCCTGTTTGTCGGTCATGATGCCCTTGGAAGTGGAAATGATGGCGATGCCCAAACCGTTCATCACGCGCGGGAGCTTCTCGGCGCTCGCGTAGATACGCAGACCGGGTTTGGACACACGGCGCAGACCGCGGAGAACCTTGGTCTTGCCCTGGCCGTATTTCAGGGTCACGCGAATGATGCCCTGTTTGCCGTCTTCAATCCGCTGATACCCCTGAATGTAGCCCTCGGAGAGCAGGATATCAACAATGGATTTCTTCATGTTGGATGCAGGGATGTCAACCGTCTCGTGCTTCGCGTCATTGGCGTTGCGGATGCGGGTCAGCAGATCTGCAATTACATCTGAAATTTGCATCTTTTTTTCCTCCTATATGCAAGTAAATGTGCTTGCTGCCGATTTGCGGTCGGCGGCATACCGGTGGTTAAAGGCATTTCGCCTTTCCTGCCGATAGATGGGGAGTTTTTACCAACTCGCCTTTCTCACGCCCGGGATCTCGCCCTTGTAGGCAAGCTCACGGAAGCAGATACGGCAGATGCCGAATTTGCGAAGGTAAGCGTGAGGTCTGCCGCAGATTTTGCAGCGGTTGTACTCACGGGTGGAGTATTTCTGCTTTTTCTGCTGTTTCAGAATCATAGATTTCTTTGCCATGTTTCTCTCTCCTCTTCTTACTTCGCGAAGGGTGCGCCCATCTTTTCGAGGAGCGACTTCGCTTCGGCATCGGTCTTGGCGGTGGTGACGAACACGATGTCCATACCACGGATTTTCTCTACTTTGTCGTATTCGATTTCAGGGAAGATCAGCTGCTCTTTGAGACCCAGCGCGTAGTTGCCGCGGCCGTCGAAGGCGTTCGGATTGATGCCTTTGAAGTCACGCACGCGAGGGAGAGCAAAGCTGAACAGTTTGTCCATGAATTCGTACATACGCTCGCCGCGCAGAGTCACTTTCACGCCGATCTTCATGCCCTGACGGAGCTTGAAGTTCGCGACCGACTTGCGGGCGTAGGTGGGAACCGCTTTCTGCCCGGTGATGGTAGTGATTTCTTCAATCACATTGTCGATCACCTTGGCGTTCTCTTTGGCGTCGCCGCAGCCCACATTGACCACGATCTTGTCGAGACGCGGAATCTGCATGGGCGTCTTGTAAGCAAATTCCTTCATCAGAGCGGGGGCAACATCATTTTTATAAGTTTCAGACAATCTGGACATTTTGTTTCCCTCCTCCTCAAATCTTCTGACCGCACTTCACGCAGACGCGCGATTTCACGGTCTTCCCGTCCTTGCCGGTCTCGAAGGCGGCCTTGGTGCGGACGCCCCGTTTGCAGTTCGGGCAGTAGAGCTGTACTTTGGACGCGTAGATGGCGCCCGCGGTCTCAATGATGGAACTGGTATCGCCCTGTTTCCGAGCCTTCACATGCTTTTTCACCACATGTACGCCCTCGACAATCACCTTTCCCTCTTCGGGAGAGACGGCGATGACCTTACCGGTTTTCGGCACGAGGTTTCCCTGTGCGTCTTTGGTCTTCTTATCTGCGCCGGAAAGTACCACAACGGTGTCGCCGGTCTTGATATGCATAGTTTTCATCTCGACAACCTCCCTTAAAGTACTTCAGGTGCGAGGGACAGGATTTTGGTATAGTCCTTATCCCGGAGTTCACGGGCGACAGGCCCAAAGATACGGGTCCCGCGAGGGGTCTTGTCATCTTTAATGATGACGGCTGCGTTCTCATCAAATTTGATATAGGAACCGTCAGCGCGACGGGTCTCACGAACCGTTCTCACGATCACCGCTTTCACAACCTCGCCTTTTTTCACCATGCCGCCGGGCGTCACGCGCTTCACGCACGCGACCACGACATCACCGATGGCGGCGTAACGACGGCGGGAACCGCCGAGGACGCGGATGCACATCAGCTGTTTGGCACCGGTGTTATCAGCGACATTGAGTAGTGTTTGTTGCTGAATCACTTTACTTTCCTCCTAATTTCGGTAAGCGTTTGACCTACCTACTTGATGTGTGTGGATTCTGATTACTTCGCTTTTTCAACGATTTCGGTGAGACGCCATCTCTTGGTCTTGGAGAGAGGTCTCGTCTCCATGACGGCGACGGTATCGCCTACATTGCACTCGTTGTTTTCGTCGTGAACATGGATTTTCACGGTACGCTTCATGATCTTGCCGTACTTAGGATGGGTCACGGAGTCGATGATGGCGACCACGATGGTCTTATCCATCTTGTTGCTGACCACTTTACCGACTCTGACTTTTCTCAGATTTCTGTTCTCCTGCATAACCCTAACCTCCTTCAAGCATTCTTCTCGCGGATGACGGTCATCACGCGGGCGATATCGTGCTTCACTTCGGCAATCTTATGAGGATTGTCGAGCTGGTGCACGGCAAGTTGGAAGCGGAGGTTAAAGAGTTCGCGCTTCAAGTCGTTAAGTTTTGTGTCCAGTTCTTCCGGACTCATGGCTCTGAGTTCTTGTGCTTTCACCGCTTTATCCTCCTTATGCTTCTTCTTTCTTCACAAACTTGCACTTGATAGGCAGCTTGTGACTTGCGAGACGCATTGCTTCTCTGGCGACATCTTCGGCGACACCGTCCATCTCGAAGAGGACACGACCGGGTTTCACCACGGCGACCCAGTATTCGGGCGTACCTTTACCGGAACCCATTCGAGCTTCGGCAGGGTGCTTCGTCACCGGCTTGTCGGGGAAAATCTTGATCCAGACCTGCCCGCCACGCTTGATGTAACGGGTCATAGCAATACGAGCCGCCTCAATCTGGTTGCTCTTGATCCAGGCGGGTTCCAGGGCGACGAGCCCGTAGGAGCCGTTCGAGACCGTGTTCCCACGGGTCGCGACGCCTTTCATTCTACCGCGCTGTACGCGACGGTATTTGACTCTTTTCGGCATTAACATTATTTGTTACCCCCCTCAAACTTCGGGTTATTGCGGCGGGGATATCCGCCTTCACGACGGGGACCGCGGTCATTTCTGCGACCGCCGTTATCACCGTTCCGACGCTGCCGTCTCTCGGGGCGATCGAACTTTCTGTCGGCGTTTGCATTCACAGCCAGCACTTCGCCTCTGTAAATCCACACCTTGATACCGATTTTCCCGTAGGTCGTGTTTGCTTCATAGAATCCGTACTCGATGTCGGCACGGAGGGTCTGAAGCGGAATGGTGCCCTCATGGTAGTGCTCGGTGCGGGCGATTTCCGCGCCACCGAGACGACCGCCGCAAGAAATCTTGATTCCCTTGGCGCCGAGACGCATGGTGCGTCCGATCGCCTGCTTCATCGCACGGCGGAAAGAGGTTCTCTTTTCGAGCTGTGCGGCGATGCTCTCCGCCACGAGTTGGGCGTTGAGATCGGGGTTCTTGATTTCAATGACATTGACCGCGACCGGCATGCCGACCATCTTTTCGAGTTCCACTTTGAGTTTCTCGATTTCGGCACCGCCGCGCCCGATTACGATACCGGGTTTCGCGCACTGAATGAACACTCTGACGCGGTTCGAGTCCCGCTCGATTTCAATCTTCGGAACGCCTGCCGCTTGCAGTTTGTTTTTGAGATAGACACGAATCTTGTGGTCGGAAACCAGGGTGTCGCCCAGTTTCTCATCCTCGACATACCATCTGGAACTCCAGTTCTTGATGACGCCGACGCGAAGACCGTTCGGATTTACCTTCTGTCCCATTTCAGCGAACCTCCTTTTCCTTAACAGTCATCGTGACATGGCTGGACCGCTTGTTGATGCGGAATGCGCTGCCCTTCGCGCGGGGCATGATTCTCTTGAGAATCGGACCGGGGCAGACGAAGCACTCGGACACATACAGGTTGGATGCGTCCATGCCGAAGTTGTGTTCCGCATTGGCGACGGCGCTCTTGAGGAGTTTCGTCAGCGGCTCCGACGCGATGCGGTTGGTGTTTTTCAGAATTGCCATTGCGGTATCGGTGTCTTTGCCGCGGATGAGGTCGAGGACGACCTGCACCTTACGGGGAGAGATTCTGAGATATTTAAGATATGCTTTTGCTTCCATTGTTTCTCTCCTTATTTACCGTTGTTGGAAGTCTTGGAGCCTGCGTGCCCGTGGAAAGTACGGGTGGGCGCAAACTCGCCGAGTTTATGACCGACCATGTCCTCAACGACATATACCGGCACATGCTTTCTGCCGTCGTAAACCGAGATCGTGTGTCCGACGAATTCCGGGAAGATGGTAGAGGCACGGGACCAGGTCTTGATGATTTCTTTCTTTGCCTTGCCGTCGTTCATGGCGCAGATGCGCGCATAAAGCTTTTCTTCGACATAAGGCATTTTCTTTAAGCTTCTGCTCATACTTGTGTCTCCTTCCGATTACTTACCGTTACGACGCTTGACGATGAACTTGTTGGTTCTCGCCTTCTTGTTTCTCGTCTTGTAGCCGAGAGCGGGCTTGCCCCAAGGGGTCATAGGACCTGCGTGACCCACCGGAGACTTGCCTTCGCCGCCGCCGTGCGGGTGATCGCACGGGTTCATGACGGAACCGCGGACGGTAGGACGGATGCCCAGGTGACGGGTCTTACCGGCTTTCCCGAGCTTGACGGTGTCGTGCTCGACATTACCGACCTGACCGATGGTGGCTTTGCAGTCCAGACGGACGATTCTCACTTCGCCCGAGGGGAGACGGACCTGTGCGGTGCCGTTCTCTTTCGCCATCAGCTGTGCCTGTGCACCGGCGGAACGGACGAGCTGTGCGCCCTTACCGGGGTACAGTTCGATGTTGTGGATGATGGTACCGACGGGGATCGCGGAGATCGGCAGGGTGTTACCCGGCTTGATATCTGCGGACTCGCCCGAGTAGACGGTCATGCCCGCGGTCAGACCGACCGGAGCGATGATATAGCTCTTTTCGCCCTCTTCGTTCTGAAGGAGTGCGATATAAGCCGAGCGGTTCGGGTCATACTCGACACCGACCACGGTCGCGGGAGAGACGCTCTGCCGCTTGAAGTCGATGATACGGTATTTGATCTTGTTCCGACCGCCGTGATGACGGACCGTGATGCGACCGTAGCTGTTGCGGCCGGCTTTCTTCTTCTTTGTCTCGATGAGCGATTTCTCGGGGGTCTTCTTGGTGACTTCATCAAAAGAAGGAGCAGACATATTTCTGCGCGACGGCGTCGTCGGTTTATACTTCATAACTGCCATTGTTTCTTTCCTCCTTTATCAGTTCAGACTATCGAAGAAGGCAATGGTCTTGGAATCCTCGGTGAGGGTCACAATCGCTTTCTTCCACTCGCTGGTATAGCCTGCGTGATAGCCGACTCTTTTCGGCTTTTTCTTGACATTCAGGGTGCAGACCTCGGCGACCTTCACGCCGAACATCTCCTCGACCGCCTTCGCGATCTCGGGCTTCGTCGCTTCTTTCGCCACTTCGAATCCGTAGCACTTCCGTCCGATGGCGTCCATGCACTTTTCGGTGATCAGAGGTCTGACAATTACATCTGCAACAGATTTCATTCTGCATATACCTCCTCAATTTTTTCGACAGCGGCCTTCGCAACGATGAAGGTGTCGCAGTTCAGGATGTCATACACATTGATCTCGTTGTAGAGAGCGGTCTTGACACCTGCGATGTTCGCGCAGCTCTTAATCACTTTGTCGTCCACCTCGGGGAGGATCACCAAAGTTTTTTTCGCGGCGCCCACAGCCGCCAGCATTGCGACCATGGTCTTGGTTTTGTATTCCGCGGTCTTGATTTCGTCAATGACGACCATCTCGTTCGCGGCTACTTTGGAGGAAAGGGCGCTGAACAGCGCGACTCTCTTCACTTTCTTATTGAGGGTGACGCGGTAAGAACGGGGTTTCGGACCCATGGCAACGCCGCCGTGTGTCCACTGCGGAGAACGGGTGCTCCCCTGTCTCGCCCGACCGGTCCCTTTCTGTTTCCAGGGCTTTCTGCCGCCGCCCGAAACCTCGCTTCTCGTGAGGGTGGACTGGGTGCCCTGTCTCTGGTTGAGCAGATATGCTCTGACTGCGGTATGGAGGACGGCCTCATTAATATCGGCTCCGAACACGGTATCGGAGAGGGTGATCTCGCCGACCGCTTTGCCTGCCATATCAACAACTTTCATATTCGGCATTCGTGTTTCCTCCTTCCGTTATGCTTTCACAGAATCGCGGATAAAGACGATACCGCCCCGTGCGCCGGGGATCGCGCCTTTGACTGCGATCAGATTTTTCTCTGCGTCAATTTTGACAACGGCAAGGTTCAGAATGGTGACCTGCTCGTTACCGTACTGTCCCGCCATCTTCTTATTTTTATAGATACGGGACGGGGTGGAGTTCGCACCCATCGAACCGGGCTGACGGTGAATCGGGCCGGTACCGTGGGTCATACGCAGAATGTGATGGTTCCATCTCTTGACGGCGCCGGTGTAGCCGCGACCTTTGGTGATCCCGGTAATGTCGACCTTTTCGCCAACGGCGAAGGTATCGGCGGAGATCGTGTCGCCCACGCTGTACGCGCTGCAATCATCGAGGCGGAATTCTTTGAGGTACTTCTTTGCACCGATGCCGGCGGTCTTCAGGTGACCTGCGACCGGTTTGGTCAGGTGCTTGTCTTTGCAATCGCTGAAAGCCAGCTGGATTGCTTCGTAGCCGTCGTTCTCGACGGTCTTCTTCTGGGCGACCACGCAGGGACCTGCTTCAATCAGGGTTACGGGCACCACATTGCCGTTCTCATCAAAAACTTGGGTCATGCCAAGCTTTTTGCCGATTACGCCATGTTTCATTGTTTTCCTCCGTTTGTAGTTATTGGTTGCACCGTGTGAATTGCGGCAGAGCCGTCGGTGCAACTTGACCACGAGGTTCGTGGTACGCACGCGGATTGCGTGCGAAAGCGGTCACGCGACCGCGGGGATACTGTGTTACGCTTTGATGATTTCCATGCCCACGCCGGACGGGAGCTCAATGTTCATGAGCGCCTTCACCGCATCGGCCTGAGGATTGAGAATGTCGATGAGACGCTTGTGGATTCTGCGCTCGAACTGTTCACGGGAATCCTTGTACTTGTGCACCGCACGGAGAATGGTATACTTCTCGGTATCGGTGGGCAGCGGGATCGGACCCGAGACCGCACAGCCGTTTCTCTTTGCGACTTCCACAATCTTCGCGGCGGCGGCGTCGATGAGCGCATGATCATAGCTTCTCAGCTTCACTCTGATCTTCTCGTTCTTTGCCATGTTTTCCTCCTTAAAAACTTAGGAGCGATTTATACACCGTCCCGTGCGTTTCAATCAGACCCCAAAAGGAATCTCGGGAGATTTCCCAGAGGGAAACGCCCGATGAAACGCCGCATGCGGTGTACCTTCGCCCAATTTGAAATTGGACATACTCCACGAAAATTCCCTGCTTTTTTGCAGCAACCTTTCGCTTCAACGCACATCATGCTGAAGAATTATATCAAATACCTCTCAAAAATGCAAGAATTTCTTTCATGGAACGGGTAAAAAATGTGTGTAGAAATTTTCTTTAATTTTTATTAGATTTTTGTTCAATATTTACAAATACGGGTATTTACCGCCAGTTTTGCCCCGTTTTTGGAAAAATATTCCCCGTTGCGAGGAAAAATTTGAGGTTTTCTTCTCTTTTTTCGGTTTCCCGCCGTCTCCGCCCCCTCCCGCGGAAAAACAGTTGCATTCCCCGCGCGCGTCCGTTATAATAAATAAGTAGAAATCACGCGAGGACCGTGCTGTTACGCCTGCCTGTGCCATCCCATTTCGGCGGTCCCCGCCATATTGAGGTTCCAAATGAAACACAAGATTTGCCCGTCCCTTTTTGTCGGGAGTCTCCTCTCCCTGCTCGCCTTTGTCGCGGGTGCCGCTCTTCTGAGTGCCGCCTGTCTCGTCGCCTCCTCGCCGCTCTCGTACCTGACGAGCGGTGTATGGACCGCGTTCTGCGTCGTGACCATCGTGCATATTCTGCTCCAAGCCGCACTTCTGCCCGTCACGCGCCCCCTCGGAGAACTCCCCCGCGCCAAGGTCGGTACCTCACTCGTCTCCGCGCTCGCGGCGCTCTCTCTCCTTGCTCTCGCGGCAAGTATGATCGTCGTCGGGGCGCGTGGCACGGGTGTCTCGCGCGTCTTTCCCTTGCTCATCGCTCTTTTCTCGCTCGTGAGTACGGTCGGGTTTGCGCTCCGCGCGGTCTATCGCGGGAAATACCCGTCGGTCGAGATTCTGACCCGTCTCGCCCTCCCCCTCGCCTGTGTCTTTTTCGCACTCTATCTCTACTTCGAGAAGTCCATCCCGCGCAACGCGAGTTGGAAACTCCTGCTCTCCCTGTGTTTCCTGTTCCTCGCCCTTTGGCTGACCGCCGACATTCGCTACGAAGTCGGGAATCCCAAGCCGCGGCTCTATCACCTGCTCGGCAGAGTGACCGCACCTCTCCTCGGGGCGGTGGTCGTCGCCTCGATCTTTCTCGGAGCGGGGAGGGGTCTCTCTTATCTCCCCGCGACCGTCTATATTCTGTTCGCGGTTTTCTTCCTTTATATTATAGTAAACCATCTGCCCGCGTCGGGCATTTCATTTGAGCGGGCTCCTGCCGATGGAGATGAGTCGGGCGCGCCCGATTTTTCGGACGCAGATTCCACCGACATGGGTTCTTCCGACACGGGTTCCGTCGATGCGGAATTTACCGACACGGAGCCCGCCGACGCAAATGAAGACCAATCTTCCCCCTCGGAAGACCCGAACGGGAAAGGGGGAGAGGAGTAAGCCATGAAGACCATCCTCGTCATTGACGGAAACAGCATCATCAACCGCGCTTTCTACGGTGTCCGCCCACTCTCAACCCGAGACGGCAGACCGACCAACGCCATCTTCGGCATGATTCGTATCATCACGCATCAGCTGAATACGCTGAAACCCGATTATGCCGCCGTGGCGTTCGATGTCCACGCGCCGACCTTCCGCCACAAGATGTACACCGAATACAAGGCGGGACGCAGAGAGACCCCCGAGGATTTGATTGCCCAGTTTGCCCCTGCGAAAGAGTGCCTCACCGCCATGGGACTTCGGGTGCTCGAACTCCCGGGGTACGAAGCGGACGATATTCAGGGGACGGTCTCGGCATGGGCGGAGGAACTCGAAGACGGACACGCCTATGTGCTCTCGGGCGACCGCGACCTCTTTCAACTGATTGACGACCACACCACCGTGCTGTATGCCGGTACCGAGACCAAAACATTTGACCGTGCCGCATTCCGCGAGAAGTACCCGGGGGTGGAGCCCGAGCAGTTCGTCGCCGTCAAAGCCCTGATGGGGGACGCGTCCGACCATATCCCGGGGGTCGCGGGAGTCGGGGAAAAGACCGCACTGAAACTCATCTCGACCTTCGGCTCGCTCGACGGGGTCTATGACAACATCGATTCCCCCGAGATCGCAAAAGGCGTGCGGGAGAAACTCAAGGCGTCAAAAGAAAACGCCTATCTCTCCGAGGCGCTCGCACGGATTCTCCGCGATGCTCCCCTAAAAGAGACCCTCGCGGATATCGCTTACACGGGGATTCAGGCAGACAAACTCGCGCGATTGCTCACGGATCTGGAACTGAACAGCATCCTGAATCTGTTTCACCTCTCCCCCGTCGCGTCCTCGCCCATCAGCGCCGCACAACCCACGGAGGTGGAAACCGAAGTCACATACCAAGAGGCGACCCTCTCGGAAGTCCTCAAAATGAACGGCAAGTTTGCTTTCCATAAATCAAATGGAGTCTATTCTCTGTCTAACGCGGATACCCGACTGGTCTACCGCGGGGCACTCGCAGACCTCGCCCCCCTCTTTCTTTCCGAAAACACCGTGATCTGCCACAATGGAAAGGAACTTTGGCATTCCCTGGATTCCTTGGGGGTTCGACCGACCGCAACCCTTGCGGATGTTTCCCTATATGCCTATGTCCTCGACTCCTCGCGCGGAAATCGCACCCTCGCCGAGCTGTGTTCGGATGTCCTCGGGGTCACCCTGCCGGAGTCCCTGCCGATCGCACATCTGCTTTATAAGATGGAAAGCGTTCTTTCCAACGAGATTGAAACCGTTCATGCAGAGAAACTGCTCACCGAAGTCGAGATACCGCTCCTCCCCGTCCTCGCGGAGATGGAGGCAGTCGGATTCCGCATCGATACCGACGGGCTCCGTGCCTACGGTGTGGAACTCAATTCTCTCGCGGAGAAGTACGCATCTGCGATTCAGACCGCGGCAGGGCACCCCTTCAATGTCAATTCCCCCAAGCAGCTCGGCGAAGTGCTGTTTGAGGAGATGGGACTCCCGTCTCCCAAAAAGAAAAAGAGCGGGTACCCGACCGATGCCGAGACCCTGAAAGTGCTCGCAAACGACTATCCCATCGCCGACGACATTCTGACCTATCGGCACCTGAGTAAGCTCTATTCGACCTACGCCGTCGGGCTGCTCACCGCTGCGGACGCAAACGGTCGGCTCCACACCGATTTCAAACAGACCCTGACCGCGACCGGCAGACTCTCCTCCGCCGAGCCGAACCTGCAAAACATCCCGATTCGCACCCCCGCCGGGCGTGAGATGCGCCGCTACTTTATCCCCCGCGACGGATGGGTGCTCGTAGACGCGGACTATTCGCAGATTGAACTGCGTCTGCTCGCCGTCCTCTCGGGTGACCGAGCGATGATTGACGCCTTCCGAAGCGGTGCGGACATTCACACCGCGACGGCGGCATCCGCGTTCCGTATCCCGATTGAGGAAGTGACCCCCGCGCTCCGCAAGAGTGCGAAAGCCATTAACTTCGGGATTGTCTACGGCATCAGCGCGTATTCGCTCTCGCAGGACCTCGGCATCTCGGTCGCCGAAGCGAAAGAGTATATCGAGCACTATATGCAGACCTACCCCGAGATCGGCGGCTACCTCGAAGAGACGGTCGCCCATGCTTCGGAGGTCGGGTACACCGAGACCCTCTACGGTCGTCGGCGCTATATTCCCGAGCTCAAAAGCGCGAACGGCATGGTGCGCGCCCTCGGTCGCCGCATGGCGTTGAACGCCCCGATACAGGGGACCGCTGCCGACCTGATGAAGACGGCGATGGTGAAGGTCGCGAGTGCACTCAAACAGGAGATTCCCGACGCGCACCTCCTCATGCAGGTGCATGACGAACTGGTGCTGGAATGCCCGCCCGCGGACGCGGAGAGAGCCGCCGCGCTCCTCAAACGCGAGATGGAGAGCGTCGCGGACTTCGCAGTCCCGCTAACCGTCGATGTCACCATCGCGGACAACTGGCTGAAATAAGAAGTATTTCTCATCGTCGAAACAGAATCGTGAGAGGAGCCGCAATTGCGGCTCCTCTCATTGTTTTGGGCGTTGCGTGCGGATTTCGATTTACTATGGAGAAACTCTGTTTTTCTTCTTTCCTTGTTCGGTTTCCCTATTTCTTTCGGGTGTTTGATGATTACTTTCCCGTGACGCGCCCCCCGCGTAAAAACGGCATTACTCATGCATCAGTATTCAAGCATCAGGCGGGTCATGCCGTCGAGACAATAGGGGCAATCGGAGGTTTCGAGTGCCTCTTTCGGCAAGTTATTCGCGTCCGCGATGGCGGAGAGCGGCAGATGGTACTTCCGTCCGATGCTCCAAAGAGAATCCTCGGGGGAGAGATAGGTGGCAACCAGTTCTCCCGCGCGGCTCTCGAACGGGTGCTCGGTATCCGCCGTCACCTCCGACACCACCTGCATCGAGAGCGGGCGGGACGCGAGACAGGTCACGAGCAATTCCGCGTCGAGAGAGAGTTTCTGCCCGTCGCAACGGGTATGACAGCCGACACAGGTCGTGCTGACATGGAGTTCCGTCCCCTCGGCGAGAGGTTCTTTCGCCGTGAAGCGGACTTTGTAGGGAACCGTGAACGAGCCGCCGACATACGCTTCATCCGCATCTTCCTGTCCGAAGATCCCCTGCATTTTGAGGTCGCCCTCGACCGAAATCTCGTTCCCGTTGACACTCGTTCCCGTGACAGTCGCGTTCCCGCGGCAGTCGACGACCGATGCGCCGTTATCCGGTCCGATCTCGTGGAGCGGGATCTCTCCGTCCACCGTGAAGTTCCCCTGCATACAGGCGGGGAAATACCGCCCCCGCATCTCGCGTCTCGTGACCTGCGTCGGGCAGTCGACCGCGTAGAGGTCGCTCATCGGGGAGATTTCCTCGTTGTGCGTGGCGAGACAGTAAAGCCGCACCCGCGCATCGAACACCATCCGGCAGTCTCCCTCGCCCTCCGTAGGGGTCGCCGAGAGTGACGGGCACACCCCCCACGCGAGACAGGTGTCCGCGGGCGTGATGTTCTCATCCGGGAGATATTCTTCCATCGGGATTTTCGTCTTTAACGAGTAGGGTTTCCCTTCTCCGTCCGCGCACAGCGCATTCAGCCACAAATCCGCGCGGATACGCACCCCGCCGTTCTCGGCTCTCGCCTCACGCGGGAGCACCCTGCCCGAGACAGAGAGGAGCCGACTCCCCGGCTCCGCCTTGACACTCTCAGTGAGCTCGGTTTCCTCGGAAGAGAGGTAATTCGACCGCCCGACCGTGAGGGCACGGCGGAGCGCCTGCGTCTCCCCGACATCCTCGGCGATCTCCGGCTCGTGAAAGACCTCGGTCACACAGCCGATGGGACGGAAACTGATGCCCGCCCGCATCGTCAGACGGCGGGGTCCCCCCGGGCGGCAGGAGACATTCTCCACCGTCGGGAGCGCGAGCATACGGCTCCCCTCCCCGCCCGGAATCGCACATTCATAGGTGCCGTCAAAAGACGCGGAAGAGAGGGCGCCCTCTCCGTCGAGATACAGCAGGGTATAGCGCACCTCGCCGCCGACCTCGGTCTTATCCTGCGTCTCGTACTGTCCCGTCGGTGCCGCGTCACAGTCTACGCGGAGCACCCGCCGCACCTCGGGCATATAGTCGGGCAGGGTGTACTCTCCCCCCGTCTCGCACGCATATGTTCCGCCGAGACTGCGCTCTGCCTCATAGGTATTTGCCATCTCTCGTTCCCCCATTCACCGCATTTTTGTACCATCCTATGCAATGCCGCGCGCATTCTAGAACCTAGTCACAGAGCTCCTGCCGTCAGACCGAAAAGCCGCCCGACATGATAGTGTCCACGGCAGACCAAAAAACAGATGGTTCAAGACCATTCGACAAAGTATCTATTTCTATATTTTTTAGCCATCAATATGTTATGAAAGAGTGCTTTTCCCCAATAGGGGGATGAAACGAGAAGGCTCTTGGACTCCGATATGTGCGCGCGAATTTTGTCGGAAAAGAGCGCATTGTGGGGAAATCATTCCTTTTGTGTAACCGAGATGCGGCTTTTAAGCAAAAACATGAAGTTTTATAGCTGTTTTTTGGATTTTGTATTGCCATTTTATGGTTTATATGATATGATGATTCACCCCAAAAATACATGAAAGAAAGAGGTAGACAACTATGAAGCATCATTCCGCATTCCTTATGATTCTCTCGTGCTTGCTCTTGCTTGCGCTTTCCCTAACGGTATGCGCGACACCGACAGATCCCTCTGTTCGAGAAGAAGCGGCATATACAGGGGGAGATGAGTCCCGGCTCCCGCCCTCCGAACCCGCGCTTGCATCCGAGAGCGCATCCGAAAGCAAATCCGAGAGCGCATCCGAGGGTGTGCAAAGCGATGAGGGAGGCATCCGCCTGCTACCCGATACATATTTTTATCAAACGGGTGAAACCCACACCCTGAATTTTCGGACTTACGGAGAGACTACCATTACACACGCAACCGCAACGGGAACCGGCTTTTCGGTCATCGACTGCTCTTCGAGCACAGACGGCGGGACTCTCACGGTAGAGTATATCGGGGGCGAAGACAAACCGACCGTCACCCTCCTGTGTGAGACTGCCGACACCACAACCTATTCTTGCCATCTGTACGGTTATACGGTGGATAACGGAGTCTATGTCAGCAGCATTTCGTATGACTCCGCATTTGAGAAATACTGTGCTGCCCTGCTGAAAAGCGAAGAGATGGATGAAACCGCTGTCAGGCGTTTTCGGGAATCCTATTATTCCTCTTGTGCCACAGTCGAGTCGTACGCCGCTTCGTCGCAAGACGAGACGGGGTTACTCGCCAAGAGTCTCGCAAGAGGCAGCAGCACTTATGCGGTAAGTTCTTCGACCATCACGGTCAGCGGATATATCCGTTGGACAGATGACGAGGGCAACACGCATCCTTGCGTCAATGTCCGTGTAGACGCAATGGATAAAGATGTCTCGTTTGACGATACCCGCGCGACTTGCTACACGGACACGTCCGGCTACTATTCTATGACAATCAAAAAACAGCTATTTGATCGTTGCGATCTGTTCATTCGTACCTTGCCGATAGGAGACTGCTATACCGTCGTCAACGAACAAGGCAATGAATACTCTGTATCCTCATACGACCTTTCAAACGGTTACTATCCGAATATCACTTCCGGTACATATAGTATCAACATCACGGTGAATATGTCCAACGCGGCGGGACAGGCGTTTCAGGTCTCGCAAGCGATCGCCTACGGCGCGCGTTATGCCCGTGCGATGGACGGAACAGCCAATCTCGATCAGGTCACGGTCGAATATCCTTCGACATATGACCACGAAAACTCTTGTTACTCCTCGAGTACTCACACGATTCATTTGATCCCAACAGAGTCAACTCCCATATTGTATAACGATTGGGAGACCATTCTGCACGAGTACGGTCACCACATTGAAACTCTCTACGGGGTCGGAGAGACTGTTGGAGTGAAGCATTTCATTGACCAAACAAACATGAAAAACACATATGTTACCAATAAGTTCGCCGCGAACGAAATAAAAGAAAAAGCGTTGGCACTGGCTTGGCGTGAAGGATGGGCAACTTATTTTGCTTTGAGTGCGCAAGACTATCATCTTTCCGAACTGTCTACAATCCCGAACGCCTGCAACGACTCTCTCTATCAATCTCCTAATTGCATCTATTCTTTGGGAGAAGGAAGCGAATTTACCGTCACTTACCTGCTGTATATGCTACGCGAATCGACCTATTGCGGGGTAGACTACTCCCTCGGCGACGAAAGCATCTGGAATTCCACCATGGCATCTGACGCTAATGACATTTGGGAATTCATCTTCTATCTGTATGCAAACGATGTAGGAGACATCGATTATTTAGGTGTTCTCTTGGGCAGATGCTCCTATATCCCGAACAATATTGTGCCCGACACATGTGAGCTCTATCAGGATACCCTTACCATCGTATGGGAGAGATGCTCATCAGCGACCCTTTGTCCCGATTCTCGGCTGACCTTCTCATTTTATGACAAAGACATGACCCCGATTCTTTCAAAATCATTTGACCAAGACACCTCGCAAACCACAGGATATACCTCTGCCACCTTTACGGCAAACGAGTGGCAGCAACTGGTCACACAGTGTGGGGGAACTCTTCACTGGCGAGTCGGCGTCTACCACAATGACGGGAACTACCGAACCGGTCCCTACTATTCTCCACTATATTCGCATGAATTTTTCGTGGATTCGAGCACTCTGTCCACCGAAGTGGTCTACAATCGCTCCCTGTTTTCAAACAGCGGTCCCTGTCTGTGGTTCCGCTTTACGGCTCCCGAGAGCGGCACCTACGGATTCAAAACCACAGGCGAAGTCGATACATACGGAGAGCTCTTTTCCGCGCCGGTCGCAGGAATGACCTCGACCGATAATCTGCTTCTGTCCGATGACTCCTCGGGAGACGGAGAGAACTTCTCCATGTTCTATACCCTGTCAGCGAACCAAACCGTATATCTTCGCATTCGTTCCCTGACGGGCGCACAGGGGTATTTCTCTGTCCATACCACCTGCCACCACCACACCTTTGTGGCAAACGGATTCAGTAACCATGTCTGCAACTGCGATATCTGCGGAGCACACATTCAGGAAGAACACTGCTTCGTCACAATAAACTTCAAAGGCAATGTAAGCCACACCTGTCTTGTCTGCGGGTACACTTACGGTGGAAATGGTCCGATCCATCTCTCTTTCCCGCGCTCGGGCAATGTTGCCGCGGTCGTCACAAGCACCTCTTTCGAGAGCAAGGGCGATGAGGAATAACGATTAGGAAATAAATGCTATTTTTTCGCTTGCATTGTAGACATTTCATTCATAGAATGGTATCATGTAATTGAAAAGACTGTACCCCAACATTCGATTGCTTTTGAAAGGAGTATCTCATGAATTTTTCGCTTCGCAGTTTTCTCCGCAGGTCCGGTCTGTTCCTCTTGGTCGGTCTGTTCCTCTGTTCCATCTTCGGCGGGGGGAGTGCGCTCGCGGTATCGGCAACTGCGCAATCGTCTGAAAACAGATCGGAGCCGGACGCGGGGAATTGTATGCCCAAGGGCGATGAGATGCCCGCATTTCTAATCCTCGACCGCACCACCTATCTGCCCGAAGAGCCGATCACCGGCATCTTCTGCTTTGGAATCGGCTCACCTATCAGAATTCCGGATATGTCTTATGCGTACTATTCCACCTATTTAAAATACATAGTGTGGGCGAAAGATCTGGGTTCCTATTACCAGTTGTTCGCTTCGGGTCCCTCGACCCCCGCATCCCCCGAGAGGACCGAGACCGAGTGGGTCGAACAGTACATCGCGCTCGATGAACGATATCAGACCGAGGGGGGACCCCTTCTGTTTGACGGTGCGTACCTCTTAGCAAGTCGGAAAATGACGCACGAAGAGATGGAGAATCAATTCCGCATCAATGAGTGGAGTCAACCGTTCGGGATTCTCGATTCTCCCTATCCGTCCGTGTATCGCGAGACCTATGTGAAATTCCGCTACTGTGAACGGGTCGTCATCCCGCGTGCACTGTTCACCGAGTCCGAGGGCACCATCACGCTCACAGGCAAACTGCAATCCTTCTTTGCAAACGACACCCTGCGTCATGCGAGTGCGTATGATCAGGAAGTGATTGATTATATTGTAGCAAGAGAAGACATCAATGAGAAGTTCAGAAATCAAAACAATCCCTACGTGGGGGATCCCTGTGTTTCGATCTCCTATCGACTCGAAGAAACCGACAGCGGAACCGCCATTGTGTTTGACTCGCGAACAAGCGGGAGTTTCACTCTCGTGAGCGCTATCATCTATTACACCCCGCTTCCTCTCTCGCCTGACACCAAGAAAGGAGGAGAAGAATCGTGAGAACCCGCAGTCATCTTCGCCACATTCTCGCCTGGGTCTTGCTCGCATCCCTTGTATTTCTCACCTGTTCTCTTCTCGTGGGGTGCTCTCCCGACACCGACACCGGTAACGACACCGGCAACGGCACCGAAGAAAACGGCAAAAACGATGAACAGCCATCTCATGGAATGGTTCTCGTCGCCTATCGGTATTCCTCTGTCGTCACCTTGGAACGCACCGAATGGGCGGCGGGAGAACCCGTCACCATCTCGGTGGGGTGGGGAGACTGCTTGGAAAGCGCAGAAGATTTTCGAGCCGCTTACGGGGAGGATTCCTTCCTCGTACAATGGTTCATCAGCGGAGGGCAGTATCCTGCGAAAGCATTTAACTACACGCCCTATCGGGACTTTGAGTCTCCATATACCGACTATATGGCATGGGATTTCTCTCGGCAAAACAACCGAAAACTTCTTGCCCTCGCTGACCTCTACCATGAATGGGCGCGAAGCGGCGACATCCGTAGCGACTGTTTCGGGAACCGTCAGTTGTGCTTAAAGAGTGACAGATACACGTGTGAGGAGTTCTCGGATGCCTTCGTCGTCCCGACCGTGCTGGATACTTATGGTGCCATCTCGACAGCATCGTTTGCGAACACCTACACCTTTTCGATTCCCGTCGAACTGTTTAACGAGAGATCCGGCGCTCTCCTGCTGCAATCCTATGTGTTCGACTTCACGCGAGGAGGAGACAGCGGATACCTGATCCCGGGAGAAGAGTTAATCCTCGAATATACCCGAGGAGAAGATGGTTCCATCCTCTTTTCCGAGACGGTTTTCCTGACAACTCTTCTGTCAAACGCGGAAGTATCCTACTGAAATCTAACTTCTAACGCAAACTACCAACGCAAAAAACAGGGCGCAACCGCAAGGTTGCGCCCTATCTCTATATTGTTTTGCAATGAAAACCCAATTATTTGGTTTTCAAAATCCCGGCTTTCGGGGTGACTTTGAACGCAGCCGCGAGAATCTTCAGCTGCTCGTCGGTGATGGTATTCACCCGTTTGAGTCCCGCGGTGAGCATATAGATGGTCGCCGCCTTCTCCACCGTCTCGACCAGACCGAACGCCTCGTCCAGCGTCTTGCCCGCGCCGTAGAGACCGTGGAGCGCCCAGACGACGCTGCGCGCCGATTTCATCTTCTCGGCAGTGGCTTCACCGATTTCATTCGTCCCGCAGAGCATCCACGGGAGCACTTCCACGCCCTCGGGGAAGACCACGATGCACTCGGTGCTCATCTGCCAAAGGGTATGGGTGAACTCGCAGGTGTCGAGCGGATGTACATAGGTCATCGCGAGCAGGTTGGTCGGGTGGCAGTGCATGACGACTCGGTTCTCGGGGTCGACCGAGAGACGGGCGATATGGCTCATGAGGTGCGCGGGCAGTTCGCTCGTGAACTTCCCGCCGTCGCGGTAGCCCCAAAGCAGATCTGCCGTGGTGCCGTCGGAGGCAATCCGAATGATGCCGAGGTTGGTCTCGGGGTCCTCTTTGACATTCTTGAAATACTTGCCGGTCCCGGTGACGATGAAATACTTCCCGGTGAGCGGTCCCGCGTCAAAGCCCGTCGGAATCTTGCGAATCACGCGCGTGATATCCAGATACGCCGCCACTTCTTCTTCGGAGAGCAGATAACTGATATTCCCCCCGTTGCGCTCGTCCCAGCCGAGACGGTACATATTGGCGGTGATGTCCTCCATCGCCTTCACAAAGGGCGCGGACAGAATGTCTTTTCTTTCCATGACTGTATCTCCTTATTTCGTTACGATATCCAGCGTTTCTTTGGCGATCATGAATTCCTCGTCGGTCGGAATCACCAGCACCTTGGTCTTGGCACCGGGCGCGGTGATGTCGCCTGCCGTGCCGCGTTTCAGCGCTGCGTTCTTGTCCTCATCGATGGCAATGCCGAGGTAGTCCATGTTGCGACAGATGTTCGCGCGGACGACGGGGTCATTTTCCCCGATGCCGGCGGTGAAGACGAGCGCGTCGCACCCGTTGAGTTCTGCGACAAGCGAGCCGATGATCTTCTTCGCCTGATGATAAAACACCTTCATGGCGAGTGCACAGCGATGGTCTCCCGCCGCCTCGCCCTCCATGACTTTACGGCAGTCCGCCATCCCCGTCATGCCGAGGAATCCCGACTTTTTGGTGAGAATGGTGTCCATCTCTTCGGGCGTGTACCCGTCGACCCGCATGAGATACGGGACGATGGTGGGGTCAATGGAGCCCGTCCGCGTCCCCATCATAATGCCTTCCTGCGGGGTGAATCCCATGGTGGTGTCCACGCAGACCCCGTCTTTCATCGCGGAGAAAGAAGAACCGCTCCCGAGGTGGCAGGTCACCATTTTGAGATCTTTCAAATCCCGCCCGAGGTACTTCGCCGCCTCGCCGCTGACATAGCGGTGCGAGGTGCCGTGGAACCCGTAACGGCGGATATGGTGCTTCTCGACGATTTCATAGGGGAGCGCATAGGTGTACGCCTCTTCGGGCAGGGTGCGGTAGAATGCGTTGTCCGCGACCACCACATGCTTGACCCCCGGCATCAGACGCTGGCAGGCGGTGATCGCCGCGATGGCGGCAGGCGCGTGCAGCGGGTTGATGGGCGTGATTTCGTGCAGATAATCGAGCTCTGCCTGTCCGACGACATTGACGGTGAGTTTCTCGCCGCCATGGACGATGCGGTGCCCCACCGCGCCGATTTCATCGACCGAGGTAAGCACCCCGTAAGTCGCGTCGGTGAGCAGATTTAAGACCTGGGTAAACGCGGTCGAATGGTCGGGCAAATCCGTCTCATAGACATATTTTTTCTCCATGCCGGGTTTCACGTGCGACACCTTCCCCCGACTGCTCTCGACACCGATGTTCTCGCACAGCCCTTTGCACATGACCGCGCCCGTGTCCATGTCGAATAGTTGATATTTGAGGGACGAACTCCCCGCGTTGATCACCAGAATCTTCATACTTGAAATCTCCCGATTTTTATCATAAAGTGTTTTCTTTTCCAAAAAAGAAGTATAACACGCTCACGCGCGAAAATCAAGAGTGAAAATCAGCCGAGATCGAGATAAAAGTCGGAAAGCGCACGAATCTCGGTCTCCTCAAACTTCGCCCACGGGTCGCTCACCCCGACGATGGGGAATCCCATCTCGCGTGCGGTGCGGATGGAGTAGAGCGAGTCCTCGAAAAAGAGACACTCGGCGGGTTTCACGCCGCCGAAGCGGTCGAGCGCCATCTCGAAGATGCGGGTGTTCTCTTTCCCGCTCTTGTCCTCGGTATCCTCCATCGTGAGCACGAACTCAAAATAGGGGGCGAGATCGGTCTTGTCAAGGCAGATATTCACATCGGCGTGCGGGGTCATGGTGAGAATCCCCATGTGGCATCCCGCCCCTTTGAGAGCGTCAAGGAGTGCCCGTGTCTTCGGCTTCGCCTTGACTTTGCTCTCATAGTAATACGCCATTCTGGTCGTCACGAAAGCAAAGAGCGAGGGGAGGTCGGCGGTGACACCGCGCGAGGCGAAATAGCCGAGAATCTCGCCGTACCCGCGCGAGCGCGCGATGGCTTCGCGACCCGCGTCATCCAGGACGACCCCACGCTCCGCGAGATAGTCCTCGGGCAACTGTTTCCAGTACGCCATGGAGTCGACCAATGTGCCGTCCATATCGAAGAGCGCGTATCGGTAGCGCGTCAGGTCGTCAAGGGGTGTAGTCATATCAGAACCTCCTCGTCCGAGAGGATGCCTTTTTCCAGTTTCAAAAGCACGCGAGCGCCGTCGTCGGTCTCGAAGGGGGCGATCGTTTTCCCATGAGAGAGCAGTTGTTTCGCCTCCTGCTCGGTGAGGGTATGCCCGCGCCAGACGAAGGGAATCCGCAGTTGACACCCGCGGCTGTACCCGAGACAGCCCCAGTTCTGCCGTCCGCGCACCACTTTCTCCCCGCAGAGCGGACAGGTACCGACCACCGTGGGCGGTACGCTTGCGCGCGTGCCCGTGGTTTGGACTTTGGGCGGTTGTGCCGAAGCGGACACGGCGGATTTCTTCCCGCTCGCATCGGTCTCCTTTTTACGGCGCGGTGCCTGTGTTTTCGGCACATCGTGGGCGGGGACGGGTTTATCGGCGTCCTGGAAAAGCAGTTTTGCCTCTCCGCCGCGGAGCGCGAGATACCCGCCCATCTTCTTCCCGTCGTTTTTGGAGATAAACCCGTCGAGATAGGGCGTCACGCCGTCACGGCAGAATGCCGCGAGTTCTTCTTCGGTGATCTTGCGTTTCAGAATGGTGCGTCCCATGCTGAACCCGCATTTCTTCACGCTGCAATGGTAGTCGAAACTGCCGTAGACCATCTTCTTCCCGCAGACGGGGCACTTGACATTCGGTACCGTCTCGCCGTCGCGGCTCTCTTCCATATCAAAGACCACTTTCCCGTCGCGCAGGATGAGAGCCGACGAGAAACGCCGGTTGTTCTTGGAGACGAACCCGTCGAGAATCGGGGTCTTTCCCGTCTCCATGAGTTGCTTGACAATATCGGGGGTAATCACCTTACGGCAGATATGGAATCCGACGCGGAAGGTGCAATCGGGGTTCTTACAGGCATACGCCTTTCCCCCGCGCTCGACCTCCCCGTGACAGACGGGGCAGACTCCGAGGATCTCGCCCTCGACGCCGGTGTCCCCCATTTTTTTCATGGCTTCTTCCCGATGCGAAAAGACTTCGAGGATTTCCTCTTCCGCAAGTCCCGTGCTCTCTTCGACCGTCATCTCGCCGCGGTACACTTTTTTGAGCGCCTGACCCATCTGTGAGGTCTTGTATTTATCCATGACAATCCCGAGTTCGGTCAGCGTCTCGATGAGGTATTCACCGTCCGGCAGAATCAGGTAGGTGTCTTTCTGGAGTTCGATATACTTGGAATTGCGCGCGTTATCGATGATGCCGGTGCGGGTCGCCTCGGTCCCGAGTTCGAGACCCTCGAAAATTGCGCGGTAGTCCTCTTCGTCACTCACGCCCTCGTCGGCGGATGCCGCGCCTGCTTTTTCTTCCTTGAACGGGTTTTTGAGATAGTTGTTTAAGGTCTCGATGGTATAGTGTTTCGGCGGGGTGGTCTGCTTTTCCTGCGGGGCGAACGCCGTCTCCACCGTCTCCCCGACTTCGAGATGCGGGAGAAATTTATCCTTTTTGGTATAGTCGTCGTACTTGGTCCAGCCCGCTTCCAAAATGACCGTCCCTTTGAGCACGAACTCTTCGTAATCTCCGCATTTGAGATGCAGTTCGCTCCGCTCGATTTTACACGGTTCGGAGCAGAACACCGCTACAAAACGGCGGAATACCGTGCTGTACACCTGTTTCTCTTTTTCGGAGAGGTCGCCCGGTTTCGGTATCTTATAGGTGGGAGTCAAAGCCGAGTGCGACTCGATCTTGGAGTCGTCAAAGATATACTTGGAATCGCGGAACGCCACGGGGTACCCCATGTTCGCCACATTCCCGAGAATCTGCCGCACCTTCCCTTTCTCGGCGGTCGCCAGATACTCCGAGTTGGTACGCGGGTAGGTCAGGTAACCTTTTTCATACAGTCCCTGCACGATGTCGAGGGACTCTTTCATCGACATTTTGAACTTCTTGCCGAGCAGGTTTTGCAGGGTCGAGAGCGAGTAGAGTTTCCCCGGCGGGAGGAAATCCTCTTTGGACTTCTTATCAGTCACCACGGTGACCGCGGCATTATAGCGGTCGGCGAGTGCCTTGGCATCGGCGAGTTTATCGCTCGCGAACTCTTCTTTCGATACGAGCAGGAGTTCTTCCCCCCGCACCTCGGTGCGGGATACGACCCCGTAGTAGGTCTCGGGGCGGAACGCGCGGATGGCGAGGTCGCGGTCGTAGATCGCCTTGACGATCGGGACAATCACGCGCCCGACGCGCAGCAGTTTTCCCGACAGAATCGAAGCGTAACGGGTGAGGTTCACGCCCCACAGCCAGTCGATGAAAGTGCGGGCGTACCCCTCGTTCGCCAGTCGGTCGTAGTCGCTGTCCGGCTTCATCTCCGCGAGGGCGGCGCGCACGGTCTGCGGCGTTTGGTCGGGGAGCCAAAGACGGGTCAGGGGTTTCGGGGTTTTGAGTGCTTTCTCCACACAGGTACGGACGATGATCTCGCCTTCACGGTCGGCGTCCCCCGCGTTCACCACCTGCGTGACATCCGCGCGGTTGCAGAGCGACTCGATGAGCGCGAACTGCCGCTTGACCCCATCGTCTCCCGCGAGTTCATAGGCGAATGTCTTGGGGAAACACGGCAGATTCGCGAATGTCCAGCTGCGTGTCCCTTTCGGGGCGGGTGCGTAGTGCTCAACATCCGCGAGGGAAAACAAATGACCGAATACCCATGTCACGAGGTATCCCGAACCTTCCATATACCCGTTTTTGCGCTGCATACCGCCGATGGCGTCGGCAATATTGCGTCCGAGACTGGGTTTCTCGGCAATAATCAGAATCATGAAGTTGCCTCTTTTCTTGTGACTGGAAATCATTGTATCATGTCACGCCCCCCTTGTCAAACCCGATTGACAAAAAGTGAGAAGACCGCTATACTGATGATGAACGAAAACCGAGAGAAAGGAGGGGTGGCATGAAGCCGATTTCGGTCACCGCATATACCGTAGCGGCACCCGTCGCGGGCATCCGCTTCGCCGTGATTGCCGACCTCCATAACCAAAACGCCCGCGAGGTGTACGCCTGTGTCAAAGAGCTGAAACCCGATGCCTGTCTCTTTGTCGGGGACCTCTTCGAGAGCCCGCCGAGACGGCGCGGTTTTTCCTACGATGAAGCAGCGTTGTGCCTGGAACTCTTGGCTCCGCTCTCAAAACTCTTTTGGGTCCCCGGCAACCATGATTTCACCCTGCCCGACGACCTCGCCGCCGCGATGGACCGTCTCGGGGTCACCCGACTGGATAACCGCGCGGTGTTCTTCCGTGGGGTGTGGCTGGGGGGACTTTCCTCGGCACAGTATCTGACCAAAAAAGAGCCCGACCTCGCGTTTCTCTCCTCGTTTTCCCAAAAAACGGGGTTCAAACTGCTGCTCTCGCACCACCCCGAATACTATCCGAAATATATCCGCCAACTGCCAATCGATCTGACCCTCTCGGGGCACGCCCATGGGGGACAATGGCGGTTCTTTGGACGGGGAGTCTATGCCCCGGGGCAAGGGCTGTTCCCCCGCTATACAAAGGGGTTATACGAGGGGCGGCTCCTCGTCTCATGCGGGCTCAAACACTCCCGCATCCCCCGCTTCTTCAACCCACGGGAAATCCTTTTCCTGACCGTCGGAGAGACCGAACCGCGTGTTTCGGAATGAAATGCGCGGTTTTTCTTGTTCCGTCGTCAGGATGAGATTGACATTTCCTGCGAAAAGTGTATAATAGTTCTTTGTAGATTAAAAGAATGGCAGTGCCCGCGCGGGTATTGCCTGTGAGAGGTATCTATGAAAGAAACAATCGACGCCCTGCGCCGCGAGATAGCGGCGGCTCTCTCGGATGCGAAAAACGGAGAGGACCTCAAAAACTTCTTTGCGAAGTATCTTGGGAAAGCGGGCAGCATCACCGCTCTGATGAAAGAACTCGGGAAGTATCCCAAAGAGGAACGCCCCGCGGTCGGGAAACTGGTGAACGAGTTTCGCGATGCGGTCATGACGGATTTCAAGGCGAAAGAGGAAGAGGTCGCCCGTGCCGAACTCGCGGCGAAGTACGCGAGCGAGCAGACCGATATCACCATGCCCGCGAAACGGCGGACGCGCGGCGGGCTCCACCCCACCACCCTCGTGCGGGAAGAACTGTGCAACGCGTTTACCGGCATGGGATTCACGGTCTACGAAGGGCGGGAGATCGAGGACGATTATCACAACTTCACTGCCCTCAACACCCCGAAGGACCATCCGGCGCGCGACAAGCAGGATACTTTCTATATCGGTGAAGACATTGTGCTCCGCACCCACACCTCCCCGGGGCAGATTCACTGTCTCGAAACCATGAAGCCGCCGTTCAAGGTGGTCATGCCCGGGCGCGTGTTCCGCTGTGACGACGACGCGACGCATACCCCCATGTTCCATCAGATGGAGGGGCTTGTGATTGACAAGAACCTCTCGCTCTGCGACTTGCAGGGTCTGCTCGACACCCTGGCGAAATCCATGTTCACCCCCGACACCCGCACCCGTTTCCGTCCCTCGTACTTCCCGTTCACAGAGCCGTCGGTCGAGGTCGATGTCTCCTGCTGTGAGTGCGGCGGCACGGGTTGCCGTCTGTGCAAAGGCACCGGCTGGATCGAGATTCTCGGCGGCGGTGTCGTGAACCGTCGGGTCATCGCGAACTGCGGACTCGACCCCGATGAGTGGTCTGGGCTTGCGTTCGGCGCGGGTCTGGAACGCATCGCCATGCTCAAATACGGCGTCAACAACATTCATATTCTCTACGACGGAGACCAAGATATTCTCCGCCAGTTCCGCAAATAAGGAGAGACACTCATGTTATTGCCCATCAGTTGGTTACGAGATCTCGTGGATCTCAAAAACATTGACAACGATACCGTGGAAAAGAGTCTCTTCTCCTGCGGGCTCGAAGTGGAAGAGAGAAAGCCCGCCGCTCCGGACATCTCGGGGGTCGTGGTCGGGAAACTGCTGTCGGTCGAAAAGATGGAGAACTCCGAACACCTGCAAATCTGCCATGTGGATTGCGGCGGGTTCGGAAAAGACATTCAGATCGTGACCGGCGCACAGAATATCAAAGCGAAAGACCGCGTGCCGGTGGCACTCCACGGCGCGACCGTCTACGGACGGGACGGCAAGGTCGTCACCATCAAGAACGGGAAACTCCTGGGGGTTCCCTCGAACGGAATGCTCTGCTCGGGTGAGGAACTCGGCATCGACGACAACTGGTTCGAGGGTGCGAGCGTCTACGGGATTCTGATTCTCCCCGAGGACAGCGAACCCGGCACCGATGTCAAGAAGGTGCTGGATCTCGACGACGAAGTCTGGGACATCTCGATTACCGCGAACCTGCCGCACTGCCAATCGGTGTTCGGCATCGCGCGGGAACTCGCGGCGCGTCTGGACAGACCCCTCTCCGTGCCGGATATCTCCTATACCGCGAAAGCCAAAGGGGACGAGGCGGTGGACGTCACGGTGGAAGCACCCGACCTCTGCCCGCGCTATATCGGACACTATGTGAAAGACATTCGGATTGCTCCCTCTCCGCGCTGGATGCGTCGGAGACTGCTCCTCACGGGGCATAAACCCATCAACAATCTCGTCGACATTACGAACTATGTCCTGACCGAACTCGGACAGCCCATGCACGCCTTCGACCTCGCGACTCTGGCGGGTAAGAAAATCGTCGTCCGCCGCGCGACCGAGGGCGAGAAGATCACCACGCTCGACGAAAAGGAGTTTTCTCTCACCCCCGACCATCTCGTCATCTGCGACAGCGAAAAGCCGGTCGCACTCGCGGGCATCATGGGCGGGCTCAACAGCGAGATTCAGCCGACCACGACCGAAGTCCTCTTCGAGTGCGCGAAGTTTATGCGCGACAATGTCCGTCACACCTCCCGTGCGCTCGGGCAGTCTTCCGACTCCTCGCACCGCTATGAAAAGGGCGTGGACGAATACACCACCGAGCGGGCGATGGCGCGTGCGCTCCATCTGATTGAAGAACTCGCGTGCGGGGTCATCACCGACACACATATCGACCGCCGCGCGAATGAGCACCCCGTCCCCACCACCATCACGACCTCGTTCGAGAAGATCAACCGCGTCCTCGGGATTGAAGTCCCCCGCACCACGGTTGTCAATGTTTTGACCCGTATGCAGTACACCGTCTCGGTGAACGGCGACGCCCTGACCGTCGTCGCGCCCGGCTACCGTGAGGACATCGAGGACTATCCCGACCTCGCCGAGGACATTATCAAAATGTACGGCTACGAGCACATTACCCCCCGTCTGATGACCCCCGCCTCGATTACCGCAGGCGGTTACAGCCGTGAACAGCGCGACACCATGCGCCTCAAAGAGGTCTTTGTGCGCGAGGGATTCTTTGAACTCATCAACTACTCGTTCTTCTCGGAAAACGACCTCGATGCGCTCCGTCTGCCCGACGGCGACCCGAGACGGAATGTCGTGCGGATTCAGAATCCTTTGAGTGAGAACTACGCTATCATGCGCTCCACCCTCGTCCCCTCGATTCTGAGAATCCTCTCGCATAACCAAAAGCGCGGACATGCGGACAGCCGCTTCTTTGAACTGGCGACCCGTTTCATCCCCGCCGAGAGTGCGGATGTGCTCCCCGTCGAGAAACAGACCCTCTGTTTCGGTCTCGCGGGAGAGGATGAGTCCTTCTTCACCGCCAAGGGGATTCCCGAAGCATTGGCGGAAGAGTTCGGGTTCCACTTCACCTACGAGCGCGGCGAACAGCCGTTTCTGCACCCGGGCGAGACTGCGAAACTGCTCGTCAACGAAAAAGAGATCGGGTATATCGGTCGTCTCTCGTACGAGTGCGCGGAGGATTTCGAGCTCTCGGGCGGTGTCTATGTCGGTGAAATCGACTATGCCGCTCTTACGGCGGAATTTTCGCATCTCGTCCGCTATTCCCCCGTCTCCAAGTTCCCGCCCGTCTGCCGCGACCTCGCGCTCGTGACCGACGAGGGTGTCACTTGTGGTGCCGTGACCGATGCCATTCGCTCCGCCTGCAAGCAGGTCTCCCGTGTGGAACTGTTCGATGTCTACCGCAGCGAACAGATCGGCGAAGGCAAGAAGTCCATGGCGTTCGGCGTGACCTTCACCCCTGCGGGGGACGAAGCTCTCACCCCCGAGGCGGTGGATAAGATGGTCGATAAGATTTTGAAATCCCTCGCTTTCCGCCTGCACATTTCGATTCGATGATGAATACTACCGTTTGGAGGACAATCCATGTTAGACATGAAATTTCTTCGGGAGAATCCCGACATTGTCAAAGAGAACATTAAAAAGAAATTCCAGGACGCCAAACTGCCGCTGGTCGACGAGGTAATCGCGCTGGACGCGGAGGCGCGTCGGGTACAGGCAGAGGCGGACACCCTGCGGGCGAACCGCAACAAACTCTCGAAACAGATCGGCGCCCTGATGGCGCAGAAGAAGATCGACGAAGCGAACGAGGTCAAGGCACAGGTGGCGGCGAACGCCGCCCGCCTCGCGGAACTCGAAGCGCAAGAGCCCGTCCTCGAAGAGAAAATCAGAAAAATCATGATGGTGATTCCGAACATCATCGACCCCTCGGTCCCCGTAGGACGCGACGACAGCGAGAATGTCGAAGTCGAGCGGTTTGGAGAGCCCGTGGTGCCGGACTTCGAGATCCCCTATCACACCGACATTATGGAGCGGTTCGACGGCATTGACCTCGACGCCGCCCGCCGCGTCGCAGGCAACGGATTCTATTATCTCATGGGCAATATTGCCCGCCTGCACTCCGCTGTGATTTCCTACGCGCGTGACTTTATGATCGGACGCGGTTTCACCTATTGCGTCCCGCCGTTTATGATTCGCGCCGATGTCGTGACCGGGGTCATGTCGTTTGCCGAGATGGAGAACATGATGTATAAGATTGAGGGCGAGGACCTCTATCTCATCGGCACCTCCGAGCACTCCATGATCGGGAAATTCATCGACACCGTCAACCCCGAAGAGAAACTCCCCTACACCCTCACCTCGTACTCTCCCTGCTTCCGCAAGGAAAAAGGCGCGCACGGCATCGAGGAGAGAGGTGTGTATCGGATTCACCAGTTTGAGAAACAGGAGATGATCGTGGTCTGCAAGCCCGAGGACTCCAAGATGTGGTTCGACAAACTGTGGCAGAACACGGTCGATCTCTTCCGCTCGATGGATATTCCCGTGCGGACGCTCGAATGCTGCTCGGGTGACCTCGCAGACCTGAAAGTCAAGTCGCTCGATGTCGAGGCATGGTCACCGCGGCAGAAGAAGTATTTTGAGGTCGGCTCCTGCTCGAACCTCGGCGATGCGCAAGCGCGCCGTCTCCGCATCCGCGTCAGCGGTCCGAACGGCAAATACTTCGCCCATACCCTGAACAACACCGTGGTCGCGCCGCCCCGTATGCTGATTGCCTTCCTCGAAAACAATCTGCAAGCAGACGGCTCGGTCAAGATTCCCGAAGTGCTCCGTCCCTACATGGGCGGCACCGCCCTGCTCGTCCCGAAACATTGAGGACGAGGGAGAACGACACAAACGGAATCAAAGATACAAACAAAACAGACAAGCACCCGTTTTTCTTGGGTGCTTGTTTTGGTATTCGGTTCCGACTGCTTGTGACCAGTAGGAGATTCGAGTATCTGCCACCAAAAAGCCCCCCGACCGAGCGGGGGGCGTGGGGGAGTAAAAGCGTCCGAATGGGCGGGGACGCGTGGGAGTCAAAGTCTTCAGTGCGCCGGAACCCATAGGGTTCCTCGTTGAGAATGCCACTACTCTGTTATGTCTTCTTTCTTTGGCGACGCATTCTCGCACAGGACTTCGTTCTCCTGCACGCGCGCCGAATTGGAGCACAGATGCCTGCCACAAAAAAGCCTCCGCCCAAGCGGGGACGCGCGGGAGTCAAAGTCTCTGTGCTCGGAACCCGAGGGGTTCCTTGTTGAGAATGCATAGGCAAAGAGAAAAGGAGAGCGGAGCGACACATTCTCGCGCAGGACTTTTCCTCCTGCACGCGCGCCGAATTGGAGCACAGATGCCTGCCACCAAAAAGCCCCCCGACCGAGCGGGGGGCTTTTTGGTGGCAGGGATAGCTGGACTCGAACCAGCGCGTGCAGGAGTCAAAGTCCTGTGCCTTAACCGACTTGGCTATATCCCTATAAGCGGATTAAATTGTAGCACAACTTCGGGGGGTTGTCAACGGGTAACGCCGAAAAGATGCCGTTTTGGGCGTTTTCCTATATTGTGGCTATTGCGGCAGGGTTACGGGAGCGGGGACAGGGGACGCGCGGACTTCCACTTGACTTTTCGGGCGGGGCGTGATACGCTATCGTCAGACAAACACGGGAGGCGCGTATGACGGAGCAACAGAAAACGGAACTGGAGACAATCCTCGGCTATCACTTCAAAAACCCCATGCTGCTCGAACAGGCGTTCACGCGCTCGTCGTATGTCAACGAGCAGGCGCAAGGGGGGCACCCCGCGCGCACACAATCGAACGAGGTGCTCGAATTTCTCGGAGACAGCGTGCTGTCCGCCGCGCTCGCCTATCTGCTCGTCAACCGCTATGGAGAGGTGAACGACCGAGGGCTCACGACCAAACTCGCGGAAGAGGACTTCACCATCATCAAGAGCAACATGAGCGACAAGCGCGCACTCGCCGCCGCCATTCGGCGGCTCGGGGTCAATCGCTATCTGAAAATCTCCCGCGGAGACAGAAACCAAAATGTCCTCGAACAGGACTCTCCGAATGAGGACCTCTTCGAGAGCATCATCGCCGCCGTCGCCCTCGACTGCGGCATGGACTTCCCTGTCATTGTCGAGACGGTGAAACGGCTCGACGACATCGACCGCCTGCTCACCGTCAGCGGCGACCGCGCCCACGCGCAAAAGAATCCGAAAAGCGCCGTCAAAGAGTGGTGCGAGGGCAAACACATTCCCTACACCTACGAACTCATCGCTGCGGAAGGACCCGACCACGCGCGGACCTTCACCGTCCGTCTCACCGTCTCGGGCTATCCGTCCGTCACAGGTAGCGGGTCGAGCAAGCCCAAAGCGGAGATGTCCGCCGCCGCCGCTTTCCTCGCAATGAAAGAACAGAAATAATCATCTGATATAGTGAAAGAGGAGCCGAATTTACGGCTCCTCTTTGTCTTTTCTTTTTGTCAGGACTCCCAGTTGTGGAAGACGGCGGTCACATCGTCGTCCTCGTCCAGCTTTTCGAGCAGCAGGGTCATGAACTTGATATCGTCCTCGCTCGTGAGCGTGACATAGGAAGACGGCACCATCGCACGGTCGGCGCTCTCCAAGGTGTACCCCTTTTTGGTGAGTGCTTCCGCGACAGCGGTCACATCGTCGGTCTCGGTGTAGATTTCGTACACCCCGTCCGAGCCGTCAAAGTCGGTGGCACCCGCTTCGAGCGCCTCCTCCATGAGCTTCTCCTCGTCGATCTCGCCGTCCTCGTCGAGAATCTCGATCACGCCCTTTTCCTCAAACATGAAAGAGACGCAACCCGTGTTCCCCATATTGCCGTGATACTTCGAGAAGTAGGAGCGGACATTACCTGCCGTACGGTTGCGGTTATCGGTCGCGGTCTCCACGATGACGGCGACCCCGGAAGGACCGTAGCCCTCGTAGGTGATTTCCTCAAAGTCGATGTCCTTCGCCTCGGAGAACTTTTTGAGGGTTCTCTCAATGTTGTCGTTCGGGACATTGTTGGCTTTCGCCTTGGCGATGAGTTCCCGCAGTTTGCTGTTGACATTCGGGTCGGGTCCGCCCGCTTTGATGGCGACCGCCATCTCTTTGCCGATACGCGTGAAAATCTTCGCCTTTGCGGCATCGGATTTTTCTTTCTTGTGCTTGATGTTGTTCCACTTACTGTGTCCGCTCATGAGTATTCTCCTATCTAAATGAATCCTGAATTAAATCAAATCTGTTCCGGCGATGCCATGCAAATGAGGTGCAGTCCCGTCTTTAAGACGCGGCTCGCGGCGGCGGTGAGTGCCACACGACTCTCGCGTTTCTCGGAATCCTCGCAAGAGAGAATGGGACATTCGTGATAGAACCTGTTGAATGCCGACGCGAGGTCGAGCAAATACCGCGTCACGATAGACGGCTCGTATTCTTCGAGTGCCGCGTTCACCCGTTCGGGGAACAGGGCAATCGTCTTGGCGAGTGCCGCCTCTTCGGGGGTCGCGTCCTGCGACTTCCACTTCGCCTCTCCCTCGTACTTTCTGAGTACCGAGCAGGTACGGGCATAGGTGTACTGGACATAGGGTCCCGTGTTCCCGTCGAACGAGAGCGCGTCTTCCAAAACGAAGTTGATATCCCGCATACGGTTATTCGAGAGATAGTGGAACACGATGGCACCCACGCCGACCTGTTCCGCGATGTCGTCCCGTCCCGCGAGCGCAGGGTTCTTCTCCACCATAATCTCTTTGACCTTCTCGATGGCGAGGGCAAAGAGGTCACGGAGCAGAACCACATTTCCCGTCCGCGTCGCGAGTTTCTCGCCGTTTAAGGACACCGTGCCGTAGGGTACATGGACGAGCCTGTCATACCACGGGTACCCCATCAGTTCCACCACCTTGAACCACTGGCGGAAGTGGAGACTCTGCTGTGCGCTCGTGACATAGACCATGCGGTCGAAGTTGTAGGTCTCTTTCCGATAGACCGCCGCGGCGATGTCCCGCGTGGGGTACAGCGTGGAGCCGTCCCGTTTGAGAATCAGGCAGGGCGGCATCCCCCACTCTTCGAGGTCAACGATGGACGCGCCGTCGTCGATTTTGAGCAGTCCCATATCCCGCAGTTTCTGAACCTGCGCGGGCATTTTATCGGTGTAGAAACTCTCGCCGAGATAGGAATCGAAAGTGATTCCGAGCTGACGATAGGTCTTTTCGTATTCGGCGAGCGAAATCTCGACAAACCATTTCCACAGCGCGAGGTTCTCGGCGTCGCCCATTTCGAGTTTATGGAACTCGGCGCGGGACTCGTCCGCGAGGGCGGTGCCCTCCTCCTCGGCGATGGCGTTATTGATTCTCACATAGAGCGCGACCAAACGGTCGATGCCGCCCTCCTCAATCTCCTGTTTGTTGCCCCACTTCTTATAGGCGACAATCAGTTTCCCAAACTGGGTGCCCCAGTCCCCGAGATAGTTGATGCCGACGCAGTTCCAGCCGGCAAATTGATGAAGCAGTTTGAGCGAATGCCCGATGACGGTCGTCCCGAGATGCCCGATATGAAAGGGTTTCGCCACATTCGGAGAGGAATAGTCGAAGACCGCGGTCTTCCCCGATCCGTTCAAGGGGGAGCCGTAAGTCTCGCCCCGCTCGGTGACCTCGGAAATCACTTTTGCCGCCAGAGCGGCACCGTCAAAGTAGAAATTCAAATACCCTTTGACCGCCTCGACCTTTTGGAAGAGCGGGTTATCCGCGAGTCCCGCGGCGAGGGCATCAGCAATCTGGACGGGTGCGCGGTGCAGGGTCTTCGAGAGCCGAAAACACGGGAGCGCGAGGTCTCCCATCGCGTCGTCCGGCGGGTATTCAAACATGCCGTATATTTCTTCACTCGAAATGCTCGCACCCGAAAACGCCTGCTCGGCAATCGCAGACAGGGTCTCGGCGGTGCGCTGTTTCAAAGAAATCATCAGAGTGTATCCTCCATTTTGACATAGTGTGCGGGGTCGACCGTCTCGTGCACGAGGGTCACGGGGACGAAGGTCCGCTCCGCGAGCGCATAGGCGAGCGCCACCTCGGGCGCACCCGTCAGATAGAAGTTGTCGTCCTGCGAGACGACCGTGGGCTTCTCCACTTCTCGCCCGCATTCCAGCGCGGTGTGGTAGGCATTCACCTTTTCCTCGTCCGGGGCATCATCCGGGTAGAAGAGCCGTTTCGGGGAGAGCAGGCAGGTCGGGGCATCTTCGCCCTCCTGCCATGCGCGGTACCCGCGCTCGATTTCGTCCGCGACTTCCTCGGGGGTGGCATAGGTGGTATCTACGACCAAATCGTAGTTAAAGAGGTCTTTGCAGTTGACATGATAGAGGTCAAAGTAGCGTTTTTTCTCGCTCTCTTTGCGCGCGCGGATGCGTGCCGCAGCCTCTTCCTCGGAGTCGAAATGCTCGGTGCTTCTCCCCGCGTTCAAGATGCGGAGCGCGGCGACCCGCGCGTCGGTCACGAGAAAGACGCGATACGACCCCTTGGTGAAGTGCCACGCCATGCGGGAGTCCACAATCATGCACTCGGGCTTGTCCGCAAGATGGGTCAGCGGTTCATCAATCTCCCAGTCGAGTTCGGGATGGGTCTCCATGTGAATATTGAACGCCGCGATGTCCATACCGAGACGCGCCGCCACCTGTCGGGCGATTTTCCCCGTCCCGTAATAGGTCGCTCCGATGCGAGGGAGCAACAGATCGGCGACCGTGGATTTCCCACTGCCGAGGTCTCCTGCGAGTGTGATTTTATTCCGCATACATCTACCCCTCTTTTATATTCCAGTTTAACTGTATTATTATATACCCCCGTTTTGTCGGTGTCAAGAGGTGCTTTTTCGTGCCCCCTCGACACAAAAACGGGGCGGCGGTGCCGTCCCGTTTTCGGAAGATCGTTGCAAAGTTTTGTCGGTAAAATTCCGAAGATTCCTCGGTGAAACCCTCAAGGTTTTTCAGAGGGGTTTCTTCGTGATTTGCGCCCATGTCCGCGGGTAGCCCGCAGGGGTTTTCTTTTGCTTTACGATTCTGATGAGCGCCCGCCCCTGCTCTCCGAGGACAGTAGAATGCAGCGGGGTATCGTCCACCTCCGCTATCTGCCCGCCGAGGATGGCGAGCGCGCGCTTCGCATCGGACACCTCATAAGCCGCGTTCTTTCCTTTGAGGGCAATCACACTCCCGCCGACCCGCACGAACGGCAGGGTAATCTCGGAAAGGACGCGCAGTTCCGCGACAGCGCGGGCGACCGCGACATCATACTGTTCTCTCTCGGCGGGGTCGTTCCCCCCATCCTCGGCGCGCATGACCCGACAGGTCACGTTTTGGAGTCCGAGCAGGCGCGCGGTCTCTTCGACATACCGCACCTTTTTCTCGGTTGCATCCACGGCGAGGAGCCGTAAATCCGGGCGCAACACCGCAAGTGGGAGGGTCGGGAAACCCGCCCCGCACCCGATGTCGATGACGCGCGCGTTCTTCGGGAGAACCTTCGCCGCCAAGGCGCAATCGGCATAGTGCAGATAGGCAATCTTGTCCGGCTCGCGAATGGCGGTGAGGTTATATTTCTCGCTCTCGGTGAGCAGGCGTTCGGTCAATGCGACAAAGGTCTTGACCTTATCAAAACTCAAAAGCCCGCCGACACCGTTCTCGGAAAATGCTTTCTGAATCATCGCCCCGTGACGGGCGGCATCAAAGTCCATTTCTGCTCTCCTTTCGGTTTTGTTTCCCTCATTACTGGCGGGGCAACTCGCGCGGCAGCCGTCCGCGGGAGATGAGAAATTCCTCGTAGGTGCCGTGGTAGTCGGTCATGCCCTCGGGGGTAAGTTCAATCACCCGATTCGCGACCGTGTTCATGATTTCGTAGTCGTGAGAGGCAAAGAGAATGTTCCCCGCGAAGTCGCGCATCCCGTTGTTGACGGCGGTGATGGATTCGAGGTCGAGGTGGTTGGTCGGCTGGTCGATGATGAGGAAGTTCGAGCCGAAGAGCATCATGCGGGAGAACATACACCGCACTTTCTCGCCGCCCGACAGCACATTCACCGGTTTATAGACCGCGTCGTTCGAGAAGAGCATCCGACCGAGGAAGCCGCGGAGATAGGTCTCTTTGGGATCGGAGGAGTAGGGGCGAATCCAGTCGAGAATGCTCTCGGTATGCCCCTCAAAATACGGGGTATTATCCCGCGGGAAATACGAGGTGGTGATGGAGACCCCGAAGTGGAACTTACCCGCCGTGGGCGTGAGTTCCTCCATCAGGCACTTAAAGAAAGCGGTAATCGAGCGCTCGTCGCCGATGAACCCGATTTTCTCGCCCCGTCCGACGAGGAACGAGACATCGTGGAACAAAGTCTCGCCGTTCTCCGCGTACGAAAGCCCCTCGACCTGCAAAATGTCTTTCCCCGCCTCGCGGTCCATCTCAAAGCCGATGAACGGGTAACGGCGGGAGGATGCGGGGAGTTCCTCAATGGTAATCTTTTCGAGCAGTTTCCTGCGGGAGGTCGCCTGACTCGACTTCGACTTGTTCGCCGAGAAGCGCGCGATAAAGGTCTCGAGTTCCTTACGCTTTTCCTCGGCGCGCTTGTTCTGCTGTTTCATCATGCGCTGCATCATCTGCGAGGACTCGTACCAGAACTCGTAGTTCCCCACATACATTTTGATTTTGCCGTAGTCGATATCGACGATATTGGTGCAGACATCGTTTAGGAAATGGCGGTCATGGGACACCACGAGCACCGTGCCGAAGTAGTCCATGAAAAACTCTTCCAGCCACTCGACCGCTTCGAGGTCGAGACCGTTCGTCGGCTCGTCGAGCAGAATAATCCCCGGGTTCCCGAAGAGTGCCTGCGCCAAGAGCACTTTGACCTTTTGGCTCTCTTCCAAAGAGGACATGGTCTCGTAGAGGATGTCCACCGAAAGCCCAAGCCCCTGAATGAGCCGCGACGCGTCCGACTCGGCTTCCCATCCGCCCATCTCGGCGAACTCGCCTTCGAGCTCCGACGCGCGAATCCCATCTTCGTCCGAGAAGTCCTCTTTTGCGTACAGGGCGTCCTTCTCTTTCATCACATCGTAGAGCCGACGGTTCCCCATAATCACGGTGTCGAGCACGGTATATGCGTCAAACGCGAAGTGGTCCTGTCGGAGCACCGACATACGGGTATTCGCGGAGACCGTAATCTCCCCTTTCGTGGGTTCGAGCTCTCCGCAAAGCAGTTTCAGAAAAGTGGATTTCCCCGCGCCGTTCGCGCCGATAATCCCATAGCAGTTCCCGTCCGTGAATTTGAGGTCCACATCTTTGAACAGCGTGTCGTTCCCGAAAGCAAAGGTCAGGTTACTGACTGTCAACATGGTTCTGTTTCCTTTTGTAAAGTTGTTTCCGGTGGTATGGGGACCACCCCACCCGTCTCCCTCGCGGCAGCAAAAAAGGCGCTCGCCGAGGGGCGTCTCGTTTAATCGTATCCTGTTTCGCACGGGAATTTGTGAACAATCTGTAAACATTCCTGCAAAGCTCACGGGAAGTACCGCCGAGGTACCGCCTACACGCCTGCCGCGGCGGGGGCGAAAATGCGTGAAAAGGCGCGATTCTCGCAGTACTTTTATAATAAAAGATTGACTATCTTTTCCTTATGTGTTATAATCATGCCGCAAAACAAAAAGAAACTACAGAGGAGATTTTATTATGTCCATGTACCACAAGAAGAGTGTGGAGGATGTTGAGATCAAAGCGGGTACTCCGGTATTCGTGCGTTGCGACTTCAATGTCCCCATGAAAGACGGGAAGATCACTTCCGACAAGAGAATTGTCGAAGCACTCCCCACCATCAAATATCTGCTCGGCAAAGGGGCGAAAGTCATCCTTTCCTCCCACCTCGGCAAACCGCACAATGTGCTGACCGAGGGCTTCGGGCTCACGAAGAAAGAGAAGAAGAAAATCGAGGCACTCCCGGCAGAGGAGCAGGCAGCCGCAAAGGCAAAAGCACTCGCCGCCGCAGAGGGTGACCGCACGAAGTTCTCTCTGAAACCCGTCGCCGACCGTCTCGCAGAACTGGGCATCCCGGTGACCTTCGCCACCGACATCATCGGTCCCGACGCGAAAGCGAAAGTCGCCGCGATGAAAGACGGCACCGCCGTCCTGCTCGAAAACATCCGTTTCGACGCGCGTGAGGAGAAGAACGACCCCGAATTTTCAAAAGAACTCGGCGCATATGCGGAACTGTATGTCAACGACGCGTTCGGCACCGCACACCGCGCACACGCCTCCACCGCGGGGATTGCCATGTATGCGGGGTTGCCGGCTGTCTGCGGCTACCTGATTCAGAAAGAAATCACCGTCATGGGCAACGCGCTCGAAGAGCCGAAACGCCCGTTCGTCGCCATCCTCGGCGGCGCGAAAGTCTCCGATAAGATCGGTGTCATCAACAACCTGATTGACAAGGTGGATACCCTCATCATCGGCGGCGGTATGGCTTACACCTTCTTCCGTGCGCTGGGCTGCCGCGTCGGCACCTCGCTCTGCGAAGAGGACAAACTCGATGTCGCGCGCGAGACCATGGCGAACGCACGCGCCAAGGGCGTGAACTTCATCATCCCCGTGGATAACATCATCGGTCGTGAATACGACGAGAACACCACGTTCATGCGCATCTACTCCAACGCGATTCCCGACGGCTGGATGGGTCTCGACATCGGACCTGTCACGAGAGAGCTCTTCGCGAAGACCATTCAGGGCGCGGGCACCGTGGTCTGGAACGGACCGATGGGCGTCTCCGAGTGGAAGAACTTCGCGGCAGGGACCGAGGCAGTCGCACAGGCAATCGCCGACAGCGGCGCGATCTCCATCATCGGCGGCGGTGACTCCGCGGCGGCAGTCGAGAAACTCGGCTATGCCGATAAGATGACCCACATCTCCACCGGCGGCGGCGCTTCCCTCGAATTCCTCGAAGGGAAAGAACTCCCCGGCATCGCCTGCCTGCAAGACAAATAAGAGGTGGACGAGATGGCAAGAACAGTCATTGCGGGTAACTGGAAAATGAACATGACCCCCTCCGAGACCAAGGCGTTCATCGAGACGCTGAAGCCGATGGTGGCGGGCAAAGATAAATGCGACATCGTCATCTGCGCGCCCTATGTGGACCTCGCGACCGCCGTCGAAGCGGCGAAGGGCTCCAACATCAAAATCGGCGCGGAGAATGTCCACTTCGAGGCAAAAGGTGCGTACACGGGAGAGGTCTCCTGCGCCATGCTGAAAGAGATCGGCTGTGAGTATGTCATCATCGGTCACTCGGAGAGACGGCAGTATTTCGGCGAGACCGATACCACGGTCAACCTCCGTGTGAAGGCCGCGCTCGCCGCTGGCTTCAAGGTCATCCTCTGCCTCGGCGAAGTCAAAGAGCAGCGGCTCGCGGGCATCACGGATGAAGTGGTGTCCATGCAGACCAAGCTTGACCTCGCGGAAGTCTCGGAAGACGACCTCAAAAATGTCATCATCGCGTACGAGCCCGTCTGGGCAATCGGCACGGGTCTGACCGCCACCCCCGAACAGGCAGACGAGACCTGCGGCGTGATTCGCGATACCATCGCTGTGATCTACTCGTCGAAAGCCGCGAAGGAAATCACCATCCAGTACGGCGGCTCCATGAACGACAAGAACGCGGCGGAACTCCTCGCGAAGAAGAATGTCAACGGCGGACTCATCGGCGGCGCTTCCCTCGTCCCCGAGAAGTTCACCGCCATCGTCGACGCAGCGAACGCCTGATTTCACTTACCCTCGCCTTTTGGCGGAAACTAAAACGGAATCCCGCGGGATTCCGAGAAACAAAACCGCAGAGACCTCATGTCTTCTGCGGTTTTTTCTATGTTTTTCGGGACAAAGGAATGCCCCGCCCCCGGCGAGGGATTAACGCCAAGGGCGTTTCTTCCCGAGCCAGCCGTTTTCCTCCCAGTATGCTTTTTCCGCCTTGCTCGCTCCCCAGTTATTCAGTTGCATCATTCTCATCATGGAAAAGATGAACTTGGTTTTGAAACCGACGCGGGGCTTTTTCTTTTGAATCTTACTTGCCAGTTTGTCCATATCCGCGGAGATTTTCGCTTTTTTCTTGTCGGAGACCTGTCCCCAGTTCATGGCTTGTACCGCGATGCCGTATGCTTTGATATACGGGACACCCCAGTAGAAGAGCGTCTTGGTAATGTCTTTGACCGCCGATTTCGCCCCCGTCCCCGCGGCGGTCGAGAGAACCACCGCCTTTTTGGAGAACATACAGGCGCGCGGCTTGTGTGACATCCAGTATGTAAAAGTCAAATCGATGAACGCCTTCATTGAAGCCGAGGCGTGAAAGCAATAGGTCGGCGTGGTGAAAATCAGGAGTTCCGCCTCTTCCACCGCCTGCATGATGCTGTTTTTCTCCTCGAAAAACGGGCAGTCTTCGCTCCTCTCCACGCACCGATAGCACCCGAGACAAAAATGGTCGAGGTCCCGCGGCAAGAAAAATTCCCGTATCTCGCCGTCGGGGAACCTGTCTGCGAGCATTCTCCCGATATGATAGGTACTGCCTTTGTGATTCTGTCCGTGGATACATACGATTTTCATGTTTCTTTTCCTTTGCTGCGTTTTCTTGCCTCTCCAAGCGGTATTCTATCATAAAACGAGAGAAAAGAAAAGTGCGGGGAGCCATACGCCCGCGCGCAAGACACGAAATATACGCAACAAAAGAGAAACGCCCCGCCGAGCGGGGCGCTTTTCTTCTGTTTTTGGTTCAGTTGTCAAGGATTCGCGTGACAGCGACATTGCCGCTGACCGTCTCGATGTCATAGATCGCACCGCCGCCCGCGATATGATGGGTGATGCCGTTCACCGTCTCCTCGAAGCCCGTGAGGTTGTAGGTGCCGCTCACCGTCTCAAACGCGACGGTAAAGGCGCTCCCCGTGGGGAACATGAGTTTCACTTCTCCGCTCGTCGTGTCCACTTCTGTCTGCTCGGGGATGCATGATCCGTGCCAGAGACGGACATTCCCGCTCACGGTTGTGATTTTCAAAGTAGCGAGATTCTCGATTCTCTCGACATAGATTTCCCCGCTCGTCGTCTCGGCATCGAGGGTGCGTGCGGTCCCCTGCCCGCAAGACACTTCTCCCGAAACGCTCTTCAAACGCGCGGTGTCCGCCGAGCAACAGGTGACGAGCAGATTCCCCGAGACGCTTTCAATGTCGAATTTTTCCATCGTCATGTCGCCCATGTTCACGCCGGCGGAATCGCTCCTGACCTTCACCTCACCGAGCGTCAGCCCTGCGGGGATAGTCACCATGAGGGTCTTGGCATCCACCGACTGTTTGGACTTTTTCGACTGTAAGAACTTGATGCGCAGGGTGTCCCCGTCCAGCCAACGGTAGAGTGCGCTCTCCTCCTCAACGGGTGTGTGAGTATCTTTGTTACTTGTATAATACTCCTCCCGCACGGTGACGGCGGTCGCGTCCTCGCTCGCGTAGATTTGCACCTTACCGGCACCCCAGTCGATGTCCAGATGCTTCACCTCATCTGCGGTAAAGTCGCCACCGCCAGCGGTATAGCGGTCGGCGTTCTCGTAGACATATTTCCCCGTCCAGCTCTTCGCAGTCGAAGAAAAGGTACAGGCGGTGAGCCCGAGAAACAGCGATGCCGCCATGGCAAGCAGAACCAGTGTAGAAAATACTCTTTTCATATCCGTGACTCCTTTCATGAATCGAGTAGTATATCAATATCGAATCTTATTTATGATACTTTTTCCCCGCGAGAATGGTGAGCGAGCGGTAGAGACACTCCGCCGCGATGACCCGCGCGAGGGAATGCGGGAAAGTCATTTTCGAGAACGAGAGACGGTAGTCGCACGCCCCCTTGACCGCGTCTGAGAGCCCGTGAGACGAGCCGATAAAGAGTGCGAGTTTCCCCGCCGCGTCCCCCGCCTCTCCGACGAGCGTGGCGAGGTCCTCCGAGGAGAGTTGTTTCCCCTCGACGCAGAGGGCGACTTTATAGGCATCCCGCGGGCAGGAGGCAAGCAGTTTCTCCCCCTCTTCGGTCAGAGCGGCGCCTATTTTCTTCGGGTCCTCCTCGTCCGGGATGCGCGTCTCGGGAATCACGATTTCTTTGAAAGTAGCATACGCGGAAATGCGTTTCGCATACGCTGAAAACGCCTCTTTCAGGTAGGATTCTTTCAGCGTGCCGACGGCAAGTAGTGTAATCTGCATAGATTCCTCACAATTTTTGGGTTCCTATCCACGACTTCCCTCGTTTGCCCGTTTGCTTATCATCCAATCCTATTCTTGTGGGAGTGTAAACCACTCCGCAGGAGGGATACCGTGACCCATTCGATGATGTTTTACAGTGCGCTCGCGCGGGACAGAAACGCAACGATGAACTATCGGGGCATGACCCCGGAGGAAAAGCGCGAGGTGCTCACCCGCGCCGTCCGCGCAAAATCGAGTAAAGACCTCGGACTCATTGTCCTGTCGCTCGAAAACCGCGTCGACACAAGAGAGTTCGAGTTGTAACGCGGGGCACCCGCGCCTGTCGCATGGGAAACGCCCACAGACAACCGAATACCGTTGAACTATGACCGCGCGGGAGACCGCGCGGTCATCTTTTCCGCACGAGGGTCGAGAGACCCTCGGCGAGCGCCGCGAGGAATCGGTCAATATCTTCGTGGGTGTTCTGCACCCCGAAACTCACGCGGATGGTGCAATCGGTCTCCTCGGGGGTGAGCCCAAACGCCAACATGGCGGAAGACAGATGGCTGTCGTGTGAGGAGCAGGCAGACCCGCCCGATACATACACACCGCGGGACGAGAGAAAATGCACCATGGTCTCGCTCTTGATTTTCGGGAGGGTGAGCGAGAGGATATGCGGTGCCGCCGTCGGCGGGAGATTCAACTTCACTTCCGAGAGCGCGGGGTTGTCGCGCACACCCGCTATCAGCGCCTCTCGCAGTGCCGAGAGGTGTCTCTCGGTCTCGGGGAGCGCCTGTTCTCCGAGGCGGACGGCGGTCGCGAACGCGGCGACCCCCGGGACATTCTCGGTCCCCGAGCGGAGCCCATTCTCCTGTCCGCCGCCGAGCAAAAGCGGGGCGATTCCGCGGTTCTTGGTTACTGCGGCACTGACCCAAAGCGCGCCGACCCCTTTCGGTCCGCGAATCTTATGCGAGGAGAGGGTCACGAGGTCTGCCCCCGTCTGCGTGACCGTGAGGGGGACTTTGAGAAACGCTTGGGTCGCGTCGATGTGCAGTACCGCGTCGGGCGCATGCTTACGCATGAGGCGCGAGACCTCTCCGAGCGGATAGCGCGCGCCCGTCTCGTTATTCACCGCCATCATGGTGACGAGGCACACCGCGGGGGTGAGGGCGGCGGTCAGAGCATCCAAATCGAGCACCCCGTTTCGGGTGGGAATCTCGACCACCGTCAGTCCTTTGGCTTTCAACGCTTCGAGCGGGCGGGCGACCGAGGAATGTTCTCCCGCGGTCGTCAGAATCACCCCGCCGCGCATGAACCGCGGTTTCGCCTCCACTCGTCCGAGGATGGCGAGGTTATTCGCCTCGGTGCCGCCCGAGGTGAAAATCACCTGTCCGTCTTTGGCACCGAGGGCGTGGCGCACGGCATCCCGTGCGTCTTCCATGAGGTCCTCCGCCTCTTTGCCGCGGTTATGTCGCGAAGAGGGGTTCCCCCAGTTGTTCTTTGAAGTTTTGACATACGCGGCGAGCGCTTCCGGGGAGACCTCGGTCGTCGCGCTGTTATCCAAATATACTTCTCTCATTGATAGCGAATCGCCCCGAGCATCTGCTCCACATCGCCGAGGTGCGTTTCATAGGTCGCGGGGGTCGCGGTATAGGTCAAGAGATAAAAGGTCCTCGCGTGTCCCGTCTCCCACAATAGATAGACGCTCACCCGCACCTCTTGCGCGCCGTGTTTCCCCGTAAAGGTCATGCGGCGGTAACTCGTCTCTCCGACGGTGGTCGCATCCTGCGCGTCCGCACCCTCGGGGAACGGGTCTTCCTCGACCGTGAAGTCGGTCAGATATTCCCTGTACTCGGCTTTTAGGATTTTCACGAGGTCCATCTGGGTCAGACCGTTCGACTGAATCCCGAAGTATTCCATCTTCTTCGCGATTGCGTCGATACTCAGGGCTTCCAGACCGACCGCGGTGCCGTCCTCCGCAAGCGACGCGCCGATGAAGCCGTCCGAGAGATCGACATTCCACGTATTCGGGACATAGAAGTCCAGCCCGAACGAGGTGAAACGGTTGGCTTTTTTCATCCCCGCGGGTGCCTCTGCATCGGTGAGTGCGAGGTCGGTCTTTCCTTGCGGGAGCGCGCCTGTCAGACGGAAGTTCCCCGCGATGCTGTCCATATAGCCCGAGGTCTCTTCATAGTCCACGGTTCTCGTCTGCGGGTTCTCGTCTTTCGAGGCGGTATAGGTCAGGACGAACATCCCGTCCGCAGGCGTATTCCCTGCCAAAATGAAATACTGGCGGAAGCCGTACCGCACGCCGGCATAGCTCCCTTCATACGCGTAGTAGTAGGTGGGGCGGTCGGAGATATTCAGGTCGGTCGAGGAGGCGGTAAGGACATAGTCGGAGAAGTCCTCGCGGAGTTCGGTCTCCGACGCGCTCCAATAGTCGGTCATCTCGGTCTTGTCGGTCGTGACATAGGTCGCCGTCACATTGACGGTCGAGAGCGAGGAGAGATACCCCGTGAGAATCCCCGAGGTGCGACCCGCGTACCAGTCCTCGGGCAGATAGAAATAGAAACCGTCGGTCTCGGGGTCGGACACGAGTTGGAACCCCTCGGGGGTACCGTCGTTTTTCCCGCAGGAAGTGAAGAGTGCCGTACAGAGTATTAGACACAGGACAAACAGGGTCACATACCGTTTCATACGGTCTCCCCCCTTTCTTTCAGAATGTTGCGGGCGGCAGACAGAATCCCCACCTTGCCGCTCTCGTAGGTGAGCCCGCCTTGGAAGTAGGCGAGATAGGGCGGGCGCATGGGTCCGTCCGCCGAGAGCTCAATGGACGAGCCCTGCGTGAAGGTCCCCGCCGCCATGATGACGGGGTCGCTGTACCCGGGCATCGCCCACGCCTCGCAGGTGACAAACGAGTCGACGGGAGAGCCGTACTGAATCCCGCGGCAGAACGCGGTCAGCATCTCGGGGGTCCCGCACTTCACCGCCTGAATGATATCCGCGCGGGGCGCGTCCCATTTCGGCTCGGTCTCAAACCCGAGCGCCGAGAAGACATAGGCGGCAAAATGCGCGGTTTTCAGCGCCTGCGCCACGATATGCGGCGCGAAGAACAGTCCCTTATACATAGATTTATTCTGCCCGAGGGTCGCGCCGACTTCGGTGCCCTCCCCGGGAGAGGTCAGACGGTAGCCGCACTTCTCGATGAGGTCAGCGCGCCCGACGAGATACCCGCCCGATTCGGCGATCCCGCCGCCCGGGTTCTTGATGAGCGACCCCACCGCGAGGTCGGCACCGCAAGAAGTCGGCTCGGTCTCCTCGACGAACTCGCCGTAGCAGTTATCCACCATGACGGCGGCTTTGGTGCGCGCCTTGACGAACGCCGCGACCTCGCCGATGGTCTCCACCGTCAGAGTGGGTCTGTCCATATACCCCTTGGAGCGTTGGAGATAGACCACTTTCACGCGGTCGCCGTAGGTCTCGATGGCTCGTCCGATGGCGGGATAGTCGATGTCACCCGCGGGGGTGAGATCCACCTGCGCGTAGTCTACGCCGAAATCGCGGAGACTGCCGCACCCGGGTTTCCCCGTGAGCCCGATCACCTCGTCCAAGGTATCATAGGGTTTCCCCGTCACCGAGAGCAAGAGGTCGCCCGGGCGGAGAAGCGCGAAGAGCCCGATGGTGAGCGCGTGCGTCCCGCAGGCGATGGAATGACGGACAATCGCCGCCTCGGCACCGAACACGCGGGCATAGATGCGGTCGAGGGTCTCGCGCCCGATATCGTCATAGCCGTAGCCCGACGAGGGCAGAAACATACTCTCCGAGACGCGCTCACAGCGGAATGCGTCCAAGACTTTCTCGGTATTCTTTTGTGCCACTTCGTCAATATGCTCGAAGAGGGGCGCGAGGGCGGTTTCCGCCTCGCGGGTGAGTTGTTTGAGGTCCATTTTTTCTTTCCTTTTGGGTTTTATCGGTTGCCGTTTTCGGCATATTTACAAAAATCAGCGGGTCATGCCATGCGCCGCGAGGCACGCGCGATAGGCATCCCCCCGCGCGCGATACGAGGAGAACGCATCGAAAGATGCGGCGGCGGGAGACAGGACGAGCGTCCCACCCTGCGGGGTGCTTGCGAGCGCAAGTGCGACCGCGCGCTCAAAATCCGGCTCCAAGACGGCGCGCGGGGTGCCACGGTAGGCGGGATGGGACAGAAGAGAGGCGAGCATTTCTTCTCCGCATTCCCCGAAGAAGACCACCTGTGCGGCGTAGGCAATCAGCGCGTCAGAGAGGGGAGTTAGATTCAGGTTCTTGTTTCTGCCGCCCGCGAGGACGGTCAGGGGTGCGGGGAGCCCTCGGAGGGTCACCGCGGTGCGGGCGGGCGTGGTATCAATCGAGGAGTCGTAACAGGTCACCCCGTGACATTCTCCGACCCGCTCACAGCGGTACCGCACCCCCGTGAAGGTCCGCGCCACTTCCGCGACCGCGGGCGCGGGGGCATCGGTCAAAGCGGCGGCACAGAGAAGATTCTCCCGTTGGTAGAGACCCGGAACCCGCAGGTCGCTCGTGTGCGCGAGAAATTCGTCACCGCGCAAAAGCTGTCCGTCTTTCATCCGATAATTGGCGTTCTCGACCGTCGCGGAAAAGGTCAGATGGGGATAGGCGGGCGCGATGGGTGCGCGAGCATTCTCCACACGGCGGGCGGCACCAACAAAGATGTTGCGTTTTGCCCGCGCGTACTCTTCCATATCGGTATGCCAATTCAGATGGTTCTCGGTCAGGTTGGTGACCGCGGCGGCGGCGAGACGCGGGGTAAAAGTCATGAGCTGAAAACTGGAGAGTTCGAGCACCACCGCGTCCGCGGGGCGCATCTCGGAGAGAAACGGGAGGAGCGACACCCCGATATTCCCGCCGAGCCATGTATGTTTTCCCATAGCTTCCAAGAGGCGGGCGGCGAGGGTCGCGGTCGTCGTCTTTCCGTCGCTGCCCGTCACCCCATAGATGGGCGCGGGACACCCCTCGATAAAGAGTTCGATCTCCGAGGTCAGGCGCGCACCGCGCGCGAGCGCGCGAGCAATTCCCGGTATGTCGGGTCGGACTCCCGGGGAGCGCACGAGGACTTCCTCGGGGATCTCCTCCCACGAGGTCTTGACCGCAAGGGACGGATAGTCCCGCCGCACGGCATCCGCCTCGTTTGGCGACACATACAAGGTGGGATTTTGCTCCCCCCGCGATAAGAGATAGGTAACCGCGCTCTGTCCCGATAGACCGAGCCCGAGGATGGCATAAGACGGCATGGCAATCGCTCCCGAAAGATAGTCGGTTCCCGTCCGTTTTTTGCGACATCCATATTTATCAATCCTATTTTCTCAAAGATATTATATGAGAAAAGCCCCGCGAATGCAAGAGAGGAACGAAAAAAGGAGAGGTTTCCCTCTCCCTTTTCGCGTTTGGGGCATTCGCCCCGCAATATCGGTTCTCGGGGGTATTCCCCACCGCGGACGGTCGTCGCGGCATACGGAATCTCGCGGCAAGCGAGAAACCGCCCGCGAAGCCCCTCCGAAAATACCAAATAAGAAAACCAGACTTGTAAGCCGGGTTCTGTAAGCGCTCGCGCGCCCCGCAGTCATCTATCTTCACACACCGTTACCGATGTGTTCAGGACTTGCGTCCCTGCCGCCAACAGGATTCCGGCGGGCACCGTAGCGTTTCCGCTCTCCCGTAGGCGTTGCTTCGGATAGGGTTTACAGACCCTCTATGTTGCCATAGAGCGTGGTGGGCTCTTACCCCGCCTTTCCACCCTTACCGCTTGCGCGGCGGTATCTCTCTGTTGCACTCTCCCGGAGGTCACCCTCGGCGGATGTTATCCGTTATCCTTCCCTGTGAAGCCCGGACTTTCCTCACGATACGACCTTTCGGCATGATATCGCGCGACTGCACCATCTGGTTCGTCCTATTATATGCTTTCGCCGTTTTTTTGTCAAGCGTCAAGCGAACTGTCGTCGGTCGGTTCCTCGCTCGCGGTGTTCTTGGTCGCGACCATGCGGCGGATGAGGAGCAGGGCGACGGCGGCGGCAATCACAATGACGGTCACCACGGCGATGCGAATCCAGAAGTAGACCCCCGCATCCCCGAGCAGCGTGATATTGAATTCGCCCGTCTCGCCGTCTTGCAGATTGGCGAATACCGAAACGACATCGTAGATGAGACCCGCGACGATGAGGAGTGCCGCGCCACCGCCGAGCAGAGCGGTCGTGGTATTCCCGCTCACGGGGCGCGTGATGCGTTTGAGTTGCTCCTCGCGGAAGTCGATGAGCGAGCCGATATAGAAGGCGGCGAGCACCGTCACGATGGTCTCGGGAATCATGTAAGTGGCGTTATAGATGAGGGAGTAGCCGATGGCACCCGCGGTCGGGATGGAAAGACCCGCCCAGACGGTCGCGCCCGAAATCACATGGCAGATATAGCGGAGTACGCAGACAACGCCGGTACCTGCGGCGAGCGAAGCGCCTTGGTCACGGATGACCCGACGGAACATCCCCGCGAGACCGATTACGGTAAACGCGAGCAGGTAGTCGAGGAAAATCACCGCGATGACCGACGGTGCGCCCGTGACATAGGTCAGGTTTTTCAGCCCGAGAATCTGCTGCAAGACCGCGTAGGCGAGACCCGTGCCGAGACCCCAGCCGAGACCGTTCCGATAGGAAATCAGAATGATGGGGAGCATGGACGCGAGCGTGACCGAACCGCCGTACGGCAGGTCGGCGAGTTTGAGGAGACTCAAGACGGTGGCGAGGGCGATCATGAGGGCGCTCTCGACCAGTTTGCGTGTGTTCGATTGTTGCATAAAAACAACCTCCAAAATAAAATTGCCCCACAGAACCTCCGTGGGGCAGTTACTATCATTTGTTTGAAATGAGAACTTCCTACGACGGTATCAACCGTATCAGGTTCGAGGATTCGGACATTCGTCCGTCTCAGCCTTGCGGCACTCCTGTTCACTATTCAATTCTGTCAGGCTGGGTCTATTGTAGCACTTTTTCCCGCCATGTCAAGTTCTTTCGGCAAAAAAGTATCTCCGAAAAATACGAGCAGGGTTCCCTGCTCGACCGAAATCCGAGCGGTTTTCCCTTCGAGGAACCGATTCGACACCCCGAGCGGAATCGAGGGAGAGAGGGTGGCGTGTTCGAGCGGGTAATACACGCCGCGCTCGGTGACCCCGACGGCATCTCCCCCGACGGCGAAGACCGAAAATGTCCCTGTCGCGTCCTCCCCGAAAGTCAAGGAGGAGCCCGAAGTCATCGCCACCACGCGGTGGTCGTGACCGAAGAGAATCCCGAGGCAACCCGCCTCGGCGAGCGAGGCGAGCAACTGATAATTCGCGAAAGTGTGGTCGGCTCTCCCGCCCGTCCCGCCGAGGAGATAAAAGTCCCGATACCCGCGCGCAAGCCCTATCCGAATCGCCGCCGCCATGTCGGTCTCATCTTTTTCGACCGGCAGACGAATCACCTCGCCCTCGGTCGGCACTTCTCCTAGGGAATCGAAGTCGCCTATTGTGACGCTCGGCATGACACCCGCCGCACGGCAAGCCGACAGCCCCGCGTCCGCGGCAATCACGAGGTCCTCCGCCGTCGGGCGGGGAAAAGACACGGGCGGGTCTCCCGCCCCCCAAATATAGCAAATCATCTTGTACTCCTTTTGCCTCATGATACCATGCGGGTGTCCCCCCGTCAAGAGGGGAGCCACGGGGAAATCCCGTTGCCACCCGCCGTGCGACAGCGGTTCATCCAATCGAAAGTGTGCGCTTTTTTCGCTTTTCTTACAAAAAAATCTTGCAATTATTATGAAATATGCTATACTATTGGAGTTGAATTTTTGAAAGTGGAAAAAGAGGAATCACGGTGAAAAGAACGGATTTGCGCAATATCGCGATCATCGCCCATGTCGACCACGGCAAGACCACGCTGGTGGATGCCCTGCTCAAACAGGGGGGCGTCTATCGGGAGAATCAGGAAGTCACCACCTGCGTCATGGACTCGAACGACCAGGAACGGGAGCGCGGCATCACCATTTTGGCGAAGAATACCGCCGTCCATTACAAAGGGGTCAAGATTAACATTGTCGACACCCCCGGTCACGCCGACTTCGGCGGTGAAGTGGAGCGAGTGCTCAAAATGGTCAATGGTGTCATTCTGCTCGTCGACGCGGCGGAGGGACCCATGCCGCAGACCCGCTTTGTGCTCGAACACGCGCTCGCGCTCAATCACCGCGTGATTGTCGTCGTCAACAAAATCGACCGTCCCGACGCCCGTCTCGACGAAATCGAGGACGAGGTGCTCGAACTGCTGATGGAACTGGACGCGACCGACGAACAGCTGGATTCTCCCTTCCTCTACTGCTCGGGCAGAGACGGGACCGCGACGAGAGACTACCACGAGCCGGGCAAGGATTTGACCCCGCTCTTCGAGACCATTCTCGACTATATCCCCGCCCCCGAGGGAGATGAGACCGCGCCTCTGCAGGCGCTCGTCTCCTGCATCGACTACAACAGTTTTGTCGGTCGTATCGGCATCGGACGCATCGAACGCGGCACGATGAAGCAGAACCAAGAAATCTCTATCTGCAACTACCATTCGGGCGAGGCACCCCACCGTGCGAAGATTGTCTCCATCTATCAGTTTGACGGTCTGAACCGTGTGCAGGTCCCCGAGGCGAAAGCCGGCGACATTGTCGCTTTCTCGGGTGCCGAGGATATCAATATCGGTGACACCGTCTGCTCGACCGCGGCGGTGGAGCCCCTCGAATTCGTCAAGATTTCCGAGCCGACGATGGAGATGACCTTCTCGGTCAACGACTCTCCCTTTGCCGGCAAAGAGGGCAAATTCGTCACCTCCCGTCACCTGCGCGACCGCCTGTATCGCGAACTGCTCCGCGATGTCTCTCTCCGCGTCTCGGACGGCGACACCACCGACAGTTTCCGCGTCGCGGGCAGAGGGGAGATGCACCTCTCGGTGCTCATAGAGAGTATGCGCCGCGAGGGATATGAACTCACCTGTTCCAATCCGACCGTGCTCTACCGCGAAATCGACGGGCAAAAGTGCGAGCCGATGGAACTCGTCACCATTGATGTCCCCGAGGAATACATGGGGACGGTCATGGAGAAACTCGGCTCCCGCAAAGGGGAGTTACAGGATATGCAGCTTCGCGGCACCCGCGAGCGTCTGATTTACCGCATCCCGACCCGCTGTCTCTTCGGATACCGCAGCGAGTTCATGACCGCGACCCGCGGCGAGGGCATCATCAACTCGGTGTTCGACGGATACGCGCCCTATCGTGGGAATGTCACCATGCGGTTCACCGGCTCTCTCGTGGCGAGCGAAACGGGCGAGACCACCTCGTACGGTCTCTACTATTCGCAGGACAGAGGTCCCCTCTTCGTCGGTCCCTCGGTGCCCGTCTATGAGGGCATGATTGTCGGGAGAAATCCGAAGCCCGGTGATATCGCCGTCAATGTCTGCAAAAAGAAGCATCTGACCGCCGTCCGTTCCACGGGCGCGGACGAAGCACTGACGCTGATTACCCCGCACCAGCCCTCGCTCGAAGAGGCAATCGAGATGATTGCGGACGACGAACTGATCGAGGTCACGCCGAAGTCCATCCGTCTGAGAAAGCGGATTCTCTCGACCCCCTTGCGGCTCAAAGCCGAGGCGGCAAGAAAGAACAAAGAGTCCTGATCTCATAATTGAAATCCCCCTCTCATATCCTGTCTTGGAGAGAGGGGGATTTTTCCGTGGAGACAATTTACCGTGTGTTTTTGGGTCCCGCCGTCCTCGCGGGACTCTTTTCGGTTGGCGGATATTTTACGGTGCGGCTCAAATGCTTTTGGTGGCTCCACCCGAGAAAATGCATCCGAGAGATGCGGGGAGAGCGCTCTGCCGCGAGCATCTTCCCCGCGGTCACGCTCGCGCTCGGCGGCACCATGGGCGTGGGGAATATCGCGGGGGTCGCCCTCGCCTGTCTCACGGGGGGTGCGGGCGCGATATTCTGGATGGTGGTGTCCGCCCTCTTCGCCATGGCGGTCAAGTACGCAGAGGTGGTCCTCGCCATGGACACGCGGGTGCAAAACGCAGACGGCACTTACACGGGCGGCGCGCCCTTTTACATGAGACGCGAGAACGGCAAAAACGGGGTTTTCCCCTATCTGTTCTCGGCGCTCTGCGTGCTGTCCGCTGTCTTTCAGGGGAGCATATTACAGGGGAACGCCCTCGGGGAATCCTGCGCGGAGACGCTCGGGGTTGCGCCTTGTTTGATCGGCATCGCCTTGGGGTTTCTCACCCTTTTCTTTCTCCTTTTTGCGCGGTCGTTCATCTTCCGCGCAACTTCTTGTCTGATTCCCGTCTCCACCGTCCTCTATCTCATTCTCTGTCTGTCGCTTCTCTTTCTCCGCCGCTGTGAGATTCCCGCCGTCTTCGCCCGCATCTTTCGCGAGGCGTTCTCCCCACGGGCGGGGGTCGCGGGGGTCGCGGGGTACCTCTTTACGGATGCGGCGCGCATCGGATGCGCCCGCGGGCTTGTCTCGAATGAGGCGGGCTGCGGCACCTCTCCCCTCGCCCATGTGAGCGCGTGCGGGACCTCTCCCGCCGGGCAGGGTCTCTGGGGAATCTTCGAGGTCTTCCTCGACACGGTGGTGGTCTGCACCCTGACCGCGCTCGTCTGTCTCTCCTCCGGCGCGGAAGGCGACCCGAACGCCCCGCTCTCCTATGTCACCGACGCGCTCGCGGTGCTCTTCGGCAGGGCGGCACAGCCGCTGCTCACCGCATCTGTCGCGGGGTTCGCCCTCGCGACGGTGGTTTCCTGGGCGTATTACGGGCTGACCTGTCTCTCTTCCCTCTCGCGTAGCGCATGGGTCAGAGTGCTCTATCTCGTCCTCTATGCGGGCGGGCTTATGGTCGGGGCGGTGGCGAAACCCGTCATGGTCTATCATCTCATTGATTTGCTCCTCGGGGTGATGACCCTGACGAATCTCTTTTTTCTCGTAAAAAAAGCAGACAGAGTGGTGGCTCTGTCTGCCGAAAGAGGTCTTATTCGACCGAGACCCGAATGTGCGACTGCAACCTCGCCCCGAGAGACGAAAGGCGCGCAAGCGAATCTTCCAGTTCCTGCTCCGAAATCTCGGGGGTCAGAACCGCGAGTTCCTCCCCGTCACTCCCGAGAATCTCCGCGTCCTCCCAAATGACGGTCACGGCGTTCTGCTCGACCCCGGAGAGGGCGAGATAATGCCGTGTGCGATAGAGGCGGAAATCGGTGGGATAGTCCTCCTCACCAAGGGTCCACGTCTGCCGTTTCGCGTCCCCGCGAACGACCGATACAATATCGGCGGCGACAGCCGAAGCGGTCGGGTGCGACCCTGCGCCCCGTCCGTAGAACATGACCTCGCCCGCGTAGTTGCACGAGACTTTAATGCCGTTAAAGACATCTTCAACCGATGAGAGGGGGTCGGTGCGTTTCACAAAGAAGGGAGAGACGAGGACGAAGGTCCCCCATGGTTTCTTCTCCATCTTCCCGAGCAGTTTCAGGGTGTAGCCGTTTTTCTCGGCGATCCGCACATCCTTCTGACGGATGGCGGTGATGCCCTCGGTGTGGACTCTCGCGGGGTCGGGCAAAATGCCGGTCGCCGAAGCGGAGAGAATGCAAATCTTCCGACAGGCGTCGATGCCCTCAATGTCGGCGGCGGGATTCCGCTCGGCGTATCCCTTCTGCTGTGCCTCGGTGAGCGCCGCCTCGAAACTCGCGCCCGCGCGGAACATACGGGTCAGAATATAGTTGGTCGTCCCGTTCAGAATCCCCGAAATCCCCGTCACCTCATTCGCGGCGAGGTCGCGGACGATGGGGGCAATCACGGGAATCGCGCCGCCGGTCGATGCCTCGAAGAGGTAGTAGACACCCTTCTCCCGTGCGAGGGCGAGCAGTTCGACCCCGTAGGTGGCGACCAGTTCCTTATTGGAGGTGACGACGCTCTTCCCTGCGTCAAGACACGCGCGGGTGTACTCATATGCGGGGTGCAGTCCCCCCATCACCTCGGCGACGACCGAAACCTCGGGATCGGCGAGGATGGGGTCTATCGAACGGACGAGCAGGTTCGCATACGGAGAATCGGGCATATCCCGAATGTCCAGCGCGTATTTCAGTACGACTTCTTCGCCGCACCGCGCGGCGACAGTCGCGGCATTCTCCCGAAAGAGGTCCGCGACCCCGCGTCCCACGACGCCCAGTCCCAAAACGGCAATCTGTTTCATAATTCTCATTCTTTCCGAAAAACATTTGAGGATAGTTTACCACAGACCCCGACAAGAAATCAAGAGAAATTTGGCGTATCGGGTCTCTCGGTGTCCTCGACCCACGGGCAGGGCGCGCCCTGCCCGCCCCCACTCCGACGGAAAAACGCCCCCCGAACCGGGCGGTCTCGAAACCCCAAAACCGCTCTTTTTAAGGCGACACCCGGTTTTTTGTTAGGC
>JAQYLJ010000006.1 GCA_028720145.1 Clostridia bacterium
GCGCCGTCACCGAGACGACGCTCGGCATGACGGGGATCGTCTTCTGGGAGGACGGCGCGTCCTACACGGTGGGCGAGGTCGCCATCACCGCGAATAACGCCTGCGGCATCATGCTGACCGACAAGGGCGACGGGACCTACACCTTCTCGCTCTCCGAGCCGACCCAGCTCAAGAGTTCGATCACCGTGACCCTTGACGGCGTTTGGCAGGTGAGCGGTAACGATTCTATCACGGCAGAGGTCGTCGACGGTAAGACCGTCCTCACCCTGAACTGTGCGGGCGCGCTCGGTGCCACCTTCACTTGCACCCTCTCGAAGTAAACGGTAGGGACACCATTCAACCCGAAAAGCACGGACACCTGCGGGTGTCCGTGTTCTCATGTCTTACGCGTATATCGCGTGCATTTCTCTTGCAATCGCATAGCGGATTTGTTACAATAGAGCGTAGGATGAATATGAAAAGCACGCGCACGGCAGTCACTCTGCCTGCGCCGCTCAACGGGAGGCAGATGCCGATGACGGGGGTAATCGAGAATCAGACATTTGACGAAGAGCGCGCGCTCTACGAGAGCCGAGATCTCACGCTGCGTCATGTCGTGTTTGCGGGACCCGCGGACGGGGAGAGCGCACTCAAAGAGTCGGAGGGGGTTGTCGCCGAGGATTGCACATGGGATTTGCGCTATCCCTGTTGGCATAACCGCTTGCTCGTCTTGCGCGACTGTGACCTCACGCCTCTCTGCCGCGCCGCTTTGTGGTACTGCGACGGGGTGGAGATTACGGGGACGAAACTCCATGGCATCAAAGCGCTCCGCGAGTGTCAAAATGTAAAGATTCACGGGTGCGACATTGTATCTCCCGAGTTCGGCTGGTCGGTTACCAATATGGAGATGACCGATACCCGCGCCGAGAGCGAGTATTTTTTCCTGCGATCCAAAAACCTCTCGTTTTGCGAGGTGGATTTCCGCGGGAAGTACTCGTTCCAGTATGTTGAGGACGCGGTGTTCGAGAATTGCCGTCTGGATACCAAGGACGCGTTTTGGCACGGAAAAAATATCACGGTGCGTAACTGTATCGTCAAAGGGGAATACCTCGCTTGGTATTCGGAGGGACTCACTTTTGAGAACTGTGTCATCATCGGTACACAGCCGCTCTGCTACTGTAAGAACCTGAAACTCGTGAACTGCGAGATGCGCGCGACCGACCTCTCATTTGAGCGTTCCGAGGTGTATGCCACGCTCACCGCCCCCATCGACAGCATCAAGAATCCCTTGTGTGGGTTCATCGAGGTGCCCGCAGTCGGTGAGGTGATTCGCGACGCGTCTTGGGCGCAGGCGGAGATTCGCATTCGCGGGAATCATGCCGAGAATAACTGACGAAAAAGGAGTATTGCCATGCAGAATTTTACTTACCATACCCCGACCAAACTCATTTTCGGGAAAGATGTGATTGAGAAACTCCCCGAGACCCTGAAACCGCTCGGGCATAAGATTCTTCTCACCTACGGCGGTGGGAGCATCAAGAAGAACGGGCTTTATGACCGCGTGAGGGACCTGCTCCGCGATTTTGAGGTTTATGAACTCTCGGGCATCGCGCCCAACCCCAAATATAACCCGAGCGTCCTCGACGGCGTGCGGATTTGCAAAGAGCAGGGAATAGAGGCGATTCTGGCGGTCGGGGGCGGGAGCGTGCTCGACTGCTCGAAGGCGATTGCCGCGGGCGCGCTCTATGACGGCGAGCCGTGGGACTTGATTTCCTATCGGGTGAAGGCGCGTGCCGCCCTGCCCATCGTCGATATCATGACCCTCTCCGCGACGGGGAGCGAGTATGACCCCGGCGGGGTGATCTCCCGCACCGAGACCAATGATAAGATCGGGTATATGGATGATCTTCTTTATCCAGTTGCCTCGTTCCTCGACCCCACCTATACCTTCACCGTCTCAAAGAAGCAGACGGCGGCGGGGACGGCGGATGCCATCAACCATGTGATGGAGCAGTATTTCTGCGCCGACGCGAATCTGCTGTCTGACGGTATGTGCGAGGCGGCGGTGAAAAGTCTCATGCACAATGTGCGGATCGCGCTCGAAAACCCGAATGATTACGATGCCCGCGCACAGATCATGGTGACCTGCGCGCTCGCCTGTAACGGGATTCTCTCCCTTGGGAACAGCGGTTCCGGATGGCCTTGCCACGGCATCGAACACGCGCTCTCGGGATATTACGACATTACCCACGGCGAGGGACTCGCCATCATCACGCCCCGCTGGATGAAGCATATTCTGAACGACCGCACCCTCCCGCGCTTTGTCAAGTTCGGGGTCGGTGTATTCGGCATCGACGAGACCCTGCCCGCGTACGAGATTGCGGAGAAGACCATTGACGCGACCTATCGGTTCTTTGAGAGCATCGGGATTCCCATGCACCTCCGCGAGGTCGGGATTGACGATGCGCGCCTCTCCGAGATGGCGCATCATATCGCCACCTTGGAGGGACTGGATACCGCGTATGCTCCGCTCACCGAGGCGGATATCCTCTCGATTTTGGAGGCGTCTCTGTAAGCCCGAGAGGGAAGAGTGCCCCCGCTTTTCCATAATGAAAACCGCGGAAAACAAAAAAAGCGAAAACGGGAAACAAAAACCGAAAACAAAAACAGGGAGCCGTTTCGGCTCCCTGCCTTTTCTTTGCCTCGTTATTTCGCCGTGAGATAGTAGTAGACCCCGTCGCCGCTTGCGTTCAAACCGTAGAGGAACAGATTGTCGTTCTGACGGTTTGACTGGATTTTCGGGTTCATGATGTCGCCGGCGAGTACGGTTCCGTCGGGGGCGTAGACCGTGACGGTATTGTCGATGGTATCGATCGGGTGGACGGTGTACAATTTGTCGGAGAGGGGCTGATAGCGTGTGTAGTTGCTCGTGAGTTTGGTCTCTTTGCCGTCAAAAATGTAAGCGCTTGTGTCTCCCGTTTCGTTGTCGGTGAATTTGAGGATGATATTGCTGCCGCAGGTCGTGACATAGGAATATTTCCCGTCGGTTTTCTTGAAAGTGAGCAAACGGTTCATTTCGTAGTCGTAGATGCCGTCTATGCCGACGATATAGCGGTCGGTGAAATCGCTGCAACCCGAGACATCACCGACGACTTTCAGGTTTTTGTCGAGCAGGAGCGTTCTGTCGGTATAGCCGGTCTCCGCGAGCAGATAGCCGTTTCCGAGAGCGGTGAAGTCTATCGCGTACACTCCGTCGAATTTCGGGAATTCCGCGCCGAGACGCCCGCTGTTTTTCAGCTCGTAGATTTCCGCATTATCATCACTGAGGAGCAATTTGTCTTTGATGGGGCAGAGCATCACGGCATTCTCCGCATCTATCAGCGGATAGTCATCCGGGTCGAGGCGTACGATTTCGGTGACAACGCCATCCAGATTCACTTGGGATACTTTGCCGTTCGGTTTTACGACCTCTTGAACAAGGTCGAATTTCGCCATGCTGGTAGAGAAATCGTAATTCTTCGCGTCGAGGGGCAGCGGAACCATGTATTGGACAAAGACATTTCCGTTCGCCAACATAGTGACATCGGGGTTAAAACTGCTTTCCGGCATCAGGTAGATACCGGTGACATCGAACTCTTCGTCGTAGAACACGATACTTGCCGCATCGATATTCGCATAGACCCCGTCCGCGTAATCCGTGATAGAGGGAAGAGTGCCTCTCAGGGCGGTATTCCAATCGATCACTTTGGCTTTTTCTACGAGTGCGCCATCCTTCGCTTGGTAGATCTTGTTATCGTACAGCACGCGGTCTCCCGCAAAGGAGGGAGCAATGTCGCTTTTGCCTTTGGCGATCACGGTGCCGTCTTTGCCATAGAGGGTGTAACCCACCACGACCCCGTCGGCGTTCGTGTTCGCGATGTAGCAGAGACCGGTCTCGCCGTCAAAGCCGAACTCGGGTTCGAGGTCGCTCGTTTTTTGGGTAATTTCACAGACGACGCTGCCTGTGACAAAACTGAACACCTTGTATGTAATGTTCGGTGCTTCTGTTTTGCTGAACACGCCGTATCCGGCATTGTAGTCATTGGTTTCCATGCGATATCCGGAAAGCGTTTTCACTTCGGTTACATCATAGGCGTTGTGCGTGTCGTTTTTTTCGATTTCCTTTTTGTCGAAGAGAGCAGCTCCGCCACAGGAACAGAAAAGAAGGACGGCTGTGAGACATAGACAGAGAAGTGCAAGAATCCGTTTCATAAATGACTCCTTTTCTCGGTATGATACCGACAACATTATGATAGCATTTGATACAAAAAATGTCAACGCGCCCCGCGGATTCTGTCAAAATAATATTGTGGAATGTTTTTTTAAAAAAAGTCTTGCTTTTTTCGAGCGCTTTTGTTATAATAACAGGGCGTTGACAAATGGCCCGTTAGTCAAGCGGCTAAGACGTCGCCCTCTCACGGCGAAGGCATGGGTTCGATTCCCGTACGGGTCACCAAAAGAGTCCTAAGTAGAGTCAAAAGGCTTACTTAGGGCTATTTTCTTTATGTTTTCAGGCTTTTCAGGTGTTCGAGTGACTGCGCCGTGTTTTATATTTTGATGTCGATATCCAAATGTTTCGGTTTTTTGCGTCCTTCATTCGTCGCTGAATAGGCTGTATAGTCTTTTCCTATCGTGTAAAGTAAAATGCCCCGACCGTCACCGGGTGTGGTGTCAGTCGGGGTATTGTAATAAATTTCGGCACGGTCATCAAACAGCACTATTTTTTGAATGAGATAATTGATGAGAAGTTGGGATTCCATACGGAGCGCTTTCGAGTAAAACAAACTAATTTGTTCTTTGGAAAGCAACACAGGCTTTTTGCTTTTTTCTATTTCAATTCTCTGTTCCAGATCACTTAGCACCTGTTCCATTTCCAAAAGTCGCTTCGTGGTGGTAGCAGTCACGACGCCTTTCTCTACCGCTGCCATAATGTTTTGTATCGTCGTTTCGGCTTGCTTTTTCTCATATTGCAGTTGGGTGATAGCGGTATCATTCCCCGAGTCTTGCATCTGCACTCGCATGATTTCTTCGATCATCCGTTTCATTTGTTCCGGCTGATTCAGGTGTTCCGTGATCGCTTCAATGATCAATTTCTCCAAAGTATCCTTGGGGACAACTTCTTTTTGACAGCCGTTTTTCTGTTTTCGTCCTCTGCATTTGTAGTAGTGAAGCAGAGTACCGTTCCGAGCGGTTCCGGTTTCTGCAATGATGGAATATCCACAGTAGCCACAGACCATCTTCCCGCGCAACAGATAGACCGTTTTGGTGCTTCTGCGTCCGTAATGATTCTTCTCCGAGATCTGCCGTACCTTTTCAAAAATCTCATCTGATATGATACGCGGATAGACATTCTCATAAACTGCATCGTGCAAATGATAAACGCCGGTGTACTTATCGTTTTTCAGAAGGTTGTAAACGGTGTTTTTGGCAAACGGCTTTCCATGGTGAAGAATCCCTTTTTCCGCAAGTGCCTGAATGATCTTTTCGACATATACTCCTTTTGCATATTCTTCAAAGATGTACCGTACAACATTGGCTTCGTTTTCTTCAACGATGAGTTTCCTGTTTACCAGACGGTAACCGTACTGAACAACACCTCCCGGGAAGTACCCTTTGAGTCGCGTCTCATGCCGTCCCCGTCTGACCTTTTGTGCGAGTTCCGCAGAATAGTATTCCGCCATGCCCTCGAGCAGGGATTCCAGAATGATCCCTTCCGGTGTTTCCGGGATGTTCTCCATTGCGGACAAAATGCGTACCCCGTTATCCCTGAGAGTTTTCTTATGGATGGCAGTCTCGTATTTGTTACGGGAGAATCGGTCGAGTTTGTAGACCAACACATAGTCCCATAACTTCTTCTGACTGTCTTTGAGCATCTTCTGAAACGCACCTCGGTGGTCGTTTTTCCCGGTCATGGCTCGGTCAATATAAGTGTCGACTATGAGAATGCCGTTCCGTTCGGCATAGTCCCGACAGACCCGCAGTTGTCCTTCAATAGACTGCTCTGTTTGCTTATCGCTGGAATAGCGTGCGTAAATCACTGCTGTTTTCATTTTGATGATGTTTCCTTTCTTCGTTTTTCTTTTTTATCCGGCTTTCGCCGGGAGCGAACAAAACGGAAAAGACGGAGAAGTCAAGGAGAAAGAAAAACAATGGTTTTCCTGTCTGTTTCCCTCGCGTATTTTCAGCCATTGTTTTTCCCTTGACTGCGACGGCGTTTCCGTTTACGCTCCAAAGGGCGAAAGACAGATTTGAAGTGGTATCACTTCCCCTCTTGTTGTTTTTGTTCTTTCTCTTGGCGGTATAGGTCAAGAATTAGAGCCAGTAACGCTCCGTAAAAGATGCGTTGCTCCTCATCGTTTAGATGAACTGCCGCCGGATCCCCGTGAAAGACAATTCTGATTGGCTCTTTGTCCAAGTGCGTTCCCCCTTTATCCTGTTGCAAACAGATGGCATAATGAAAACACTTTTCGTTTTTCGCCCGTAAATGCAACCTCTGTCCTTTTATCTCGGAATTCTCGGTTCGTCATTTTGCTTTGCCCTGCCTGTTTGGTGTGAGAATAGCACAGAGACAAAACAAGATACAAGGCATTCCGTCCTGCGTATTTCTTATATCACCCTGCTGATTTTGCATTTGACCCAATCTTGTACCGACATTAAGACAATCATGATCGCAAGAGGCAAGGTCACGATGACGAAGAAGGACAACAAAACGGCAAGGAGACAGAATGTAAGCCCCTGCCTTCATGTACAGATAAAGCACAAAATACATGAAAAAGAGCACGACGGAAAAAGGGGGTGCGGCACCAAGCGGTTTAGCGGCGCCCACCCCCTCCGTCGTGCTTTTCATGTTCGGTCAGGTTGGCTATTCTTTTTGAGTGATTTCAAACGGCGGTTTGCCCTCGTTTGCGTGGCAATTGCGCGAGCAGTTTTTGAAAGTGCGGTGCAGGGCGTGTGCTTGTCTGCCGGCGCGCAGCGCCGGCACTTGTATCAAGACAAGCACACGCCCTGGTGTCACTATCCAAGATGAATCCAAGATAAGCCAATAATACCCTGCATGAATATTTTGTCAATTTTTATGATCTGCTCTTATCGGTCACATGGCTTATGTGGCGGTAAAGCAACAAAACAATCACATCATTTCGGCGCGACCGTCTCGACCGCATCAGAGTGGGAAACTGTCGCGCCGTGATTTCAAGACTTAAGTTGTAGTTTTACATATCAAGAATAGATTGCCGAATACCGTTGACGCATTTTGATGAAGTATTCAAATACCGTGGATTGCGCGCGGGATAAAACTCGCCCTATTTCGGGAAAACTCAAACCTTTCATTCGACATTCCAACGCCATGCGCATATTTTCGGTCAAATGAAGGCTTTC
>JAQYLJ010000007.1 GCA_028720145.1 Clostridia bacterium
CCGCAGCGTCACATTCGTTGCAGACGAAACTTCACTTCGTCGCAAGACGAAACTTCACTTTCCGCATAGCGGAAAACTTCACCATGCGGCGGGAGCAAGCCCCCGCCCTACAATAAAGAATAATCTCACTTCGGCGTGAGCAGAAACTTCACCGCAGCGTAGCGCGCCGCAGCGTCACATTTGCATAGCAAAACTTCACTTTGTCGTGAGACAAAACTTCACTTTCCGCGGAGCGGAAAACTTCACCTTTCGGCGGGAGCAAGCCCCCGCCCTACGGCAATACTTCAAGCTATCCGCACCATGATAAAAAAACCACCCGCCGAGCGGGTGGAAATGGATGAAATACGGGTTATGCCTGTTCGGTATCCGCGGGGGCAGATGTTTTCTCCTCGGAGGCGGGTGCTTGCTTCTCAGAGACGGGTACTTTTTCCTCGGAGGCAGGGACTTGCTCCTCAGAGGCGGGTACTTTTTCCTCAGAGGCAGGGACTTGCTTCTCAGATGTGGAGTCTTTCTCCGCGGGGGTATTTTCTTTGCCCGCAGGGGTGCTTTCCAGCAGGTGTCGGTAGAACGAGACGAGAGCGGCGCTCTCCTCGCGGATATCGAAATGCGCGGCGGCGATTTCCGCCCGCGTGTCGGTGCGTACATGGTCGCGGTAGGTGAGGATGCGCTCTGCCCAAGCGGCAGGTCCCGCCGAGAGGGGCAAAAACGCGGTGGTATCGAGGATGCGCGTCTCTTCGGTGATGGTATCTGCGAGGACGAGCGGGAGCCCTGCCGCCTGCGCTTCGACCCCGACGACGGGCAGACCCTCATAGAGCGAGGGCATGACAAAGACATCCATCGCCGCGTACATGCGTGCAGTATCGGTGCGGACACCCGGGAATGAGACATGGTGGGCGATGCCCATCTCCGCGGCGGTCTTTTTACAGGACTCCAAATCCTCGCCGCCGCCGACGAGCAGGAGGTGCGCCTTGGGTTCGAGTTTCAGAAGCTCGCCGAAGATGCGGAGCAGGTATTCCTGATTCTTCTGCGGGCAGAATCGCCCCATATGACCGACGACAAACGCATCCGCGGGAATCTCGAACTCTCGGCGGACGCTGTCCCGTGCTTGCGTGTCAAAGACGAACGCGTCAGGGTCGACGGCGTTATTGACCACTTGATAGGCCCGTTTCCCCCACAGCCAGTCGCCCGCGAGACGGGAACAGGCGGCGGGGTCGGTGGTATAGCGTTTTCCCATGGCCAGGAGCGGATAGTTACGGAGTTTATGCGTCCACTTATCGGCTGCCGCCGCCTGATGGCTGTGCAGGATCCGATGGGTAATGCCGTGTTTCTTCGCGCTTTTGAAATAGAACCAAGCGGCATTCGCCTGATGGCAATGGACAATATCAAAAGTGCGGTTCTCAAAGAGCGCGTCGATTTCGCGTTTGATGCGCGGGAAATTCCGAATGGTGAAGGGCGGCAGAACCACCACTTCGTCTCCCCGCTCGGCGATGAGCGTGGCGAACACCGGGTCGGCGGGCGCGTGCACCGCGAAGGTGAATTTCACGGCACTTGTGTCAATATGTCGATAGTAGTTCATGAGGTAGTTCTCGACCCCGCCGCAAACATGGAGGGTGGGGAGAACCTGTAACACATGAATCATAGCGCGTCTCCCTTTTATTTTCTTCGTTTGGAACCTTTCAGATACTGATGCGCTTCCACTTTCTTTTTCGCCCACTCACTCGTTTTCGCGACGACTTGAGCAGGGTTCCCGATGACGACCGAGTCGGGCGGAATCACGCCGCCGACCACCGATGCCGCACCGATGATGCAGTTATCTCCGATCACCGTCCCCGGCTTGATGAAACTGCCCTGACCGATGAAACAGTTGTTTCCGATGGTCACTTCGCGGAGAAAGACCGACTCGTATTCGGGGTCTTCCTCTCCGATGGTGACAAGTCCGCATTCAATCGAGTAGTCGTGGCAGAGGATGGTGACACGGCTGGTGATGACGCTGCCCTCGCCGATGGAAATCTTCGAGGGGTCGGTCATATCGAACTTGACATCCCGTGCGATGAACTTGGGCTTTCCCGTCAGATTGACCCCCGCGTGGCGGAGGTATTTGAGAGAGGAGCGGATATACCACTTCTCGCTGATGACATATTTGAGTCCCAGCAGTTTCTTTTCCAGCACGAGACGAATTTTTTTCAACTTGTTCACGGCGTACCTCGCTTACAGACCCATATCGGCGAACTTTTGCCAGACGATGTCCCAGGTGTGTCGGGAGGCGATATAGGCGCGTCCCGCCTCGCCCATCTTGCGGCATCTCTCGGGGTCGGAGAGCAGTTCTTCGACCGCCTCCGCCGTCGTCTCGGCGGTGACGCGCACAAGCAGTTCCTCGCCGTCGACGACCGACAGACCCTCGGCACCGAGCGTATTGGTGATGACGGGCAGACCCATGGCGAGTGCTTCGAGAATCTTGGTCTTGATGCCCGAGCCGTGGGCGATGGGAGACAAGAACAGCTCACAGGAGCCGAGGACTTTCCGTAAATCTTCGACCATGCCGCAGAAGACGACATGGGGATTGTCCTTGTATTTTTGGATAATCTCGTCGGGGGTAGGACCCACGACATTCAGGGTATAGGGGCACTTTACAAGTGGCAGGACTTTATCGACGATATAGGCGAGCGAGTCCTGATTGGGGGCGTATTTCAGATTGCCGAGGAAGCCGATGGACCAGCGGACTTTCTCCTGCTCGGCGGCGTGGGAATAGTATTCGTAATCCACGCCGAGGGTGACGGTATGCGCCTTTTCCTCTCCGATCAGTTTGTTGAACGATGCAGTTTCCGCCTCGGAGACGAAAATCACGCTGTCATACAGTTTCCCGTATTTCTTCTCGGCGCGGAAGACCCGACGGCTCTCGGATCGGAGCACCATGCGTTTGAGAAATGCCGTGTTGAGCAGACGGTTACTCACGCGGCTCACCTGCTGGGAGCTGGCACCGAGGGTCGCAGAACCCGTGTCCGCCCGACGCGCCTGCCGCACATAACGGCGGGAGAGCATATCGTCGAGGTCGAGTATCTTTTTGCAGGGCAGGTTTTTGAAGCAACGGTAATACGGTGCGAGACGAATCATATCCACGATGACGGCATCCGGCTGAATCTCCGCACAGTATTTTTTCAGCGCCCGACAGTTCGCTCCGCTATAAAACAGGGTGCTTTGGAGCGGCCACCCCGCGAACAGCGCGCGGGTCAGCATATTCCAACTCTTGCGGATGACGGGGACCCGCTTCGCGAGCCGCACTTCTTTTATGAAGTCGGGTTTGTCCGCGAGCATCTCGGCGCTCTGTCCGCCTTCGAGGAACGAATAAATGTAGATATCGTATCCGTATTTTTCGTGCAGTCCTTGGCAGTAGTAATAGAGCGAGACTTTCCGTCCGCTGTCGGTCGGCCAGAACAGGCGCGTGGTGACAAACAGTAGTTTTTTCATGGCTGCTCGAAGAATGCCTCCTCAATCATCAGGCACAGCGCGTGATACACCGGCAGATGGTATTCTTGGACTCGATAGGTCTCGGTCGCGGGGACCCGAATGGCGACATCGGCGACCTCCGCGAGTTTCCCACCGCGCTCCCCCGTGAGGGCAATGACGGGAATCTCGAGTGCCTCGGCGACCACCGCGGCGTTCAGAATGTTCTCGGACGAGCCGGAAGTGGAGATGGCGAGAAAGACATCGCCCGCTTTTCCGAGTACCGACAGCTGTTGCGCAAAGACATAGGGCGCGCTCTCCGCGACATCGTTGAGATAGGCGGTGGTCAGCGCGGCGTGCTGGGTCAGGGCGACGGTCGGCAGCCCCGCTTGCAGTTTTTCCGCGAGGGCGGCACCGCGCACGGGGTCGATCTCCCGCATTTTCTCGGCGAGGGTATCCACCGGGCGAGGGAGGACAAAACTCTTCATGAGTTCTCCCGCGATATGGTCGGCATCCGCGGCGCTCCCGCCGTTGCCCGCGATGAGCAGTTTCCCTCCGCGGCGGAACCCGCTCTCCATGAGGGAAAACGCCCGCTCGATATCGGGCACGCAGACCGAGAGTTCCGGATGGTTCGCGACCAATGTCGCGAGGTGTTTTTGGACAGTCCCGTTCATTTCGACATCTCTTTCAAAATTTGTTGGACGCAGGAGAAGAGAGAATCTCCGGCGAAATCCGCATCCCCTTGTTCACCGATGCGGGCGACGGTGCATCCGGCGGCTTTCCCCGCCGCCATATCGTTGTCTCCGTCCCCTATCATGTAGGAACGGCTGAGGTCAATGTGATAGTCGCGCGCCGCGCGGAGGAGCAATCCCGGTTTCGGCTTGCGGCAGTCGCAGTTGATTTTGAGCGCGGGGATTTCCCCCGCAAAGCCGCTATCGGGATGGTGCGGGCAATAGTAGACGGCGTCGAGGTACGCGCCCTCCGCGCCGAGCAGGGTCTCCATCTTGCGGTGGATGGCTTCGAGTTCCGCTATCGTGACCTCGCCGCGAGCGATGACCGGTTGATTCGTCACGACGATGGCGAGCAGTCCGCTCTCGTTAATCAGTCTCACGGCTTCTGCCGCCTTCGGCAACAGCGTGAAATCGTCAATGTCCCTCAAAAACCCGACATAGCGGTTAATGGTCCCGTCGCGGTCGAGGAACACCGCCCGCTGGGTATGGGCGAGGTTCTTGGCTTCGACCAGTCCGCTCTCAATGTCGCGGGTGACGGCATAGTAGCGGTCGGGCGTGCCCATATCCTTGACATACTCGGGCGAGTCGTAGGCGTACAGCGTGCCCTCGGGAATCAGGGGTTTTAAGACCTCGCGGTCGAGGTCGGTCTTTTTAAGACAAGTAAAGCGGGAGAGAATACGGTCGGAGAACAGGTGAATCCCCGCGTTCACCCGATTGCGATACCAGAGCCGCTTTTCTTCTTTGTGGAGCCAGCCGGTGATTCTCCCGCTCTCGTCCGCCTCGATGATCCCGCTGTCGTAAGGGTGGGAGTTCGGGTGGGTGAGCAAGGTGGCGACCCCGCCACGCTGTCTGTGATAGGTGAGGAAACGCGAGAAATCGACATCGAAAATGATGTCGCCGCAAAGCAGGAGAAAATCGTCTCCCGCGAGGGTATCTTTCAAAAGATAGAGGGCACCGGCGGTCCCGAGTGGTTCTTCTTCGGTGACATAGGAGACCGAGACCCCGAAACGGCTCCCGTCTCCAAAGTATTCCCGAATGATGTGCCCGAGATACCCGACCACGAGAATCACCTCGGTGAGTCCCTGCCGTCTGAGACACTCGATCTGCCATTCCAGAATGGGTTTCCCCGCGATGGGAATCATGGGTTTCGGGACTTCGGAGTTCACGCTCGCGATGCGTGTGCCCCGTCCACCCGCCATAATGACTGTTTTCATGGGTCGGCTATCCTTCCTCTCCCGAGGACGGCATAAAATTATTCGTCCATCCCGCGGGGAATATAGTTTTCGGGCGTATAGTGCACGACGCGCGTCCCGCCCGTCTCGAAGCGGAAAGGAACATATAAGAGGTCCGACATCGCCTCTTTGACCGCCGCGCGGTATTCCTGATTGACATAGAACACGAGGAATCCGCCGCCGCCCGCGCCGAGCAGTTTCCCGCCGATGGCGCCCGCCTCTTTCCCTTTGCGGTAGAGTTCATCTATCGAGTTGGTCGAGACGATGGGGGAGAGCCCGCGTTTGAGCTCCCAAGTGTAGTCGAGCAGTCTGCCGAACTCATCGAGGGAGGTGGTCTTGTCCAAGAGAATTTCCTCGGCGGTGTCGACGAGTTTCAGCATTTCGATGAGTCCTGCCGTGCGGTCGGTGCCCGATTGGTTCACCTGTGCCTGAATGTCGGCGGAAGTGCGGGTAAAACCCGTGAAGAACATCATGAGGTTGTCGTTCAGACGCTCTTTGCGCTCGTTCGAGATGATGATGGGCTTGACCGAATATCCGTCGGGGGTGAAGTCGATGCGGTTGAATCCTCCGAAAGAAGCGGCTATTTGATCCTGCCAGCCGCCCGCTTCGTGACAGAGGACCCGCTCAAGGTAGATCGCCTGATCGGCGAGTTTCTTCTTACTCGCATATTTGCCTTTCAGCGCATAAAAAGCGTTGAGCATCCCGACGGCAAACGAACTGCTCGTCCCGAGTCCCGACCGGGCGGGTAAGTCCGCCTCGTAGGTCAGACGGAGTTCCTGCATGTGGAGTTGCTCCATCGCGTTGCGTACCAGAGGATGCTCAATCTCCGAGACATCTTTCACCCGTTCGATACGGGAATAGAAAATCTCGTTCGTATAATCAAAGAAGCGGGGCAAATGCCGCACATTGACATAACAATACTTGTCAAAAGTAGTGGAAATAACCGCACCGCCGTGCTCACGGAAAAATTCGGGCAGGTCGGTCCCGCCGCCGAAAAACGACATTCGAAACGGAGTCTTCGTGATAATCATGGGATTCCTCCACAGATGTTAGTATTGCGCGCTTGCCGCCCTCAAAAACCACGGGAAACGAAAATACACGCACGGGAGCGCGCCCGCGCGCGTCGCGCAAGAAAAACCTGAGATGTCGGATGGCGTGCCGCATCGGGGAATTTCTCTCGCTCCGGTTACTCTCAGTATTAACTAAATGTTAAATACAGTATATCACCCTATACGGAGAATGTCAACCTTTTCCCTTTTTGCGCGGTTTTCCCTCCGGGGTTCGACAAAAATCGGCTGCCGCGTAACTTGCGACAGCCGATGGAAACGGGTTATTTGAGAGTCCTGCGGATTTACAGGATTCTGACGCGGATGACACCCTCCTGCGCAGTGAGCGCACGGACGGTTTCCTCCGACGGGCGGGACGCGACATCGAGGATGGTATAGGCGTATGCCCCGCGGGCGCGGTTGACCATCGCCTCGATGTTGATGCCCTCGGCGGAGATATGGGTACTGAACCCGCTCAACATATTGGGGACATTTTTATGCAGAATGCAGATGCGGCAGGCGGTGATGCGGGGAGCGGAGATGTCGGGGTAGTTGACCGAATGGGTGATATTCCCGTTCAGAAGGTAGTCCGCGAGTTCATCCGCCGCCATGACCGCGCAGTTGTCCTCGCTCTCGGGCGTGGAAGCGCCGAGGTGCGGGATGGCGATGACATGGGGGACATCCAGCATCTCTTCGGTGGGGAAGTCCACGACATAGCAGGCGACTTTGCCCGCGTCGAGCGCCGCGAGCATATCGGCGGAATCCACGAGGGAATCGCGCGCAAAGTTGAGGATACGCACCCCGTCTTTCATGCAGGCGAAAGCGTCGCGGTTCAGCATCCCGCGGGTCTCGGGATTCAGCGGTACATGAATCGAAATATAGTCGCAGGCGGCATAGAGGTCCTTGACATCCGTGACATGGTGGACGGCGGGAGAGAGGTTCCACGCGGCGCGCACCGAGAGGTACGGGTCGTACCCGTAGACGGTCATGCCGAGCGCGAGGGCGGCGTTCGCCACCAAGACACCGATGGCACCGAGACCGATGACCCCGAGTTTTTTACCGGCAATCTCGGGACCGACAAACTGCCCTTTGCCCTTTTCAACGAGCTTCCCGACCTCGGGCTGTCCTTTGAGGGTCTTCGCCCATGCGATGCCCTCGGAGACCCCGCGCGAAGCGAGGAACAGACCCGCGAGGACGAGCTCTTTCACGGCGTTCGCGTTCGCGCCCGGGGTGTTGAACACCACGATACCCTGTTCACTGCAAGCGTCCAGCGGAATATTATTGACTCCGGCACCCGCTCGCGCGATGGCATAGAGGGAGGCGGGGAAAGAAATCTCATGGAGGGACGCAGAGCGAACCATCACGCCGGACGCATTTTCCAGCGTGTCGGTGACGGTAAAAACGGCGGGGTCGAGACGGTCGGTCCCGCAGGCGGAGATTTTGTTCATCGTACAAATGTCAATCATGTCGGTATCCCCCTCAAAAAAATAAAAGTTTTCTCATTATAGCACACATTTTCCCGCTTGGAAACCCCAAAAACACAAAAAAACGGGGCTCTCCCGTTTTTTTGGTTCCCCGACGGGCGGGAATGTCGTCCGTCGGGCCGGAAATCGCGGTGAATCAAACGATTCGGTGTTGCACTTCACTTGACAATGCACCCGTGTGCTCGATTTTGTCTTTGCGTGCCTATTCACCCTTGTCGGGCTCTTCTTCCGCGCTCGCGGACTCGTCGGTCTTTGCCGCGTACAGAACCGGCTCCATACAGTGTCGGATGCGGTAACGAATCAGCGCGTCCGAGAGGTGTTTCTGCGCGAGGGCATAGACCCCCGATTTGACCGCGTTGGCGACGAGGGAATTGAGAATCGAGGGGACGAGGTCCATGCCCGGAATCTCGGAAAAAGCGAACGGAATCTCGGGTTCTCCCGTGAGGTAGATTTTCAGGCGGCGGGCGTTCGGGAGTTCGGGGAAAACGAAGTCGATGCGCAGAAGGCGCACCGAGTCCTCGTTTTCGGTCATCATACAGCGCGCTCCCAAGAGATACGGCTCCTCGCGGTAGGTCAGCGCGGTGTAACGGTATGCGCCGAAGCCGCAGGGGATCCTACGGGTCTCCTCTCCCTCGGTGATCGACAAAACGAGCGTGTTCTCTTCACACGCGAGAGAGATGCGGGTGATGCCGGGGGCGTGATTGTTCTGCATGATGCGCCACGCGAGCGGCAGAAGTCCGACATTGTTCTTCTCGGGCAGATAGGTGCCGAGTAACCGCCCGAGCTCGGGCGGCGGGGGCGCGGAGACCCCCGGGGAAAAGAGGTCTTCGTGGTGTCCCGTTTCGGGGATGCCGGAGCGACGGCAGAAGAAATTTTCTTCCGCACGCCGTAAGCGGCGGCGGGCGACGGGCGACGGGAGCAGGGTCGCGGGGAACGGCTCTTTCAAGAAGGCGGCGATCAGGCGCAGGGTGGAAGACTGCTGATAAAACTCGTCGTTGCCGCAGGTCGAGACCGAGATGAGGCCGTTCTCCCGCCCGATGAGGACATTCTGCCCGAGCATCCCGTTCATCAGAAACGAGGAGCCGTCGCGGGCAATCCAAAGATGATAGCCGTAGTCGTAGTCGCCGTATTTCTCGTCCACCGCGACCTGCGCGGTCGTCGCCTCACGCAGGTAGTCGGCGGGGAGGATTTGTTTTCCTTCCCAGACCCCGCCCGCTTGGAGCAGAAGCCCCAGTTTTCCGAGGTCGACGGGGGAGAGGTACATGCCCCATCCGCCTTTGGCGATGCCCTTCGGGCACTTCTCGATTTCATAACAGGTAATCCCGAGAGGGGTGAAGATACGCGCTTTGAGCACCTCTTCGAGGGGTTGTCCGCTGATCTTTTCGACGACGGCGGAGAGCATATAGGAGTTGATGCTGTTATAGAAGAACCGACTGCCCGGCTCATAAGCGGGGTTCTCCGAGAGAAATGCCCGTTTCCAGTCTTCGAGCGTCACGGCGGCGGTCTCCGAGACCCCGGTGACCCCTGCGGTCATGGTGAGCAGGTGACGGACGGTGACTCGTTTCATCCTGCGGGAGACGATGGGCGGCAGTTCGTCTCGGAAAATGTCCACCAAGCGGTCGGAGAGGGACAGTACCCCGTCTCCGACAAGGCAGGCGACGGCGAGCGAGGTGACCGACTTCGCGAGCGAGTGCGTCACGCTCGGAACACGGGGACTGTACCCCGGCGCGGATGCCGAAAGAATCAGTCGTCCCCACCGATAAATCAGCAGATTGTGAAGATGCGAGCGGGGGTCCGCCTCCAAATCGCGGAGCAGCGCTTCCAGTCGTGCCGACGAGACGCCAACCTGCTCGGGGGATTGCTTTTTCGGCATCCGGGGCATCTCTTCGGGGGTGGGCACCCGCGTCTTTTGCGGGTAGAACGGGATTTGCTCGGGGGAGCCGCTCTCTTTGAGGCAGAGTTTCACCAGATAGTCGAGACTGCGTCTCGCTACGGTCAGATTCATTTGCACCCTCCGTTTCTCGGATTTTTCTGTCTCCGCTTGTATTCTGTTCTTATTATGGCAGAAATCTATGAACAAAACAAGAGGGGGACAACGAGAAAAAGCAAGGGAGAAAAACGAGAAATAACGCCGCGGGGGCGGCGTTTCTCTCGGTTCAAACAGAACGGCAAGGGGAAAACAAAGCCGCAAGTCAAAAGGGAGCGGAGCGGCGAGTTTCAAGCCGTGCAACGGGGATTCACTCGACCGTGACGCTCTTCGCGAGGTTGCGCGGCATATCGGGGTCCAGCCCGCGCAGCTCTGCGGTCTCCAGAGCGATGAGTTCTAGTGCGACGGCGGAGATCAGCGGGGCGAGCGACGGATGGACATGGGGGAGCGGAAACGCGGAGATGCCAGGTGGTATCGGCACCTCCCCGTCGTGAAAGACCAATGCTTCCGCGCCGCGGGCGCGCACTTCTTCCACGCCCGAGAGGGTCTTTTCCGCGAGGGGCGGTTGCGTGACGAGGGCAATCACCGGCACGCCTCGGGAGATGAGACTGATGGTCCCGTGTTTGAGTTCTCCCGCGGGGTACGCCTCGGCGTGAATGTAGGAGATCTCTTTGAGTTTGAGACTGCCTTCGAGACAGGCGGGATAGTCGGCACCCCTGCCGATGAAGAAGACATCGTTTTTTTCTTTCAGAGGCGCGGCGAGCGAACGGATGGTGTCCCGCTCCCCGAGCAGGGTCTCAACCGCGTCGGGAACGGAATCGAGCGCCGCCGAAATCTCTGCGGCATATCCGCTCCCCGTGCGCGCGGCGGCAATCGCGAGAAAGAGACGGTAGACCGCCGCGACCTGCGCGCAGTACGCCTTGGTGGTGGCGACCGCAATCTCGGGACCCGCCTGAATATAGAACACCGCGTCTGCCTCCCGCGCGATGGAGGAACCCACGACATTGACAATGGCGAGGACATACGCCCCCCGCCGTTTGGCCTCCCGCAGGGCGGCGAGGGTGTCCGCGGTCTCCCCCGACTGCGAGACCGCAACCACGAGTTCTCGCGCCGAGAGCGGGACGGGGTGATAGCGAAATTCGGAGGCAATGACCACTCTGACGGGCAGACCCGTCAGCGTCTCTCCGAACGAGGCGGCGGACAATCCGACATGATAGGCGGAGCCACAACCGATGAACACAAGACCCGTGAGACTTTCCGCAATGGACGGGGGGAGTATCGGCTCCCGCACCGCGAGCAGGCGGCGGAGGACACCCGGAATCTCATGGATTTCTTTTTCCATGAAACTGCCGTACCCGTTTTTTTCCGCCGCATCGGCATCCCACGCAATATGGGTCAGGCGCGGGGGCGCGGCACTCCCGTGTTCACCGAGAATTTCGATGCCGTCGGGAGCAAGACGAACAATCTCGTCGGGTGCGGGCTCATAAACCTCGCGGGTGTGGGGCAGGAGGGCGGGGACATCGGACGCGAGAAAGGTTTCTCCGTATCCTGCGCCGACAATGAGGGGGCTTTCCCGCCGTACCGCCCAGACCTCACCGGGGCGCGACGCGAAGAGAATCGCCAGCGCGTAGGAGCCGGAGAGGCGTTTTAGGGTCATGCGCAACACCTCTGCTTCCGACCCGCTCTCCGCAAGACAGCGATGGAGCAGATGCACCACGACCTCGGTATCGGTCTCGGAGCGGAAGACATACCCGTCTCGGGTGAGTTCTTCCCGTAGTTGACGGTGGTTCTCAATGATGCCGTTGTGCACCAGCGCGACTCTTCCGTCATAGGAAAAATGGGGATGCGCGTTGTGTTCACAGGGGGCACCGTGGGTCGCCCAGCGGGTGTGTCCAATCCCCGCGGAGCCGTGAAATGCGGCTCCGCTTTGATATTTTTCAATGAGTTTTTCGAGTTTCCCGGCGGCGCGACAGTAAAGGAGATGCCCGCCTGCGTCCGAAACGGCGATGCCCGCCGAGTCGTAACCGCGATAGGCGAGCCGAGCAAGACCGTCCAAGAGAATGGGGGCGGCTTCTCTCTGCCCCGTATACCCGATGATTCCGCACATATTACCGTCCCTCCTCTCGGATGGTCTTTTCGAGTGCTTTCGCGTGCGAGAGCGCGAGATCGCTCTCCTCGGCTTCCACCAGAATCCTGACGACCGGCTCGGTTCCGCTCGCGCGCACCAAGACTCTACCGTGGGTTCCGAGCGCCTGTTCGGCGCGCGCGACCGCCCGCGTAACCGCTTCGCGGGTGACGATTGCGGCGGGATTCTTCACCGCCACATTCCGATGAACTTCGGGATAGGGGCGATATGCCGCAACCGCCTCCGCGAGGGTCTGTTTTTCTTCTCGGAGGGTTTCCAAGAGTACGAGCGCCGTGAGAATCCCGTCCCCCGTGGTGGCGTACTTCGGGAAGATGAGGTGTCCCGACGGTTCACCCCCGAGGTTGCACCCGTTCTCGGTCATGGCGGCGTAGACATATTTATCCCCGACGGGCGTGCGGATGAGGGGGATCTGCAACTCGGCGAGTGCGCGCTCAAACCCGCGGTTCGCCATGACGGTACTGACGATGCTCCCTTCGAGCAGTCCGCGACTTTTCATCGACCGTCCGACCGCATAGAGAATCCCCGCACCGTCGACGATGCGCCCGTTCCCGTCCACGGCAATACAGCGGTCGGCGTCTCCGTCAAAAGCAAATCCGATAGAGAGCCCGCGATCGCGCACCAGACGAGAGAGCCCCTCGGGATGGGTCGAGCCGGCATTGCGGTTGATATTCGTCCCGTCGGGCGAGGCGTTTATGAGATAGGTGGTCGCGCCGAGGGCATCGAAGACCGTCCGCGCGATGCTCCACGCGCTCCCGTTCGCACAGTCGAGACCGACCTTCATGCCGCGGAGCGAGAAAGTGGCGAGGGAGATTAAGTACCCGATATAGCGATTTCTCCCCGCCGTATAGTCGACCGTCCTGCCGATGTCCTCCCCGCGGGCGAGCGGCAGGTCGTCGCCCGCACAGTCCGTGGGCAGAATCCCATCGATGTAGTCCTCTGCCTGCGAGAGAATCCCGAGGTTGGTCTTTTCCCCCGCGCGGTTGACGAGTTTGATGCCGTTATCGAAAAAGGGGTTATGGCTCGCGGAAATCATCACGCCGCAGTCGAAGCCCTCGCTCCGCGTGACAAAAGAGACCGAGGGGGTGGTGGTGACATGGAGCAGATAGGCGTTCGCCCCCGATGCGTTGAACCCCGCGGCAATCGCGTATTCGAGCAGGTAACTCGACAGGCGTGGGTCTTTCCCGATTGCCGCGCGCACCCGATACGCGGGATTCCCGTTCTCTTCGGCACGCCGTTTGTAATACCAGCCGAGGAACCGCCCGATGCGCCATGCGTGCTCCGCCGTCAGGGTCACGCCGACCTCTCCCCGAAATCCGTCGGTGCCGAAATAACGCCCGGGGCGGCGGGGCGGCATCTCTCTTCTCTCCATGTTACGACCCCCGCGCGTTCCCGCGGATGCGGCTCCCGTCGGGGTACACGCCGCTGACCGAGGTCAGGGGATAGACCGTACTGCCCCGCCCGAGGACCGTCCCCGGATTAATGACCGCATGACAGCCGACCTCGCACCCGTCCCCGAGGACGGCACCGAGTTTCCTGCGCGTAGTGGTGATGGGCGGGTCACTGCGGACGATGACTTTCGCGCCGTCACAGCGGACATTCGACAGCACCGCTCCCGCGCCGAGATGGACACGGTACCCGAGGACCGAATCCCCGATATAGTTGAAGTGCGGCACCTTGACCCCGTCGAAGAGAATGGCGTTTTTGATTTCGGTCGAGTTCCCGATGACGCACCCCTCTCCTATCAAGGCGGAGCCGCGCAGATAGGCACCGTGCCGTATTTCCGTCCCCGCGCAGACGATGAGCGGCGCGACGAGCGACGCGCCCGGGGAGACTCTGACATTCCTAGCGACCCAGAGGTCGGGCGAGAGCTCGGTATAGTCGTCCCGCGACAGTTGCCGCCCGATGGCGCGAATCAGGTCGGCGAGGTCGCCGAGAATCTCCCACGGGTACTCTCCCGCGAGCAGTTCTCCCGCCATGGTGTGGCTTAGGTCCAGTAAGTATTCGCTTTTCAGTTCCATCATGTATCACTCCTCGCGACAGTATATGAAAACCGCGGGAGCGAGGTCCAAAAATAAAAAACGACCGCTTCGGTCTCCCGAGAAGCGGTCGTCAAACGGTGACGGAAAAAGCCTGCTTTAATAGAAAGCGAGTCCCAAAAAGTCCATCCCGAAGAGGTCGATGAGACAGCCGAGTACGACCCCCATCAGGTAGAGCCCGAGGATAATCAGCGCACTCTCTCTTTTCGGGCGGTTCATCCGACAGAGTACGAGCAGTCCGACCCCCGCGCTCGGGAGCAGACCCGCGTACAGCGCACCGACCGAAATCACGCCGCCGAGATAGAGCTCGGTCACCGCGACCGAGGCGGCACAGTTGGGGATGAGCCCGACCAAAGCGGCAAGGAAATGCGTCAGCCACCCTTTGCCCGAGAGGAACGCGGCGAGGGTGTCTTCTCCGACGAAATGGAAGAGCAGATTGAGCGCGAGCGAGAACACGAGGAGCAGTACCCCGATTTTCAGCGTATGACGGAGAGCGGACTTGAAAATTCCCTCTTCACAGCGGCATCCCGAGCGCTCGCAGAGTTCGTGAATCTGTCCGACATGGTTGTGTGCGTGGTCGCATCCGTGGGTATGGTCGTGATCATGCGTGTGGTCGTGGTCATGTTCATCGTGATGCTCGTGCTCGTGGTGATGTTCATGGTCATCGTGATGGTCATGCTCGTGCGCGGCTTCTGCGTGCTCTTCGTGCAGGTGTGCCGCGTCCTCGTCCGCGCGCTTCTTGTGCATCAAACGGAAGACAAGGTCGAACGCCATACCGAGGAGAATCCCGATCACCATTTTTCCGCCGAGGACGCGGAAGATGCTCCACCAGGCGAACTCGCCCTTCCATGCGTCCGAGAGCATGATGGGGAGCATCTCGTCAGAGGTCGAGAGAAAAACGGCGTAGAGGGTCCCGAGGGTGATGACCCGCCCTGCGTACAGACCCGCGGCGGCGGCGGAAAACCCGCATTGCGGGACGCATCCGAGGAGCCCGCCGACCGCGGGCGCGAAGACACCGGTGCGGGAGATGAAGCGCGCAGAGCGTTCACTCATGCGGTGCTCCATCCACTCCATGAGCAGATAGGAGAGAAAGAGGATGGCGATGACGGGCAGAAATTCGAGCAGGGTGTCGAGAAAGACTTCTCCCAGTCCCTCGTCTGCTTGGCTGTGCAGTAAAAACATGGTTATTCTCCGCGGCACCGAGAACAGGTGCCGAACAATATGGTTTGGTGTTCGTCGAGGGTGAAACGGGAGGTGGCGAATATCTGCTTCTGCATGAAGTCCGAGACGCACCCTGCGAGATGAAAGAGCCGACCGCAGACCGTGCATTTGAGGTGCAGATGACTTTCACATCGCGGTCCCGCGACATACTGGTAGTAGCACGCGCGCCCCGCGCCGATATGGAACCGCCGCACCTGCCCCTCTTCGGCGAGCGCGGACAAGAGACGGTAGACGGTCGAGGTGCCGATATCCGCCTCGCGCGTCAGAGCTTCCGCGAGTTCCCCCGCCGTAAACTGCTGAGACGCGTGTGCGGCGAGAAAGGAGATCAGCGCCGCTTTCTGTTCGGTTTGGTAAGACATTTTGATTCTTCCTTGTGAAGTCCGAGAAATCCCGAGGACAACCGCCCGAAAAACGGGGGAAACCCATGGGAGAGGTCGGTGAAATTTGAGAATCATTCTCAATTTACTCCGCAAGAATATCACATCTTTCTCTTGCTGTCAAGCGGAAAAAGCTGTTTTTCTCAATTCTTTTAACATTTCCGTATTTCAGCAGACGACAATCTGTGGTAAAATGGGAATACAGTCGCCCGCCCTCGGGCGCGCCGCAGGCGTCGGTTTTCGGTCATAGCGACGGAGGAAGATACCCCCGCACGGCTATATGGGATGGCGCGTGGCGGTCGCCTGTGAGAGCGCATCACGGTCGCTTTTTCGGTCGGACGGGGAGGCATTAACAAAACAGTTACAATTTTTTTGAAATCACGGGATGTTTTTCGGGTACTAGAGGAGTGACGGAGGAGGGTTTCTCTCCGTTGACAGCAGTTTGACCGACGCGTCGACTCGGGTGAGCAGAAAGCGCGGGAATACGCGAAAAGCAAAACGGACAAGCGACAAGGGAACGGAGAGAAACGATGGAGGATACGCAAATCATCGAGTTGTTCTTCGCGCGCGACGAGCGCGCGATACGAGAGACCGATATGAAATACGGGAAACCCCTCACCGGCATGTCGACGAACATCACGGGGAGTCTCGCGGATGCGGAAGAGTGTGTGAACGACACCTATCTCGCGGCGTGGAACCAAATCCCGCCCGACAGACCCGACTACTACTATGCCTATCTGGCGCGTATCCTCCGCAACCTCTCGTTTCACTGTGTCCGTCGGGCGGCGGCGAAGAAAAGGAGCGCGAGCGTGGTTTCTTTCGATGAGGAACTGTCGGAGATGATTCCCGACACGACGGGGAACGCCGTCGAGGAGCGGGAGCTCGGGGAGGCGATCGACCGCTTTCTCGGGAGCGTGGAGACGGGCGACCGCTACCTATTCCTGCGGCGCTATTTCTGGGGGGACACCCCGGAAGAACTCTCCGCGCTCACCGGCATGAGTAAAAACGCCATCTCCCTGCGCCTCATGCGGCTTAGACGACGCTTAAAAACCTTTCTCACAGAGGAGGGGTATGTACTATGAACGACAAAATGTGGCGGGCGATCGGACTCGTCAGCGATACGACCCTGAACGGCTCCGACCCCGAAAATGTGCGCCGACACTTCCGCGCACGGCGGCGGGAAAAAGCCCTGTATATCCGGTGGGGGGCACTCGCCGCCTGCCTGCTTCTGGTGGTTCTTTCGGCAGGGGTCGTAACCTCGGTCATGCTGGGCAGCAATGCGACCGACCGCGAGATGCCGGCGCCGGGGAGTGAGGGTTCCTCTTTCAGCGATGCCGCGGACAACAATTCCGCATCGGGCGGCAGTCAACCGAGCGAGAGCGGCGAGAGGCACCAGAACGCTTGGGGATATCTGTCGCTTGTGGGGTATGATTCGGCGGACGCTGCGTATCTCTTCGAGAAAACGGGCGATGCACCTCTCACTTTGCAGGTCATTGTCCGCCTGCGGGATGCCGAGGGGAACCTCTCTGTGATGACGAACGACCCTGCTCTCCGTGAGGCGGGTACCTATCAGGGGATACCGGTTCTCGCGGAGGTGCTGACCCTGCGCGTGACCGCCTCCGACGGCACCGCCTGCGAGACCACGCTCACGGCGGCGGGCACCTATCGGATTTCGCTCGGGATGGCAGAGCTGACCGCGGACGGGAAGACCCCCGTCAGCGTGCTGTTCGAAAAGTTCGGGGAGTTCACATTCCCCGAGAACCCGTAACCGAGGTTTCGCCCGAAAAGCGGGAGATGTCCCGCAGAGCAAACAGAAAGAGCAAGAACAGAAGACTTGAAAGTCTCCATTCTTGCTCTTTTTTGAAATTTAGTCGGGCGCGTCGGGTACCGCCGTCGGTTAGGATGCGCGCGCCGCGTCCTGCCGCTTTTTGCGATTGAGCAGTTCCATGAACAGTAGATGCAGACCCAAGAAGACCGTTAAAAACAGCGGGAGTACCGCGGGGGAGAGGTGCTCGGCGAGCAGTCCGTACACCGGCGGCATGAAGGTCGAGCCGACATAGGCACACGCCATTTCCAGTCCAATCATGCCGGACGACGCTTCTGCCCCGAAGTTCGCGGGGGTGGAATGGATGATCGCGGGGTAGATGGGCGCGCATCCAAGACCGATGATGACGAGCGCCGCGATGGTGACAGAGAGCGGGAGCGGCAGGAAGAGGAGCAGAATCCCGACCCCGGCGACCCCGAGTCCCACGCGCATGAGGCGGCGGTCACCGAGTTTTTGCGAGACAAAGCCCGAGAGGAATCTGCCGACCGTCATCCCGATGAAAAAGAGGGAACCGCACTTCGCCGCGGTCGACTTTTCGACCGCTTTGGCGGCAACCAGATAGGTACTCGCCCAGTTCATGACGGTCGCCTCCGCCGCACAGTAGCAGAAAAAGGAGAGGAGCAGGAACACGGCGCCCGGGAGTTTCAGTTTCTCGAACAGCGTGAGTTTCAGCGGTTCGACCTCTTCCTGCCCCGAGAGGTGCGGCGGATTCCGCCACAGGGGATAGGAGAGGGCAATCACGAGGAAGAGGGCGAGCTGAATGAACCCCACTGCGCGGAAGCCGCCGCGCCACCCCGCGCTCGCGGTCAGGCAGTACCCCATGATATAAGGACTGATGATCGTCCCGACCCCCCAGAAGCAATGGAGCCAGTTCATGTGGCGGGAGGAAAAGTGCAGGGCGATGTAGTTGTTGAGCGCGGCATCAATCGCGCCCGCGCCGAACCCGTAGGGGACGGTGAAGAGACAGAGCATCCAAAACGAGGTCGAGAGGGAAAAGCCCATGATGCCGATACAGGTGAGCAGTACGCTCATGACCGTGACGAGATGGGTCCCCATGCGCCGCGTCAGTTTATCGGATACCAAACTGGATATGATGGTGCTGCCCGAGATCAGCATGGTGACGATCCCGAGAGACGAAAGAGACACGCCGAGTTCTTCGTGCATCACCGGCCACGCCGACCCATTGAGGGAGTCGGGGAGTCCGAGACTGATGAAGCCGAGATAAATCACGGCGAGGAGCAGACCTGCCATAAAAGAAGTACCTCCGCGAAAAATATTGAGACGGCGCGCGGGTCGCGCGCTAAATAAACCCAAAAGCGCCATTATCATAGCATATTCAAAAGCGATTCTTCAAGTCAAATGACAAAAAAGCATACGGGACTTTTCTTGACAAAAGAAGAAGAGAAAACTATAATAGGTGAGAAAACAAATTCCAAAAGAAGCAAAAGAAGAAGAGGAAGACTATGGAGAGAACCTATATTCGCGACATGGTTCCCGGGACGGCATGCCGTATTTCCGGTTTCGTGGACACCATCCGGCAGATGCGCTGGGGGGCGTTCGTGGTTTTGAAAGACATTACCGGCAAGGTGCAGGTGACTTTCGGGAAAGACCAATTTCCCGAAATCGTCGATGTGACGACCCATTCGGTCATCACGGTGGAGGGCACCCTGACCCTGAACCCCTCGGTCAAGATGGGCGGGAAAGAAGTGATTCCCGATACTCTCTGCATTGACTCGCTCGCCGAGGCGCTCCCGATCGCCGACGACTCGGAGATCGACTCTAAGATGGATTACCGCTGGATTGACCTGCGGCGGGATCAAAATCAGCTCATGATGAAGGTGCAGACCACGCTCACCGCCGCGATGCGGGAGTACCTCCTCTCGCAGAACTTCATCGAGATTCACACGCCGAAACTCATCGGTGCCGCATCCGAATCCGGCTCGGATGTCTTTGAGGTCAAATATTTCGACACCAAGGCGTACCTCGCCCAGTCGCCCCAGTTCTATAAGCAGATGGCGATGGCGTCGGGGCTCGAACGCATTTTCGAGACGGGACCCGTCTTCCGCGCCGAGAAGTCCTATACCAACAAGCACGCGACCGAGTTCACGGGCTTCGACCTTGAATTTTCGTATATTGATTCCATGTACGATGTCATGAAGATGGAAGAGAATCTGCTCCGCTACGCCTTTTCCAAAGTGAAAGAGGCACACGGAGAAGAGATCGTCCGTCTGTTCGGCGAGGAATACGAGGTGATCGTCCCCGAGACGCCGTTCCCGGTGATCAAACTCGCCGACCTCTATCGGGAGCTTGAAGAGCGCTACGGCTACTCGGTGCCCGAGGAATTGCACGGCGACCTCACGACCGACGCGGAGCGGCTCTGCGCGCGGTTCTCGAAAGAGAAATACGGACACGAATTTCTCTTTGTCACCGACTACGACGCGAAAGAACGCGCGTTCTACCATATGCGTGACGATGCGGGCGTGCCGCAGGGGTACGACCTGATTTGGCGCGGGGTGGAAATCACCACGGGCGCTCAGAGAGAGCACCGCTACGAGGTGCTCAAACGGCAGGCGGAAGAGAAAGGGCTCGCGCGTGATGTCGAGTTCTATCTCGAATTTTTCCGTTACGGCTGCCCGCCGCACGGCGGATTCGGTCTGGGCATCGACCGCCTGACCATGCTGTTCCTCGGTCTCTCGATCAAAGAAGCCGAGTTCCTGTTCCGCGGACCCAACCGCCTCACCCCGTAAGGCGAACCGCGACACTGTTTGTTTTCCCCGTAGGGAATCTCTTTGCGGAGTTCTCTCGAAATAACCGAAAAACGCCCGACAAAGCGTAGTTCCCATAGGGATTTTAGTCGGAAATAAAAGTGTAGCACACTATACTTCGCAGTCTCGAAGCGTAGTGTGCTTTTCTTATCTACAAAAGATTTTGAGTTAAGTTATATTTTTAGCCCTACGGCTAAAAGTGATATGCAAGTATCTTGCGTTATATTTCGGCTT
>JAQYLJ010000008.1 GCA_028720145.1 Clostridia bacterium
AACCGCCATCTCTCCCATCTCATTTACGACATTAAAATCCCCACAAGAATGGAGACGGTCGTCAATGAAAAGGGCGAAAAGAAAGAGGTGGAGGTCAAGCTCTTCCCCGCTTATGTGCTCGTGAAGATGACGATGACCGATGAATCCTGGCATGTGGTCAGAAACATTACCGGTGTCACCGGTTTTGTAGGACCCGGGTCCAGACCCGTCCCGCTCACCGACGAAGAGGTCGAACAGTTCAATGTGGAAGTCCACGAAGAAGAGTTCGGCTTTAAGGTGGGGGACAAAGTCTCTGTGGTCTCCGGTATCTTCCAAGGATACGAAGGCACGATCACGGAAATCAGCGAGGACAAGAAAGACATCACGCTGCTTGTCTATACCGGAACGCGCGACATCCCCGTCTTCGTGGAAGCCGGCGACATCCGTCTCGCACAGTAAGGGTTCTTCCCTATTTGCCGCGCTCCCGTGCGGAGCGAGTGGGAGGGAGATAAATTCTTCATGTCTCCCGTATTAACCACATTTGGAGGTATTAAAAATGGCAAAGAAAATTATGGGTTATATCAAACTCCAGCTTCCTGCCGGAAAAGCGACCCCGCAGCCGCCTGTCGGTCCTGCTCTGGGTCAGTACGGCGTTTCCATCCCGAACTTCACGAAAGAGTTCAACGATCGCACGAAGAATGACATCGGCATGATTATCCCGGTCGTCATCACCGTGTATGCTGACCGTTCTTTCACTTTCATCACCAAGACGCCTCCCGCAGCGGTTTTGATTAAGAAAGCCGCAGGCATCGAGACCGCGTCCGCGACCCCGAACAAAACCAAGGTTGCATCCATCACCGCCGAGCAGGCTCGCAAGATTGCCGAGACCAAAATGCCCGACCTCAACGCCGCATCCATCGAGAGCGCGACGAGCATGATCAAGGGCACCGCTCGCAGCATGGGCATCACCGTGGAAGAGTGATAGGAGGTAACCGAAATGAGCAAGAAGTATGTTGAAAGCGCGAAGCTGATCGAGAAATCCAAGCTTTACGACACCGCGGAGGCGATGGATCTCGTCTGCAAGACCGCGACCGCAAAGTTTGACGAAACCATTGAAATCCATGTCCGTCTGGGCGTCGACTCCCGTCACGCGGATCAGCAGGTCCGTGGCGCGATCGTCCTCCCGAACGGGACCGGTAAAACCGTCCGCACCCTGGTATTCGCCCGCGGTGCGAAAGCGGATGCCGCCAAAGCGGCGGGTGCCGATTATGTCGGCGCGGAAGAGTATGTCTCCCAGATTCAGGGCGGCTGGTTCGACTTCGATGTCGTCATCGCTACCCCCGATATGATGGGTGTCATCGGTCGTCTCGGTAAGGTCCTCGGTCCTAAGGGACTCATGCCGAACCCGAAGGCGGGCACCGTCACTCCCGATCCTGCAAAAGCGGTACAGGAAGCGAAAGCCGGTAAAATCGAATACCGTCTCGACAAGACCAACATTATCCACTGCCCGATCGGCAAAGCATCGTTCGGCGCTGAGAAACTGGCTGAGAACTTCACGGCTCTCATGACCGCCATCATCAAAGCGAAACCTGCCGCCGCGAAGGGTCAGTATATCAAGAGTTGTGTCGTCGCCGCGACCATGGGTCCCGGCGTGAAGGTCAACTACGCAAAGATCGGTTAAGCCGACATCAACTTGGGACATGACTTCGGTTGTGTCCCAAGTTTTTTCTTTTTATAGAAAGGACATACAAAAATGAATCTCTTTCTCTTAGCCATCGACTGGAGTCAGATCGGGAAAAATATACTCAACTTCTTTTCCGAACTGGTAGTCTCCGTCGGGATGAAACTGCTCTGGGCGATCCTCATCCTCTTTGTCGGTCTCAAACTGACAAAACTCATCACAAAACAGATGCAGAAAGCCAAGTGGGTCAAACGGACTGACCCCTCGGTCGCGCATTTCCTCATCAACTTCATCAGCATCACTTTGAAGGTGCTGATCTTTGTCTCGGCGGCACTCGTGCTCGGGGTGCCCGCGACCTCCTTCGTCGCGATTCTCACCTCCGCCGGCGTGGCGATCGGTCTCGCCCTGCAAGGTTCCCTCGCGAATCTCGCGGGCGGTATCATGATTCTCCTCTTCAAGCCGTTCCGCGAGGGGGACTATGTCGAATCGGGCGATGTATCGGGGACGGTACAGGATATTTCGATTTTCTACACGACTCTGGTGACCCCCGATAACAAGGTGGTACACTGCCCGAACGGCAGTCTCTCGAACGCCAATGTCACCAACTACTCGCAGAAAGACATGCGCCGCGTGGATATTGCCGTGAATGTTGCCTATGACGCGGACACCGAACAGGTCAAGCAGCTGCTGATTGACACGGTCAGCGGGCATGAGAAACTGCTCCCCGATAACCCGCCGTTCGTCCGGCTCAAAAACTGCGGGGACTCCTCGCTCGAATTTACCTGCCGCGTCTGGTGCAAGACCGCCGACTACTGGGATGTCTACTTCGATCTCACCGAGGCAATCAAGGCAAAACTGGATGAAGCGGGCATCGAAATCCCCTACCCGCAGATGGATGTGCATATCAAAGACGCACCCGAAAAAGATGCGTAACCCGGACGCGAGAACAAAAAGCACGCGGTCAACGGATGATATAAAAATACAAAACAGCCGAGAAAATCGCAGTTCCCATAGGGATTTTAAGTCGGAAATAAAAGTATAGCACACTATTCTTCACCAAATGTGAAATGTAGTGTGCTTTTCTTATCCACAAAAGATTTTAGAGTTAAGTTATATTTTTAGCCTTACGGCTAAAAGCGATATGCAAGGGGCTTGCGTTATATTTCGGCTTTCAGCCGAAGTTATATTATATTTGCCTTAGCTTCTCTCGAAGAGAGAAATATCACTTTGCTTTAAGCAAAATATCACGCCACAGGCATATAACTTGCCGTAAGGCAAATATAGTTGGCGTAGCGATAATCCCTATCGCTACGCCGCTAACGGGCGGCTCTTTCGTTTTGTTTTCATGGGAGAGGGAACAGGAACGAGCTCGGTCAGTTTT
>JAQYLJ010000009.1 GCA_028720145.1 Clostridia bacterium
TGCAAGACCGTGTGGTTCAAATCCCACCTCCGCAACCAAAAATCGACAAGTTTCGACAGAATCTTGTCGATTTTACTTTTTCACTTTTCACTCTTCACTTTTCACTTAAATTCTCTTGTCGATTTTTGGAGGTAATAAGTAATAGTGAATAGTGAAAAGGTATCTGATGTAGCTTTTTGCCTCGGCAAAAAGCGTTTTTTATCATATTAGGTTGAAAAGTAATAGGTTTTATGGTGTAATTGATATATCAAGGTGAAAGGCGGGAAGGTTATGGCTGACAGCTCTTTGATGATAAAATCAAAAGCATTTGCGCTTGATGTGATACAAGTTTGTAAAGAGATTCGAGTGTCGAAGTGTGAAAGTGCATTAATAAATCAGTTTTTGCGTTCGGGAACGAGCATTGGTGCGAATATCAGAGAAGCTTTTTATGCACACGGAAAGGCTGATTTTATTGCCAAGTTGCAAATCGCCTTAAAAGAGTGTTCCGAAACAGAATATTGGATTGAGTTGATTTTGGAAAGCGGATATTATCACGATAAATCCTTGCTTGACAAATGTACGGAACTGAAAAGAATGCTGATTGCTTCTTGTAAAACCGCAAAGGAGAACAAATGAAGAGGAAAACATTTTCTCTTATTTTGACAGTCTTATTTCTTGCCCTCGTTTTATCCGCCTGTACTACTCTCGAAGACAAGGTGCTCAGTTCATTAGGCGAATGCAAAAGCCGTGAATTTTATACAGAGGGAGCATTCCAAGATTATATTGATTACGCAAAATATTATTACGATTTGGTAGATTTTACCGATAACGAATCTTTTTCTAAAATCGGACACTCTGATATTGATGTTTTGAATGAACATTTAGACGATTTTGAAAGTTGGATAGAAACCTACCGCGAAGGTGATGCATCCCGTGAGATCGTTGTAAATTACGACTTTGACCGTTCTTTAATTGATGGCGAGGACTATTTACACATTGAGTCGAAGCAGTATGATCCGTGGGATGACGGGAATCCGGTATTCGCAAACTATACCATTTACTTTTTCGATATTCAAACCAATACGCTCTATTATTTCCACAATAATATATAGTGAGATATCAAGAAAATGTACTGTTTTATTCGTTAGGTTCAAATCCCGCAAGCAAAACATCAAAAATATCATATTTATAGCCCTTTTGCAAAAGAGAACGGCACCCTAGCGGTGCCGTTTTTGCTTTGGACTCACAGGAAAAGCAGGGTTACCTGCCCGGCGGGGCGTGCGCCGCGCATGAGGTGAAGTGAAAAACCGTCAGCTCGGTGCCGCGCCGCCCCTGCACCCTTTACAATACCGATAAGCCGTGTTATGATGAAATTGGTTCGGGAACACCAAAAAATATGGTGACGAGTTTTGTATGCAAGATGCGGCATCGCAAAACGCCCGACCACATAAGCACCGGTTCATACGCCGTCCCCGTGGCGGCAAATACTGATTCCGAACGCGGTGAAACTCAATGAAAGTCAGAGTAAACGAAGACGCACGGCAACGCACGAATTATGGGACAATCGAATTGCTGCCCGGCAAAGTCTATGAGGCACAATTAGACAGTTCATTATTAAAGGACTGGTATTGCATTGTAGACGAGAGCGGAGAGGACTATATGTACCCGCCATATCTTTTTGACATTGTCGAAGAATGACACGCGCAAGTGCGGAGGTATCGTATGAAAGAACAAGTGGTCTGCCCGATTTGCGGGACTAAATTTGAAATCGAGGATTTGTTTGAATCCTGCCCGTATTGTGAATATGAATATGAGGGAATAACGGATTACACAGGGATTGAAGATGCGAAAGATACCCCCATGTCCCCCTCGTACAACGAGGCAAAGGCGAACTTCGCAAAGGGTCTGACCGCATACGGCAACCCCCTGCCGAAGAAGTAAACCGAAAACGGAACGGGTATGCGTCGAGAGACGGGGTTATGCCCCGCGCATCGGTCTCTCGCCGACCCCCGACCAAGCAAACGGAAAGGAGCAACCCATGGACAGCAAGAAAATTGCACGCGCGTATGCGAAAACCGCCGGTTATGACGGCGTGAAATACGCGGGGATCTACAAGGAGCGCGAGGTCTTTATCCCCACTTATCGGGGAGACGATACCGCTTTTGTCGGTGCGCCGCTCGTGATTTTCGTCGAAAACGGAGAGGCGCGGATATCGACCGCAGACGAGGCGTTTGAATTCCTCGACCACACGCTCCAAAACAGCCCCGCCGAGACAGACGAGGGCGAAGAGAATTAACCGCGGCACCCCTGCCCCGCCCCCGACGGACACAAAAAATGGCGACGAGGCGAGGTAACGAAACGCACAACCACAACTGCAAGCACCGGTTCCACAGCCGCCCCAAGACGGCAAATCTCATTTTGGAACGCGGTGAGAGTGAATGAAAGTACGAGTAATCGAGGAACAGCGGCAGGATAGTTTCTTTTCAACCAGAGATTTGCTTCCGGGAAAAATCTATGATGTGATAGAAATCACTCCGAAATGGAAGTGGTATCGCATCGTAGACGAAAGCGGAGAGGACTATATGTACCCGCCGGAACTCTTTGAAATCGTCGAGGAGTAAGAAATCGATCTCACAAAAAACCTATCTGACAATCCCCTATCGAGAGCAACAGCACGGGAACAGACGCTAGGAGAAAACAATGAATAAAACAGAGTTTTGGAATTACATTCAACCTTATTTCGACAAAGCGGAAGACGAGGAATTAGCAACCGTCGGCTGTGCATTTGGTTATAATGACAAAGAGACCCACGAAGGTGTCGAGATCGATTACAAGGCGTTGGGCTTGGATTTTGACGGATTGGTCTCTCTGTTGAAAGAACTCGATGCAGACGGATTGGTCGAATTCATCGACCCCAACAATATGCAATATATCATCCACAAGCGATAAAATCAGCAGACGGAGACCCTGCCCTATTTCCTTGACAACCCCCGCGGCACGAGTATAATAAAAGAGGTCTCCCTTTTCGGGAGACCCGGAGGAATACCACAACGGTGGCGGTTGCTTCCTTTACGGGAAGCGTGAATTTCTTTTGCCTTCCCGAAGAGGGGAGGTGGTGCCCATGTACATAACTTGGGAGCAGTTGTTGCTGCTCGGCGCGTTAATCGTGGCAATAATTGAGTTGGTACTCGCGCATAGTAAAAAGAAATAACCGCCTCGGCTCGAAACTAGGCGGTTATCTCTTAACCAATTAGCGGGGAGCAACCGTCATCGGTGTTCCTCTGTTATGATTATACGCGCGGATTCCCTGTTTGTCAACCCCCGAACGCAAAGAAAAAGACGATAGCCAAGCCACGGCTACCGTCTTTTTTATTACTTCATGCGGTCGAGTTCGTCCTGTATGGACTTCTATTTTTCTTCGAGTGCCGCGCGTTTCTTCTCTTGACGGGCGAGGCGCTCGCAGCGGGTAAGCACGGAAAGCAAGATGGGTTTATGCGCATATACTGGCAGGGGATACGGGAGGAGGCGCAGGAAATCGCAAGTAAGAATACCGCGCACGGGGGACGGGCGGCGGGAGCAACGGTCACGGCGGTGACCGCCCTCGCTCTCGCAATCGCGGAGGGCAGAAGCCAAGAGGAACTCGCCCTCTTGGCGGCAGTCTTCTCCCAACTGGGAGACACGCTCAACACCATCGCCGCGCACAACGACCTGAATGAAACCGAGAGATGACTGCCCTCTCGGGCTTTTTTTGAGACAAAAACACGACCGGGGACCCGGTCGTGTTTTTAAGTTTGAATGTTTTGTATGATCTTTTCGGGGTTACTCGAGACTGCAAGCCAGTTCCCCGAAGGCGTAGCCGAGGGCGAACATGGAGTCGGAGTCGAAGTGTGCGGTATTCCCCTCTGCTTCGAGTTCGGTATGCAACCCGAGGTCCTGCGTATTGACGAGCAGATTATCGGCAGAGCTGTCGGCAAACGCGGCTTTCTGCTCATTAATCTTATCCGCTTTGAAGAACATATCCGAATAGATATGAAGCGTCGCGTCGACGAAGAGCATCTCGTTATACTTCTTGCACGACTTAGCAGCAAGCTTGTTTCTCACGGTCTCCACCAGTTCGGTAAGTCCCGCAGTGTAGCTCGCGTAGCGTGTGTTATCGGCATCGCCTTCCCCCTGCATCCAGCACATCGCCATGACCTGCGGGAAGAGGCGCATCTCTTTCTTCATGGCATCGAGGGTATCGCAGAGACGGGTCTCGAATCCTTTATACAGATTGGAGATCGGGGGAGAAGACGGTCTCCACTGGTCGTACAGGTTGGTCGCGCCGATGGCGTACTTGATGATATAGAGCTTCTGATCCGGGAAGTGCTCTGCCCAGTAGGCGGCAATCCCGATCTCGGGTCCGAACCATCTGGGGTCATACCCCTGTCCGAACATGACGGGCGTGAACCGATAGCTGTAATACCCGCTCCCGCAATAGTACGAAATATAAACATTCTCAAAGCCGTACTTGTACTTTTCGTAAATCTCTTTCGCATTCTTTTCGAGGTTTGCGGTATACGAAATCCCCACGGCGTTCGACTGTCCTGCGAGAATGATGACATTGGCATCCTCGTATTCGGGAGTCACGTGTGCCTCTGCCGCCTCGGTCAAAAGGTCGTCGAGCGTCTCGGTGTCGGCATACGCCTGCATCCCGGTGAAGCGGCAAATCGAGTTCCCGGCAAAGGTGCCGACTGCTGTCTCTTCACTCGCGCCGACGGTGCCCGTGAGGTCATGGGTCAGAACCGGGGTGGAACCCCCGTTAAAATATACTTTCAGCGTCGTGCCGTCACGCATCACCGTCACGGTGAGATCCTGTTTCCACGGCGCGGTGGAAGAGATGTCTTTCCATTCGCCGCAGGTCCATGTGCCCGAGAGGGTCGCATTATTGGTCGCGAGGCAGTATTGGGCGTTATTGTAATTGAAGAGGACACAGACCGCATTGGTCGCGCCCTGCGCGGCGATGATCCCGCCCGTCACCTCCAAAGTCGTGTTGGCGGAATCGCTGTTATAGGACGCGATCACACCGACATCCACCTGATAGAGGTAAGATGTACCCTTGAAGTTCGCGTAATACCCCCGCTCGACCGTGGACAAGCCTTCGGACTGATACCCGCCGATGACCGGAATGAATCCGGCGGAAGCGGCGCTCCCGACGGGGCTGGTCGTTGCCTGGGAATATGCGGTCATGGCGATGGTCGACATCTTGGTGTCTTTCTTCACCGAAACCCCGCGCAGCGTCACATCCGCGAAATAGGGATGCGAGACCGTCACGGTATAAGTGCCCGGCAGAAGTCCCCCCACCGTGTATGTACCGTCCTGATTGACTTTTACGCTTACCTTTGTCCCTTTATCGCTCTCGAACTTCACATTGGTGCTCGAGAGGTTGCCGTCTGCGGTGGTGACAAGCCCCGTCGCGGTGTAGGTAATCGGCTTGAACAGGACGGCGAACTTTACATCTTCGGAGACCGTCATGGTGTAGGTGTTATCCACGAGGTCGGCGGTCTTGTCTTCCCCGTTCACGGTGAACGTGTCGACGGTGTAGCCTTTCTCGGGGGTCACGGTCACGACGACTGTCGTCCCGACCGACACTTTACTGCCCTTTTTCGAGGCGTCGATCGTCCCGTTCACGGTTTCCTCCAAGGTCACCTTTACGGTCTCTTCGGTCTTCGAGCCGTCGGGCGTCGGGGGATTGTCGGTCTCTCCGCAGGACGCGAGGCACAGGACGGTCGCGATCGCAAGCAACGCGAGGAGAAACGCGAGCCAAATCTTTTTCATGTCAGAATGCTCCTTTTACCGGATATTCGGTTATTCGGTTTTGTGTCCGCCGTCCCTCGCGCGGCGCGCGCGAACGGTAAGAACCTCTCACCATATCTTTAGAATACATGGATTTCCCGCGTCCGTCAAGAAAAAAACCCGTTTTTGCACGCACGCGCGCACATTTGCCGGCGCGGAGATAAAAAATCGCGCTTCAAATTTAGGAAAAAGCAACAAAACGAAAACAGCGCGAGGGTCACGCCCTCGCGCTGTGGGTGCGCCGTAAAGGCGCAGCGATTCCTTATTCCCGACCGAATGCGTACTTGGCAAACGCATCTCCGAGCTTCAGAATCGAGTCGGAGTCGAAGTGCGCCTCACCACCGCTGATCTCCTCGAGCTCGGTGTGGAGCCCCAGTTCCTGCGTGTTCACGAGGAAGTTGTAGGGCGACTCTTTCGAGAAGTCGGTTTTTCTGTCGTTAATAATGTTCGCATCGGGGAACAGAGACGGGTTCGAGTAGAGATGGAGGGTCGCGTCTACAAAGAGCAGCTCCTCGTATTTCAGTCTGCCCGCCAGCCGTCCGCGAATGTCCCCGACCATCTCGCGGAGCCCGTCGAGATAGTACTTCGGATAGATGTTCCAGCCGTCGCCCTCGCCCTGCATCCAGCACAGTGCCAAGAATCTCGGCGTTTTTCCGTGTCTTTCGAGTTGTGCTGTCGAGCGGTTCAGGTGTTCGATAAAGCGGTTATACCGATTGGTCTCGGCGGGAGAGGAGGGTCTCCACTGGTCGTACATTTTGGTCGCGCCGAACGCGCATTTGATGATGTACAGCTCTCTATCGGGGAAATGCTCTTCCCAATATGCGGCGAGCCCTACTTCGGGACCGAAGAATCGCCCGTCCCATCCCTCGCCGAGGGTCACCGGGGTGAACCGATACCCCTTATTGTTGTCGCAGAGATAGGAAATGTAGGTGTGGCGGAAACCGAGGCGAACTTTCTCGTACGAGGCGGGGTCATTCGCAATCAGTGCCTCGACATTGGCGATCCCCAACATGTTCGACTGCCCCGCGAGCAGGACGACATCCACCTCACGCGGGGTTTCGTCTGCGACTCTCACCGCGGGGAGTTCCTCGGGGGTCTCTGTGAGAATCGCGTTCGTGAAACGGGTCACCGCATGCACCGAGAATACCCCGACCGCGGTCGCCTCGAACGCGTCTTTCAGATAGGCGGCGAGGTCGGTCTCGAACACGGGGGTCTGCTCCGCGTCGAAATAGACTTTCAGAGCCGCGCCGTCACGCACGACAGTCACCGTCAGGTCGAGGTCCCAGAACGCGTCGGAGGGCACCTCCCGCATCTCGATCTCTTTCCACTCGCCGGTCATGTCGGCGTTGTTCGCGACCAGTCCGTACTTGTTATCCAAACGGCTGAACATGAGCGCGACGGTGTTCGTCTCGTTCTGCATCGCGACAATGCCGGATGCCACCATCGACACGGGGACCCTCTTATCACCGAGATACGCGGCGACCAGTCCATAGTCCATGCGAAGCGCGTACCGCGCCGCGCGGAATCCCGCGAAAAATCCTCTCTCGACTTCGCTGTGATCGACCTCGGTCGAGAACGACTGATACCCGCCGTGCGTTTCGGTAAGACCTGCGCGAGCCGCGTTCCCGAACGGGCTGTCGGTTAGGGTGAGAACGGTCTTCTCCGTCTGTTTCGTCATAGCAATACTCCTTATCCGAGCGACCGTCACACGAGGGGGCGCGGGTGCGCTCGGGCGGTTCTGAATCGATAAAATCACTTTGCATCTTTGAACCGTCACTTTACGATACAGGTATTTTCCCGCTTTGTCAAGTTATTTTCCGTCTTTTCCCATGAAAACCGCCGACAGCCGCGGCGGGGGGACTCGCCCGTCCGCCTTTTTCTCGTACACCGTCGGACAAATAATGCGGTGCGCACAAAAAAGACTTGCAATATACCCCCGGGGGGTATATAATCACGGTGAAACCAACCGAACATCTAGGAGAGATATATGGAACCGAACACCTGTTGTTGCACACACAAGTCCAAACAGCGCACCCCCGAGGAGGAGCGCGACCTCGTCAACCGTCTCTCGCGCATCGAGGGACAGATCCGCGGCATCCGCGGCATGGTGGAGAAAAACGCCTACTGTCCGGATATTCTGGTGCAGACCGCCGCTGCCGCCGCCGCGCTGGACGCCTTTCAGCGGGTGCTGCTCGCGAGCCATATCCGCACCTGCGTCGTCGAGGACATCCGCGCGGGCAAAGACGAGGTGGTCGGGGAACTCATCGACACGGTCGATAAACTCATGCGATAATCACGCGAAACGGGGGACACCCCCGGGAGGAACTTCATGCAACAATATATTGTCACGGGCATGACCTGCGCCGCGTGCAGTGCCCGCGTAGAGAAAGCGGTCTCCCGCGTGGCGGGGGTCAGCTCATGTGCCGTCAATTTACTGACGGGGACCCTGCGCGTCGAGGGGACCGCCGACGAGGCGGCCATCAGGCACGCGGTGGAACAGGCGGGGTACGGGATGCGGGAGAACCGCCCCTCGGCACCCGCAAACCGTGAGAGCCGAGTGCTCAAAGACGAAGAGACGCCGCGTCTGCGGCTCCGCCTCGTCTCGTCTCTTGTGTTTCTGCTCGCCCTCATGTATATTTCCATGGGGCATACCATGTGGGGCTGGCGGCTCCCCGCCGCGCTCGAAAGCAATCCTGTCGCCCTCGCGCTACTGGAACTGCTTCTCACCGTCCCCGTGCTCGTCATCAATCAGCGATTCTTCGTCAGCGGCTTCCGCGGTCTTCTCCACCGCGCCCCCAATATGGACACCCTCGTCGCGCTCGGCGCGAGTGCCGCGTTCCTATATTCGACCTATCTGCTCTTCCCCATGACCGCCGCGCAGGCGGCGGGAGATACGATGGGTGCCATGCACGCCCTGCACGGACTCTATTTCGAGTCCGCCGCCATGATTCTGACCCTCATCACCCTCGGGAAGATGCTGGAATCCCATGCGAAAGGCAAGACCGCGAACGCGCTCAAAAGTCTGCTCTCCCTCTCCCCCGTCTCCGCGCGGGTGGAATGCGCAGGGGAAGAGGTGACGCTCCCCGTGGAAGAAGTGAAACGAGGAGACATCTTTCTCGTCCGCCCGGGGGAGAAGATTCCGGTCGACGGCGTGATTCTCTCGGGCACGGCGGCGGTGGACGAGTCCGCTCTGACGGGAGAGAGCATTCCGGTCGATAAAGTCGCGGGAGACACGGTCTCCGCAGGTACGGTCAATCGGTCGGGGGCTTTGCGCTGTGAAGCATCCCGCGTGGGCGAGGATACCACCCTCGCGCAGATCATCCGCATGGTCGAGGACGCGGCGGCGACCAAGGCCCCCATTGCGAAGATCGCCGATCGGGTGTCGGGGGTATTCGTCCCCGTCGTGACCGCGATCGCCCTGCTCACGACCGTGATTTGGCTGCTCGTCGGGCAAGGGTTCGGGTACGCGCTCGCGCGCGGCATCTCGGTGCTCGTCATCAGTTGTCCCTGTGCGCTCGGTCTCGCCACTCCCGTCGCCATCATGGTGGGGAACGGCGTGGGAGCGCGGAAAGGCATCCTCTTTAAGAACGCGACCGCGCTCGAAGTCGCGGGAAAAACCGAGATTGTCGTGCTCGATAAAACCGGCACCGTCACCCGCGGGGAGCCGTGCGTGACAGACCTATTGCCCGCGGACGGAGTCTCCGAAGAAGAACTCCTCGCCTGTGCCTATGCACTGGAAGCGCAGAGCGAACACCCCCTCGCCCGCGCTGTCGTCCGCGAGGCGGAGGCGCGAAACCTAACCGCGTCCCCCGTCACGGGTTTTCTGGTCTATCCCGGGAATGGACTTGTGGGGGAAGTGGATTCCGTCCCGCTCGCGGGGGGAAATCTCACCTATATTCGCACGAAGACCGAAATCTCCGAGGAGATTCGCCGCCGGGCGGACACCCTCGCGGGGGAAGGCAAGACCCCGCTGTTCTTCTCGCGGGGTGACCGACTGCTCGGCATCATCGCGGTCGCGGACACCGTGAAAGAGGACAGCCCCGCTGCGATTGCCACCCTCAAAGACATGGGTCTGCGCGTCGTCCTGCTGACGGGAGACCACCCACGCACCGCCGAGGCGGTCGGACGGGTCGCAGGGGTCGATGAAGTGATTGCGGGGGTTCTCCCCGACGGCAAAGAAGAAGTGATTCGCCACCTCCAAAAGACGGGGAAGGTCGCCATGGTCGGAGACGGCATCAACGATGCGCCCGCCCTCACCGCGGCGGATATCGGGATTGCCATCGGCGCGGGGACCGATGTCGCAATCGACGCTGCGGACATTGTCCTCATGAACAGCCGCCTGACGGATGTCCCCGCCGCCATTCGGCTCGGGCGCAAGACCCTCGCCAACATTCGGGAGAATCTCTTCTGGGCATTCTTCTATAACACCATCGGCATCCCGCTCGCCGCGGGAGTGTTCATCCCGCTTTGGGGATGGGAACTGAATCCCATGTTCGCGGCGGCCGCCATGAGCCTCTCGAGCTTCTGCGTGGTGTCGAACGCCCTGCGTCTGAATCTCCTGAATCCCCACCGCGAAAAACGCAAACGGGGAAAAGGCACGGGAGCAGTCCCCGCGACGGTTTCCTCCGTCCCCGCGTCCGAACCGCCCACACCCGTAACCGCGACCCCCGCCCCCGTTACAGATTTGACCGGTCCCGAACCGCTTACCCCCGCGACCCGCGTTTCCCATACACACACCGAAAAGGAGAAATCAGTTATGACGAAAACCCTGAAAGTCGACGGCATGATGTGCGGTCACTGCGAAGCGCGCGTCAAGCGCGCCCTTGAAGCCCTGCCGGAGGTCTCCTCCGCCACCGCCAGCCACGAGAGCGGCAGCGTCACCGTGACCCTCTCGTCGCCCCTCTCCGATGACACCCTGAAAGAGGTCATCGAAAAAGAGGGTTACACCGTCCTCTAAGCAAAACCAAAAGCAGCGCGGAGCCGTATTTCAGGCTCCGCGCTGTGTATTTTTCGAATGAGATTCAGACGAAACGGGGGTCCCGCTCTTGTGTGCGGTTTTCCCCCGTCCGCCGCATGACTTGCTGTTCCCGATAAAAGAGATCAGAGCAGCGAGCGGTAGAGAGCGGCGATCTCCTCGACGCTGGTCTCGCGCGGGTTGCCCGGGCGGCAGGCGTCTGCGTATGCGCTCTCGGAGAGGAACGCCACATCTTCCTCTTTGAGGATGCCTTTGAGGTTCGCGGGGATGCCCACATCCTCGGCGAGTTTGCGGACTGCCTCGATCGCGGCGGCACGTGCCTCCTCGATGGTCATCTCGTCGGTGCCGCTGACACCCATGGCTTTCGCGATATCGCGGTACTTATCTCCCGTCGCGGGGGCGTTGTACGCCATGACGGTCGGCAGAATGATCGCGTTCGCGACCCCGTGGGGGGTATCGTAGAGCGCGCCGAGACCGTGCGCCATGCTATGCACGATGCCGAGACCGACATTCGAGAAGCCCTGTCCCGCCACATACTGAGCGAGCGCCATGCCCTCTCTGCCGGCGGGAGTCCCCTCGACGGCGGCGCGCAGGTTTTTCGCAATCAGCTCGATGGCTTTCAGGTGGAACATATCGGTCATTTCCCATGCGCCCTTGGTGATGTAGCCCTCGATGGCGTGGGTCAGCGCGTCCATACCGGTCGCGGCGGTCAGCCCCTTCGGCATGGTGGACATCATATCCGGGTCAACGACGGCGACCTCGGGAATGTCATGGGTATCGACGCAGACAAACTTGCGTTTCTTCTCGACATCGGTGATGACATAGTTGATGGTGACCTCTGCGGCGGTGCCTGCGGTGGTCGGGACTGCGATGGTGAACACCGCATGATTCTTGGTGGGAGCGACCCCCTCGAGCGAGCGGACATCCGCAAATTCGGGGTTGGTCACGATAATCCCGATGGCTTTCGCGGTATCCATGGAAGAGCCGCCGCCGATGGCGACGATGGCATCCGCGCCGGAGGCGAGATACGCCTTGACCCCGTGCTGCACATTCTCGATGGTCGGGTTGGGTTTAATGTCGCTGTACACCGTGTAGGGGAACTGCGCTTCGTCGAGCAGGTTCGTCACCTTCGCGGTCACGCCGAATTTCAAAAGATCGGGGTCGGAACAGACAAACGCGTGTTTGAATCCACGGGATTTGAGCTCCGCGGGGATCTCCTTGATGGCGCCCGCGCCATGATAGGAAATGGTGTTGAGGACGATACGATTTGCCATGATAGTCTCCTTTTCTGTTTCTGAATTACCGCTGATAGTATAACAAACGAATCGAAAAAAAACAAGAGCCTCCGCGCGTCACCGCGGGTCTTCGGGTGTAAATTTTTTGTGAGCGGGCTCCGCGCGTTTCCCGTAGGTCTGCTCGGTCGGCGCATAGCCGAACTTATTGCGGAACGCCGTCGCGAAGTTTTTCGGGTCGCGGAATCCGCACGCCTCCGCCACCTCGGAGACCGTGAGCAATCCCGTGTTGAGCAGCGCCTGCGCGTGCGAGAACCGAATGCCGTCGAGCATCTGTTTGGGGGTCATGCCCTGCTCCCGTCGGAAGAGCCGCCTGAGATAAGTCCCGCTCACCATGGTCGTGTCGGAGAGCGAGGCGACCGAGAAATCGGGGTCGGCGTAGCGATCACGCATCTCTTCGAGCGCACGGGCGACCTGTGGAGAGAGCGGTCTCTCCACGGTTTCAAAATGCAAATACGAGAGGATCTCGCAGAGGAGCGCCTGCGCCCGCCAACGGTATCCGTCTCCCCGTGCGCTCCAGATCTTTCTCGCCCGGGTGAAGAGGGTGGCGAGCGGTGCAGAGACACGCGCGGAGAAGATGTGAAACTCCTCGTCGGAAAGCCCGGGCGCGAAGAAGTGCAGTGCGATGAGGCGGTCGTGTTCGGTCTTGCGCCGATAGCCGAAATCCGCGGGGAAAAATGCGATTTCCCCCGCCTCAATCGGAATCTCCCGCTCCCCCGTGCAGATGCGTGTCCCGACCGCATCGAACCGATAAGAGAGGATGCAGAATCCGCGCCCGCCCTGCCGTTTGAGATCCGCGTACCAGTCTTCATAGGTGATGACATTCAATAGTTCGATCTGTGTGTTCTCACTTGCCGTAAGCATTCCCGTCTCTCCTTTTCCCTTTTTGTTCATTATAGCAGGTTTGGTTGCGAAAATCAAACCTTTTGTTGCAAAAGTAAGGTTCTTTGCGTATGCGTTAGGTGCTACAATAGAGACGGAATCGGTCCAAATCCTACTCATAAAGGAGAAAAATCCATGTCCGACCGTAAAAATACCGTCCTCAAATTCTTTGACGAACAGAAAGACTATTTCCGCGACAGAGTCACCTCCGGCATCGAGGCGTACCGAAAAGGGACTGCGTCCATCACCCTGGCGACCCCGAACGGCGTCCTCTCGTCGGGTGCCAAGGTCGAGATCGAACAAATCCGTCACTACTTCCGCTTTGGCGCGAACCTCTTTATGCTGGACGAATTTGAGTCTCCGGAGAAGAACGCCATTTACCGTGAGAAATTCCCCGAGCTCTTCAATATCGCGACCCTCCCGTTCTATTGGAGCACGCTGGAACCCACCGAGGGGCATCCCCGCTTCGCCGCCGACTCGGAGAAGATTTATCGCCGTCCCGCACCCGATCTCTGCCTCGACTACTGTCGGGAAAAGGGGATCGAGCCGAAATGCCACTGCCTCAACTATGAGAGCTTCACCCCCGAATGGCTGCGGTGGAACCCCGACTACGGTGTGTTCAAAGAAAAACTCGAACGGCGTTTCCGCGAGATTGCCGAGCGGTACGCGGGGCAAATCCCCTCGTTCGAGGTGACAAACGAGCATTTCTGGGGCAAATACGGGAACCGCACCTATTCCCGCGCCTATGACGAGCCGGATTTTGTCGAGTACAGCTACCGCCTCGCGGAAAAATATTTCCCCAACAATCACCTCATCATCAACGAGTTTCAGCTTTGGGCACCCGAGACCTATAACCCGCGCAACGCCTATTGGCTCCTCATCGAGAATCTGCTTTTGAAAGGCTGCCGCATCGACTCGATCGGGATGCAGTATCACAGTTTCTACCCGCGTGAGAGCGAGCATGCGTGCGCCGAATTGCGCTACAACCCCGAGCGCATGTTCCGTCTCATGGACCTCTACGAGCAGTTCGGTCTGCCCCTGCAAATCACCGAGATGACCATTCCCGCCTACTCCCTCGCCCCCGAGGACGAAGAAGTGCAGGCAGAGATTCTCGAGCGCGTGTACCCCATGTTCTTCTCGCAGAAGAATATGGAGGCGGTTATCTACTGGAATGTCGTGGACGGCTATGCCGCATTCGCGCCCATGGGCGATATGACGGCGGGCGAGAACACATTTGCGGGCGGTCTGCTCCGCTTCGATATGACCGAGAAGCCCGCGTGGAAGACCCTCGACCGACTGATCAACAAAGAGTGGCACACTTCGCTCTCGCTCTCTGTCCCGGGGAACATGGCATCGTTCCGCGGCTTCTACGGCGACTACCGCGTCAAGATCACGACCGAGAACGGTCGGGTGTCCGAGCATACGATCTCCCTCACGCCGGAAAGCGACAACCACTTCACGCTCATCGTCTGAGGGGCATACTTCACAAAACACAAAACATCCGGCACAAAGCAAAAACATTAAGTGCAAAACAAAGAGGCGTTGCCCGATTTTTCGGGCAACGCCTTGATTTTTAATGAGAATCGATTTTCGTAAAAATCAGAAATCGGTCGGATACACGCCCGCCTCATACATGGCGGCGATGGCTGCGCGGAGCGCCTCGGTATCTTCCTTATAGGTCACGCCGTGCCATTTGGCATGGGAGCGGAGTACCGTGACATCCATCTTGCCCTCGTGAATCATCTGATCGATGAAAGTGGGCAGATAGTGTTCGTCCTTGACGGGGTTCTTCATGGTGGCGAGGAACTCGCGGAAATTCTCTTCGAGCAGACCGAGAATATCGGTTTGCAGTCCCCACATATTCATCGAGACGATGGTGTCGTCGGGAAGCCCCGAGTCACGCGTGATATTCATGGTCTCGACGATCTCGGCGAGGTGCCCGTCGGGGGTCTCACGGCAGACGCCGCGGTTCACACCGCCGACCTCGGAGAGGGTGTTCCCGAGCAGATAGCCCGCCATGCAGTTCTTCCCCTCGTTCACGAGGTAATCATGTACGAGCACGAAGGATTCTCTGCCGTAGAAGTCGTCCGAGTTCACGACGCAGAAGGGGTTTTGAATCAGTTCTTTCGCGCAAAGAATGGCATGCCCCGTGCCGAGCGGCTTCACGCGGTCGGGCGATACCACGAACGGTTCCGGCACCTTATCAAATTCTTGGAATGCGTATTCCACATCCATGATTTTCTCAATCCGTTTGCCGACGATCTCACGGAAATCTTTTTCGATCGCGTGCTTGATGATAATCACGGCACGGTCGAATCCCGCGAGGCGCGCGTCATAGAGCGCGTAGTCGATGATGGTCTCTCCGTGCGGCCCGAAGGACGCCATCTGTTTACAGCCGCCGAAACGGCTCCCCATCCCTGCCGCGAGAACCACGAGATCGGTCTTTTTCTTCTCCATATCGTATCTCCTCCTGTACTGCCTCAAAGGCATTTTTCTGTTCGCATTTATTATAATATGCGTGTACGGAGAAGTCAAGGAGAAACCGAAAAAGGAGTCGTATCCGACTCCTTTTTGTTGCTGCCAAAAGCGGCAAATATCGGGCGCGGGTCTGTCCCCCGACGGGGCATAGTGGACGGGAGCACAGTCGACGTGAGACGCGATGGACGGGAATGCGTCAACAGGGGGCGGCTGACCGAGCGCGGCGGACGGGGTGCTGTTATTTCACCACACGGCACTCCCGTATCCCGTAGTACGCGAGCACTTCCCGGGCGCGCGCGTCGATGACCTCGCCCGCGACCACAGGAGCGACCGCAGGGGGACAGCCGAGCGCGGCGGAGGCGAAGACCCGCCCGAGACAGGCGTCCGTCGGCAGGGTCTCGCTCGGGGCAAAGAGCGCCTCGCGCGGGGTCATCACCCGTTCGGGCAACTCTGCGAGCACGGGCGGCTCCGCAAGCATCTTCTCTTTTTTCGGGATGGCGAGCAGAGTCTTTTCGAGCCGAGCGAGGTCGTCGTCGGTAAGAGACGGCGAGGGCATCAGAACGAGATAGTCGGGGTCTGCGAACTCGGGCATCACTCCCTGCTCTTCGAGCAGTGACGCGAGTTCCTTCCCAGTGTAGCCGTATGCTTTCGCGCGAATCGTCAGTTTCATCGGCTCGTCACCGTAAAACGCGTATCCCGCGCGCGTAAGGGTCTCTTTGAGGGATGCGAGACGAGTAAGGAACGCCGCCTGATGCGCGGGGTACCCCTCGGAGAGGGTTTTATTTGCGATGTCGAGGGATTTCAGAATCAGGTAAGAGGGGCTGGTCGAGCCGAAGAGAGCAAGTGCGCTCTTCGCCCGCTCCGTGAACACCGCAGGGGCGGTCTTTGCAATCTGCAAGTATGCCCCGCCCGTCAGCACCGGCAGGGTCTTATGCGCGGAGTCACAGCAGGCGTCCGCGCCGAGGTCACAGGGGTGGAGCGAGGGCGAGAGAAATTTCAGATACGCGCCGTGGGCGTTATCCACAAGGAGCAACACCCCCCACTTGTGGCACACCGCGGCAATCCCGCGAATGTCCTGCATCCCCCCGAGATAATCGGGCGAGGTCAGATAGACTGCGGTGGGTCGCCGCACGGCACTCGCGAGACGGGCATCCAGCTCGTCCGCTACGAGCGGACAGGAGAGGTAGGACGGGGTCCTCTCGAGCATCAGCCAGTCGAGGTCGAAGTCGAGCAGCGCCGCCGCCGAGAGAAACGAGCGATGGCAGTTCCTCGCCGCCCAAATGAGCGGGCGTTCGCCCCGCTCGGCAGCGAATACACAAGCGAGATACAGCATCGCGCGGAGTGCGAGCGACGAGCCCTCGGTCGAATAGAAGGTGTGACAGCCGAAGACCTCCGATGCGTTCCTCTCGCTTTCGAGGAGAATCCCCGACGCTTCATAGAGCGAGTCCGCCCCGCTGATTTCGGTGATGTCACAGGCGGTGTTTTCCCCGCCCCGCCCCTTGTGCCCGGGCATATGCAACCGCAAGGCGGAGCCGTCCCGATAGGCGTTTAAGAAATCTGCGAGGGGGGTATTCATGCGTCCTCTCCCGCCTCGCTCTCGGCGAGGGAGCGGGCGACCGCGACCATGATGGCGCACTCCATCCGACGACGGAAGAGCCGACAGCCGTCGGCATAGACCCCCGTGACCGAGCCGGTCGCGTGGTAGGCGTTCGCGGCACAGCCGCCCGAGCAGTAGAGTTTCGCCCAGCAGTCTTTACAGTCGGGGTGCGCGTAGACATTGCAGGCGGCGAACTCCGCCTGTGCCGCGTGATTCGTCACCCCCTGCCAGATGTCCCCGAGTTTGAACTTCTCCTCCCCGACGAACTGATGGCAGGGATAGAGGTCGCCCCACGGGGTGACCGCCATGTACTCGGTCCCCGAGCCGCATCCCGAGATGCGCTTGTAGATGCAGGGTCCGTCATTCAGGTCAATCATGTAGTGATAGAAGGTGAAAGGTCTGCCCTCTCGGTCGCGTTTCAGCATGAGCTCCGCGAGCTTGCCGTACTGGTCGAGGACGATTTGCAAATCCTCTTCGGTCAGGCGCGCAGGGTCGTTCGGCGCGGCGACCACCGGCTCCATGCTGAGTTCGGTGAACCCGAGGTCGAGCATGGTCTCAATGTCTTTGAGAAAATCGGGGTTCGCGTGCGTGAAGGTGCCGCGCATATAGTAGTTCTTCCCGCCGCGCGCCGCGACCAATTTTTGAAACTTCGGAACAATGCGGTCGAAACTGCCGTTCCCCGCGTAGTCCACGCGATAGCGGTCATGGATCTCCCGCCGCCCGTCCAGACTGAGTACGACATTGCTCATCTCGCGGTTCGCGAAGTCGATGACATCGTCGTCGATCAGCATCCCGTTCGTCGTGAGGGTGAAGCGAAAATGTTTCCCCGCTTTCTCTTCAATGCTCCGCGCGTAAGTGACTAATTGTTTCACCACATCGAAATTCATGAGCGGCTCGCCGCCGAAGAAGTCGACTTCGAGGTTCCGCCTCGTCCCCGAATGGGCGACGAGGAAATCGAGCGCCTGCCGCCCGACTTCAAAAGACATGATGGCGCGCTCGCCGTGGTACTTCCCTTGGCTCGCGAAGCAGTAGGAGCAGTTGAGGTTACAGGTGTGCGCGACATGGAGGCAGAGCGCCTTCACCACGCCCGCGGTCTTTTCTTTGAGTTTCCCCGCCGCCCCCTCGAAGGTGTCGGGTGCGAAGAGCGTCCCCGCCTCTTTGAGTTCGGTCACCTGCTCGTAGCACTCGGCTATCTCCTCGGGCGTGACTTCCCCGCCGTAGGTCTTCTCCATTTCCGCGAGAATCTCCTCGCGGCTGTGTCCCTCATAGAGGGCAATCATATCGTAGGCGAGCGGGTCGACCGCGTGTACCGACCCCGAATAGGTGTCGATGACGATGTTGTACCCGCCGAGTTTGTATTGATGAATCATTGATTATCTCCCGCTGTTCGGCTTTTTTCCGGGGGGTTTTGTGCTCCCACGGCATCCGAATCGTATCTTTCTACTTCCGCTTTTGGACGAAAAATAAAGGTGCCGCCCCGGGCGACACCTTTATCTGACGAAAACGAGATCGCACTTTCAGGAAAGTTCCGATTATTTGTTTTCACCCTTTTTTTCGCATTTCTGGTTGGCAATCCCGCAGCTGGTCTTGCAGGCCGACTGGCAGGAGGTCTGGCATTCGCCGCAACCGCCGTTCTTCGCGCTCTCGCAAAGGTTACGGGTCTTGATGGTCTTGATATGTTTCATTTTGAACTCCTTATGTTCTCCGATATTGTGTTCAGTTTAACACGATTCCCGTATAAAGTCAAGCGGATTTTCGTCTTTTTGGGCGGGCGGGGAGACCCCGCCCTCCAAAAGATTCCGATTACTTATTCGAGAGGTATTCGTCGATGGCTTTCGCCGCGGTTTTGCCCGCGCCCATCGCGAGGATGACGGTCGCCGCACCCGTCACGGCATCGCCGCCCGCGTACACGCCCTCTTTCGAGGTCTTGCCGGTCGCTTCTTCGACGATGATACCGCCGTGGGAATTGACTTCCAGTCCCGCCGTGGTGTTCTTAATCAGCGGATTCGGGCTGGTGCCGATGGAGATGACCACGCAGTCGACATCAATGACCTCTTCCGAGCCGGGGACTTCCACCGGGCGGCGTCTGCCGCTCGCGTCAGGCTCTCCGAGTGCCATCTTGATGACCTTGATGCCGGTGACGAACCCGTTCTTCGGATCGCGCTTGTCGTCGGGATTCTGATACCCGAGAATCTCCACGGGGTTTTGGAGCAGACGGAAATCGATCCCCTCCTCCATCGCGTGTTCGACTTCTTCTTTTCTCGCGGGAAGCTCTTCGAGACTTCTCCGATAGACGATGTACACCTTTTCGGCGCCCAGACGGAGCGCGGTTCTCGCCGCGTCCATGGCGACATTACCGCCGCCCACCACCGCCACTTTCTTGGCGTGCAGGATGGGGGTCGCGGAGCCGTCGCGATACGCCTTCATCAGGTTGTTACGGGTTAAGAACTCGTTCGCCGAGTAGACCCCTTTCAGGCTCTCGCCGGGGATGCCCATGAAGCGGGGCAGACCCGCGCCGCTCCCGATAAAGACGGCTTCATAGCCCATGCCGAACAACTCGTCGACCGTCAGGGTCTTCCCGATGACCACATCGGTCTCGATTTTGACCCCGAGGCGTTTCAGCTCCTCGACCTCTTTCGCAACGATTTTCTTCGGCAGACGGAACTCGGGAATGCCGTATACCAGCACCCCGCCCGCGAGGTGGAGTGCCTCAAATACCGTCACCTGATACCCCAGTTTCGCGAGGTCGCCCGCGCAGGTCAGACCCGAAGGACCGCTCCCGACCACGGCGACTCTATGTCCGTTCGATGCGGGGATTGCCGCCACCTCGCCCGTCGCGTGCTCGTTGTGGTAATCCGCGACGAATCGTTCGAGCCGTCCGATGCCCACCGGCTCCGCCTTGATGCCGCGCACGCACTTGGACTCGCATTGTGTCTCCTGCGGGCAGACTCGTCCGCAGACCGCGGGCAGAGAACTCGAGAGAGAAATCACGCCGTACGCACCCTCGAAGTCCCCCTCTTTGACCCGCTCGATAAAGTCGGGAATATGAATGTTGACAGGGCAGCCGTTGACGCAGGGAGCGTTCTTGCAATGCAGGCATCTCGCCGCCTCGTCGATCGCCATCTCCCGCGTGTAGCCGAGGGTCACCTCGTCAAAGTTCCGCGCACGGACTGCGGGTTCCTGAGACGGCATGGGATTCTTTTTCGGACTCATGTTTGCCATGTCAGCGCACCTCCCCTTTGAACAGATTGCACGCTTCGTCATACGCGTGTTTCTCGAAATCGCGGTAGGTCGCGCCGCGCATCATCGCCTCGTCGAAATCGACCTCGTACCCGTCGAAGTCGGGACCGTCGACGCAGGCGAATTTCGTCTTTCCGCCGACCGTCAGGCGGCATCCGCCGCACATCCCCGTCCCGTCAATCATGATGGGGTTCATGGAGACCACGCACTTGACCCCATAGGGCTTGCAGGTCGCGACTACGAATTTCATCATGACGAGCGGACCGATCGCGATCACCTCGTCATACTGTTCTCCCGCGGCGAGTGCCTCGGCGAGCGGTTGGGTCACGAGACCCTGCCGCCCATAGGAACCGTCGTCGGTCATGATGGTCAGCTTGGTCGATGCGCTACGGAATTCATCTTCCAGAATCAAGAGGTCCTTGCTCCGGAACCCGACAATGGAATGTACTTCGGCACCGAGACGGTGGAATTTCTCCGCGACGGGGAGCGCGATGGCACACCCGACGCCGCCACCGACGACGCAGACCTTCTTCACCCCTTCGGTCTCGGTCGCCCGTCCGAGCGGACCGACAAAGTCGGCGAGAAAGTCCCCGACTTCTTTCCGATTCAGGAGGGCGGTCGTCGCCCCGACGATTTGGAAAATGATTTTGACGGTGCCTGCCTCACGGTCACATCCCGCGACCGTCAGGGGGATACGCTCGCCGTCCTCGTCCACGCGCAGAATGATGAACTGTCCTGCTTCCGCCTTGTTCGCGACCAGCGGCGCTTCAATGTCCATCATGGTCACCGTGGGATTGAGTTCCCGTTTGTTGACAATCCGATACATTGTTTTCTCCTATTCCCGTGCGTTTTTGTGCCTACGCGCAGCCGCGCACGCAAAGTAATTTAGCAATTCTGAAAATAGTTTTCTCGAAACAAAATTATTATAGCACGCTCTCCCGCCCGCGTCAAGAAATAACCGCTGACAAACTCACCGAATTATGCCGTCTTTTCGAGAGAAATCTCCCCGCAAAGCTCATCCACCATAACTTGCAGAGGGAAAAAGACAGGAAAAGACCTGCCCCCGAGGGAGCAGGTCTTTTCGGTTAGGAATGATTAGTTCTTTTTGAACAAACCTTTGATGCCCTTGACAACCTTATCAACCTTGCCGGAGAGACTTCTCGGCTTCTTGATGGCAGCCTGCGCTGCAGCAAGACGCGCGATCGGCACACGGAACGGCGAGCAGGAGACATAGGTCAGACCGATGTTGTGGCAGAATTCCACAGACGACGGGTCGCCGCCATGTTCACCGCAGATACCGGTGTGCATTTCGGGACGCACCGAGGTGCCGAGATCCACAGCCATCTTCATCAGTTTACCGACACCGACCTGGTCGAGTTTCGCGAACGGGTCGTTCTCGTAAATCTTGGTGTCATAGTAGGAGGGCAGGAACTTACCGGCATCGTCACGGGAGAAGCCGAAGGTCATCTGGGTCAGGTCGTTGGTGCCGAAGCAGAAGAACTCTGCCTCTTTCGCAATCTCGTCCGCGGTCAGAGCGGCACGCGGGATCTCGATCATGGTACCGACTTCGTAGTGGATGTCAACGCCCGCTTTCGCGATCTCGGCATCCGCGGTCTTCACCACGACATCCTTCACATACTTGAACTCTTTGAGTTCGCCGACGAGCGGAATCATGATTTCGGGAACCACTTTCCACGCCGTGTGCTTCTTCTGCACATTGATGGCGGCGCGAATCACGGCGGTGGTCTGCATCACGGCGATCTCGGGATAGGTGACCGTCAGACGGCAGCCGCGGTGACCCATCATCGGGTTCGCTTCGTGGAGACCCTGAATGATGCCCTTCACCTGCTCGACGGTCTTGCCCTGCGCCTTTGCGAGCGCTTCGATTTCGCTCTCTTCGGTCGGGACAAACTCATGGAGCGGGGGATCCAGGAAACGAATGGTGACAGGAGTGCCTTCCATCGCCTCGTAGAGCGCCTCGAAGTCTGCCTGCTGCATGGGCATGATCTTGGCGAGCGCCGCTTCTCTCTCCTCCACGGTATCGGCACAGATCATTTCACGGAACGCGGCGATACGATCGGGATCAAAGAACATATGCTCGGTACGGCAGAGACCGATGCCTTCTGCGCCGAGTTCGCGCGCCTTCTTCGCGTCGCGAGGCGTATCGGCGTTGGTGCGGACCTGCAGTTCACGGAACTGGTCAGCCCAGCCCATGATGCGTCCGAAGTTACCGCTGATTTCGGCGTCAACCGTCGGGATGATGCCGTCATAAATGTTACCGGTGGAACCGTCGATGGAGATATAGTCGCCCTCATGGTAGGTCTTGCCCGCCAGGGTGAACTTCTTGTTCTCTTCATCCATCACGATATCGCCGCAGCCGGAAACACAGCAGGTGCCCATGCCACGCGCGACAACCGCCGCGTGAGAGGTCATACCGCCGCGGACGGTCAGGATACCCTGAGATGCCTTCATACCGGTGATGTCCTCGGGAGAGGTCTCGAGACGGACAAGGACAACCTTCTTGCCCTGTGCCTTCCATGCTTCCGCGTCATCGGCGGAGAACACGATCTGACCGCAAGCCGCCCCGGGAGATGCGCCGAGACCCTTACCGACGGGGGTAGCCGCTTTCAGCGCCTTGGCATCGAACTGCGGATGGAGCAGAGTGTCGAGGTTACGGGGATCGATCATGAGGACTGCCTCTTCGGGGGTCTTCATGCCTTCGTCCACGAGGTCGCAAGCAATCTTCAGAGCCGCCTGCGCGGTACGCTTGCCGTTACGGGTCTGGAGCATATAGAGTTTGCCGTGCTCGACGGTGAACTCCATGTCCTGCATGTCATGGTAGTGGTCTTCGAGGGTCTTGCAGACCTGCTTGAACTGTGCGAACGCCTCGGGGAAGAGCTCTTCCATCTTCTCGATCTTGAGAGGAGTACGAACGCCCGCGACGACATCCTCGCCCTGTGCGTTGGGGAGAAATTCGCCCATCAGTTTCTTTTCGCCGGTCGCAGGGTCACGGGTGAACGCGACACCGGTGCCGCAGTCGTCGCCCATGTTGCCGAATGCCATCATCTGCACATTGACGGCGGTGCCCCAAGAGTAGGGGATATCGTTGTCGCGGCGATAGACGTTCGCGCGCGGGTTGTCCCAAGAACGGAACACGGCCTTGATGGCGCCGATGAGCTGCTCTTTCGGGTCGGAGGGGAAGTCGGTCCCGATCTTGGACTTGTATTCCGCCTTGAACTGGTTGGCGAGGGTCTTGAGATCATCCGCCGTCAGCTCGACATCGTAGGTCACGCCCTTCTCGGCTTTCATCTTGTCGATGAGCTGTTCAAAGTACTTCTTGCCGACTTCCATGACGACATCGGAGTACATCTGAATGAATCTTCTGTAGCAGTCCCAAGCCCATCTCGGGTTGTTCGACTGCTCTGCGAGGACTTCCACGACCTCTTCGTTCAGACCGAGGTTGAGGATGGTGTCCATCATACCGGGCATGGAAGCGCGCGCGCCGGAACGAACCGAAACGAGAAGCGGATTCTTCTTGTCGCCGAATTTCTTGCCGGTGATCTCTTCCATCTTGCCGATGTAGGTCATGATTTCTTCCATGATGCCGGCGTTGATCTGTCTGCCGTCCTCATAGTACTGGGTGCACGCCTCCGTGCTAATGGTGAAGCCCTGGGGAACGGGAAGACCGATATTGGTCATCTCCGCGAGGTTCGCACCTTTCCCACCAAGGAGTTCGCGCATGTTCGCATTGCCTTCTGTAAAGAGGTAGCAATACTTCTTTGCCATCTTTGTGTTCCTCCAAATAAGAATTTGTGTTTTGAAGCAAATGAAATCGGGAAACGCTTGTCCGCCGGAGCGGAGCGCTCGAAAACAAAGCCGTAGGGTGACCTCACCCGACGACTTCTCTCCGATATGCCGGCATTATTTTAGCACAAAAGCGGCTTTTTTGCTATGTATTTTCGAGTGTCGCTCTATTATTTACAATTTGTTCACAATTTAGGTTTTCTCCGCCTGTCCTTCGCCCGACGCGGTGCCCTGCGCCGCCTCGGCGGCGCGGCTTTCCCGAAGAAGATCGGATAGATAGGAAGAAGAGCCGGTTCTGATATGAAACGCGCTATCGGGCGTGAACGAAAAGAGAGCGCGCGTTTTATATTATAGAAGAAACGGAGTTTTTTGAAAGAAGTGCGGGGATTTCCCTTTTACGCGGGATATTTTCTCCGTAAGCCGCCCGCGTTTTGTCGGAATCCGAACACCCGACGAAAAAGAGACGGAGCGCCGCGAGGGCGCTCCGCCGAAAGTAGGGTTTCCCGAGCCGTGGCTCGGAAAGAGATTTACCAAGTACGGGAATTGAGCTGCTTGAACTGGGCGACCGTGGGGACATGGGAGTTCAGACCGCCGTCCACATTGACGATCTGTCCCGTGACATAGGCGCTCTCGTCGGACGCGAGGTAGACGCACATATGACCGATATCCTCGGGGCAGCCGTAACGGTTGACCATGATGTTGCTGGTGAAGATGTCTTTGACCGCCTGCGGAACATGCGCTTCGTTCTCGGGGGTCACGATCAGACCCGGTCTGACGCAGTTGCAGCGGACATTCTGCTTGCCGTATTGGAGCGCGGTCGCCTGGGTCAACAGGTCCACACCCGCCTTCGCGCAGGCGTAAGCGGTCGAGCCGAGGTCGCCGCCGCAGGAAGCCATCGAACCGATGTTGATGATGGAGCCGCCGTTCTCATTCTTGGTCAGGTAGGGCAGAACGCACTTGGTGGCATAGAAGGTGCCGCGCAGGTCGCTCTGGAAGATGCCGTCCCACATTTCGAGGGTGAGCTCGTCCACGCGCCCGTCTTTCAGCGCCACATTTGCGGCGTTGTTGACCAAAATGTCAATCTTGCCGTACTTTGCGGCGGTGTCCGCAAAGAGTTCTTCGATGCTCTCGGTCTTGGTGATGTCCATGAAGTGATAGGACGCTTCGCCGCCCTCTTTTACGATGCTGTCAACGATTGCCTGTCCCTTTTCCGCGCGACGGCCGCAAATCACGACCTTGGCGCCCTCTGCCGCGAAGAGCCGCGCAATGCCGACCCCGATGCCGCTGGTAGAACCCGTGACAATGGCTACTTTTCCGTTCAGTCTGTTCATTTCAAAACTCCTTTATGATAAAAAATTTGTATTTGTATCATCTGTTTTCAGGTGATTCGGATACCGAACTTAACCGTCTGTCTCGGCGCGGTGCGCCGAAAGGTGAAGTTTTCCGCTCTGCGGAAAGTGAAGTTTCGTATGCGACGAATGTGACGCTGCGGCGCGCTACGCCGCGGGAAGTTTCGTCTCGCGACGAAGTGAAGTTTTCCGCTCCGCGGAAAGTGAAGTTTTGTCTTACGACAAGGTGAAGTTTCGTCTATGACGAAGTGAGAAAATTCTATATCGTAGGGCGGGGGCTTGCTC
>JAQYLJ010000010.1 GCA_028720145.1 Clostridia bacterium
CTGTCAAGAGGACGCGCGCGTAAGGCGCGACCGACGCCAAAACGGGAGAGAAAAAAGGAGCGCCCACGGGCGCTCCGAAAAGAGGTTTTCTCTTGTGAGAGGGAGAACGGGAGGGGGAAGTCAGCAGGGCTCCGCGGGGGCGGGGGTATCGGGGATCTCGTATTCCATCGCGGCGCGCTCATCGGTCTTCTCAAAGAGCACGGTGTCATCCCGCTCGAAGCGATAATAGACCGGACACGCCGGATGCTCGCGGATGGTGCGGGTCATGGCACCCTCGCGGGGTGCGCGGAGCAGATGCCCCACCTGCGTGAGCCGTCTGACCGTCAGGCGGTAGCACCCCTGGCGGACGACAAGTTCGCCGTCCCCGATTTTTTCGGCTTTCGCGCCGAGATAGGTCGCGATGCGGTATTCCCGCCCGCCGAGAAATACAAAGCCGATGATGCCGGTAAATCGCAGTTTCCCGAGCGGGATTTCCGCTACCGACAGCATCAGCGACCCCTCGGGGAAACTGCTCTGCGTCCACGCATACACGCGGGGGAACGAGCGGCCGCGGTCGCCCTCGGTGTAGCCCACACCGTCGTCAAAACGGTACTCGACCCCGTTGACGGTGACCGTCCCCGTGACCGTGTGGCGCATACTGAACACGCTGTGGCGACATTCCATGAACGGCACGAGACGGAACGGCCCCATGATGTCATAGCGGAGTCGTGCATTCTCCCCGAAGGTCAGGTGCGCGGTCGCGTCGAGCCCGGGTGCAGAGAGGTCGAGGGAGATGCCCCGCGGGGAAAAGGTGTTCTCCCCGATGCAAACCGTGTCCCCGTGTTTTGTAAAGTCGGAGAAGGGAAAAGAGACGGCGTACGCGTCGGTGTCGGTAATCAGTTGAATCATGGAGAAGTTGCCTGTCCCGCTCTTGTGGTATGAGGGAATCAGGGCGAGGGTGTGGGTGTCGGACTGGAAGCGGTAGTACCAACCGCAAAAATATGCTTTCATAGTGCCTCCCGCAATTTACGGTATAGTATGGACAACACAAAGAAATTTGATTCTCCCGGGAGCCGTTTATTCAAGGGTTCGCGGGGAGGTCGTTCGTTTGGTTCGGTCAGATATTCCGTCTGAGATACGGGTCGGAAAGAAAAGAGTCGTAGATGGCGCGGGCGGTCGTGGCGGGGTCGCCGCGATATTCAAAAGTGCGGTCGCAGAACGATGAGTAGGTCGGGAGAATGCGGCGGTATTTCTCGCCGAGGGTGTCCCTGTTCTCTTGGAGCGTATCGAGGGGCGGTGCCACAAAGACAATACGGCTGTTTTGCGCGGCGGGGTAGAGCGCCTCCTCTTTTTCCGCGATGCCTTCTTCCAACAGCAGGAGTTTCCCCTCATACGCGGAGAGAGAAGCGATGCCCGCAGGGGTGTTCGGCACCCTCACCAGAGGGCGACCCGAGAGACGCGAGAGCACCTTTGCGACCGGCTCCGCGCCGTCGAAGCGCAAACCCGTGACAGCGAGATTCGCCCGTGCGAGAAGCAGGGTTTTATACGCGCGGTCCATCTCCCCGGGAGAGGGGGTGGCGCCCGCATTTGCCGCCGCCCGAATGACTGCCGCCGCGACCGTGGGGAAGAGTCCGCCCATGGAGAGGAGATCTCTTTCTTCTGCCGTGAGGAGGAGCCGAGAACGCAGGGGGCGCACCGTCATATCGACCACGCCTTCGAGGTGCGGGAACGCATCCAAAGAGAGTGGGAGATGATCGTCATCGTGCGCGGGCTCGTCCGCGTAAATGAGATATTCGACCCGCGCATCTTCCTCGCCCGCGGGGAACCCGCCGCCCGGGGTGCGGGTTCTGCAAATCACCTCTTTCGCGCCGAGGTCTTTTACGAGCTGTTCGGCGACCGACGCGTTCTCCCCCTCACCGAGGACGAGGACGGTCTTTCCCCCGAGGGTCATGCCCGCACGGTAGACCCCTGCGAACAGCCCTAAATAGACTTCTTGCGGTCCCGGGGTCGCGCGGGCGGGGTCGAGCCCGAGGGCGGTGAGAATCGAGGAGTCAAAGTACATGGGGAACCTCCGAAATGGTATCTTTGTATCTATTCTAGCACCCGTCCCCATGACTGTCAAATCCGCTTATTTACTTTTTTCGACAAAAGCGGTATACTGATGGTATCAACAGGAACGAGGTGCGACAATGGTCAGTCAGGTTTTCAGCGCGGGGACACTCGGAATCGACGGATACGAGGTCGTCGTAGAATGCAGCGGGTTTGACCGTCTGCCGACTTTCGAGTTGGTGGGTCTTCCCGATGCCGCCGTCAAAGAGGCGAAAGAACGGGTGCGGAGCGCGTGCGAAAACAGCGGCATTCGCTTCCCGGGGAAAGAACTGACCGTCAATCTCGCGCCCGCACATATCAAGAAAGAGGGCTCGGGGTTCGACCTCGCCATTCTCATCAGCATTCTCGCTTGCGGCGGGGCGCTGCCGCGGGACTGCGACCTCTCTCGGGATTCGTTCATCGGGGAATTGTCGCTCTCGGGGGATCTGCGCCCGGTGCGCGGGGTGCTCCCCATGGTGATTGCCGCGCGGGATGCGGGGCGGAAACGGGTGATTGTCCCCCGCGAGAACGCCGCAGAGGCATCGGTCGTGGACGGCATTGAGGTCTACGGTGCGGGGTCGGTCACCGAGGTGCTCGGGTTTTTGAAGAAGGAAATCGCGCTCTCGGTCACGCGGTTTGATACCGCGGAGTTTTTCGACGCGGAGGAGACGGTCGCCGAGGACTTCTCGGATGTCAGAGGACAGACGGGCGCGAAGCGCGCGCTTGAAATCGCCGCCGCGGGCGGACACAATATTCTCTTGATCGGACCTCCCGGCTCGGGGAAATCCATGCTCGCGAAACGACTGCCCGGGATTCTGCCGAAGATGTCGTTTGCCGAGGCACTCGAAGTCACGAAGATTCACTCGGTCGCCGGGACGCTCAAAGGGCGTTTGGTCTGTCACCGTCCGTTCCGCGCGCCGCACCATTCGATAAGTCCTGTCGGCATGATCGGCGGCGGGGCGAATCCCAAGCCGGGCGAGATTTCCCTCGCGCATCACGGGGTTCTCTTTCTCGACGAGATGCCCGAACTCCCGAAACAGATTAGCGAAGCACTGCGACAGCCGCTCGAAGACGGGCAGGTCACGGTCACCCGTGCCCAGGCGCGGGTCACTTATCCGAGCCGTTTCATGCTTGTAGGTGCCATGAACCCCTGCCGTTGCGGCTATTTCGGCGACCCGTCGCACACCTGCACCTGTACGCCCAAAGAGGTGTCCAAGTACCTCGATAAGGTCTCGGGACCCATGCTCGACCGCATGGATTTACAGGTCGAGGTGCCTGCGGTCTCTTACAGCGAGATGAGCGGGAATGCCCCGCGGGGCGAGACCTCAAAAGAGATTCGCGCACGGGTGAATGCGGCGCGGGAGTTCGCCGCTCGACGGCTCGCGGAAAAGGGAGAACCCTTTGTACCGAACGCGGCGATGACGGTCGCGCAGCTCCGGCGGGAATGCACCCTCACTGCGGAGGCATCCGAGATTCTCGGGGCGGCGTTTGACGCGATGGGGCTCAGCGCGCGCGGACACGACAGGATTCTCCGCGTCGCCCGCACGATTGCCGACCTCGACGCGTCGTACGAGATTCAGGCGGAGCATATCGCCGAGGCGGTGCAATATCGGTCGCTCGACAGAAAGTATTGGCGGCACTAATCCTCGCGTGCGCCGACGGAATCCAAGGAACACCTGCCATAGGGTTCTCTCTAAATGCGAGATTGACCCGCCGCGTATCATATTGTCCCCGTCAGATGGGGAAAAACCGCGGCGCGGACAGTGTTTTGCGGAGATATGAGAGAGGAATCGGGCGCGCATTTGCGGGTTTTTTCGGCTCGTCTGCGTACCGCTTTATAATTTTTAGAAAAAACACTTGACAATTCGCCCGCCCGCTGTTATAATTTAATCCGTCGCCACGGAAGTGGTGGCAATGGGAGCATAGCTCAGTTGGGAGAGCATCTGCCTTACAAGCAGAGGGTCATAGGTTCGAGCCCTGTTGTTCCCACCAGTTGCTATGCAACAGAGTAATGTAATGGCCTGGTAGCTCAGTTGGTTAGAGCGCCGCCCTGTCACGGCGGAGGTCGTGGGTTCGAGCCCCATCCGGGTCGCCATTACTGTATGCCTCTGTAGCTCAGTTGGTAGAGCGGAGGACTGAAAATCCTTGTGTCGTTGGTTCGATTCCGACCGGAGGCACCAACCGGCGACAAACATTTGTTGCCGAATATGCGGATTTAGCTCATCTGGTAGAGCGCAACCTTGCCAAGGTTGAGGTAGCGGGTTCGAGCCCCGTAATCCGCTCCACAGAAAAGCATCCCTCGAGGATGCTTTTCTACAAATACGGCGCCATAGCCAAGTGGTAAGGCAAGGGTCTGCAAAACCCTCACGCCCCAGTTCAAATCTGGGTGGCGCCTCCAAAACAAAAGCACTTCGCGAGAAGTGCTTTTGTTTTGGAAATGAAGCGCGCCTGTGGCGCATGAAAAATGAAGCAGGACTTCGTCCTATGAAGCGTGCCTGCGGGCACACGGATGGACAGGGCGCGCTTCGCTTCATGGCGGCTTAGCCGCCGCTTCATGCGAGCATAGCGAGTGCTTCATATCGACGCAGTCGATGCTTCATTGGAAATAATACAGTCATCTCCAAGGACGGTGATATTATGGCAAACGATAAGCTCTCGGAGCAATCAATGGATTTTTCGGTTCAGATCATAAATCTTGTTAAGCAGTTAAAAGAGCAACGCGAAATCATTATTTCTAACCAAATCGGCAGAAGCGGAACATCAATCGGTGCGAATATTCGTGAAGCCAAATATGCACATGGAACAGCTGATTTTGTTTCAAAAATGCAAATTGCGCTTAAAGAAGCAAACGAAACGGGATATTGGCTTGAACTTTTATTCAGGACGGATTACATTGGTGAGGAACAGTATAATGATCCTGAATCAAAATGCAAATCGATGAGAGCAATGCTTGTTTCTTCGATCAATACCGCAAAGAATAACAGCAAATAGTAGTTGTTTTTCGACTTTTGTCTTCTTTTCGGCATAACGGGTATTATATAGCATTTGAAATAGCACGCGGCGGCGAGGTGAGAGATATTCGCCGCTAGGCGAATACCCGGGTGGCACGATAGCAAATTTCGCACCCCTCGTGGGTGCTTTTCTGTTTGGAGCCACTCCTCGTGAGAACGTGGCGCAGCGTATGAGACCGTCTTATTCTTTTATGAGGGGAGCAAAAGAGTCCACGATCTCTTTCACGATGCGGATTTCTTCATCGCTTGCCGGAACATCAAGATCGCTGAAACCGTTATCGGCAACGCTTTTTCCGGTCAACATTCTGAACCACAAAAGCCCGAGAGCATATCTGCCAAGCCCCAAGGTCGCATGAAATGTATCTCTGTGCACTTGACGGATCCCTCTGTCGAGCATCATGGAAAACAGGGTTCCCGAAGGAATGATTCCGTCAAGATTTTCTTCTTCCGCTACTGCCGCATAGGTCTTTTGGATATCTGAAAGCATAGCTTTTGAGGTCTCATAGCCCGCCGTTTTGGTTAAGCGGTCACTCCCGTCCTCGTAACTCCATGTTTCCTGAAACATGACTTTGGCGTGGGGTTGACACTGCCTTATGTAGCCGACCAAAGCGGTGATATACGGATAAAAGGTCTCTTTTCGGAAACTCAGGTGACTGACTTGCTGTATCGTCACAACATCCCATTCGCGAGAAAGCAACGCCTCTCGCATCGACAGATCAAATCCGGTTCTCTGCCCGTTAAATTGCAATCCGTACGCGTCCTTGTCATCAAGCATATTTCTGTAGTGACGCTCGAGGGAGCACCCGCCGATCATCAGGTTCACGACCTCAAAATCGACTCCCTGCGCTTTTGCTATCTGAGAAAGATATCTTGTGGCATCCTCGGAAAAGCTGTTACCAATCGCCAAAACTCTCATTTTTACGCCCTCTTTTAAATGTTCTTGTTGCCGTCTCTCTCTTTGTCGAGATGACGGTTGCGAATGAAAATGCAAAGATCGATACTCACCATGGTGAAATTCAGTACATAGAAGACAAGCACATACCACTTCTGCGCGATACTTGCCATATAAGTTTCGCTTAGAAATTTCGAGGTGATGCCCGCAACATAACCGAACAAGATGAGAAGCATAAACGCCAAGCTCTTACCTTTTGCCGTCCTCGCTTGATAGGACTTGACGGCATTGATCGGCCAAGACACCCCAAAGCATATGAGCATAATAATTTCAAAGAATTCTGCCATGTTACTCTCCCAAAGTGGTATAAACCAATGATAATACAGAAAACAGGCATTGTCAATGAAACGAGCATTGGCTTTCCAATCGAAAAGCCAAGAGGAACCGCCGGAGGGCGGCGAATACCCGGGTGGAACGATAGCAAAATTGCACCCCTCGCGGGTGCTTTTCTGTTTGGAGCCACTCCTCGCGAGAAACGGCTCAGCACATAAGTGCTGAATCCGGATCCGAATCTATGGTCCGCGAATTTTTCACTTGGTGATTTCTCCGGATGCCAAAGGATAAAACCGATCTACGGGAGGGAATAAACAGATACAATCGATGATTTAATGGGAGATTTTGTGATTCTCAGTCGCCGGGTTTCCGTTTTTGTATGGACAAAACGGGGATTGTATGAATTGCAAAATATCTTGACGCATTCATAAAAATGTGGCACAATAAATATGTAAAACAAACAAAATAAAGAGATTGGTGTATCTTTTTGTAGGGATATTATACACTTTTTGTCTTCGCCTATTATATAATCGGAGGGATGACTATGAAAAAAGCATTATGGATCGCACTCATATTGGTTCTGGTATGTATGCTTGCATTTTCTGCGTGCGATAAGTCTGAAACGCCGACGAGCGATGAAAACAATCCGCAAACAACCGACAAGATAGGTGAGAACAACAATGACAGTCGAGAGAATAACGACGATTCCGACAATCCTATAGTATGTCAGCACACCTTTGGCGATTGGAGCATTGTGAAACAAGCTACCTGTGCGGAAGAAGGCAAGCGCGCCAGAACTTGTAACAAATGTTCTGTAACAGAGGAAGCATCCATTCAAAAAAGCGAAATGCACACTCCGGTCACCGATGCGGCAGTTCCCGCTACTTGTACTGCCACAGGACTTACAGAGGGGAAACATTGCTCGGTTTGCAACGCTGTAATTGTCAAACAAAACACGGTGGCTAAGCTTCCCCATACGATAGTAAAAGATAATGCCGTTGCCGCGACCTGCTCGAAAACCGGTTTGACGGAAGGATCGCATTGTTCAGTCTGTAAGACCGTCATCACCAAACAAACGCCTGTGGAAAAAACTGCGCATCACTATGTCGACGGTTTCTGCACGGAGTGTCATGCAAGACCGGAATCCACCGGGCTGGAATTTGTGAAAGTAAACGGTGGCTACGCCGTCTGCGGGATAGGGACCTGCACAGATGAGGTCATCAACATTCCGACAACCTACAACGGGTTGAGCGTAGTGGAGATTGCAGACCATGCCTTGTTCTTTGAAAACCTCCTTGTGAGAGCATTGATTATTCCCGATACGGTAAAGAAAGTGGGGTACAATGCAATCAATGCCAACCGCTTTATCACGATTACGCTCGGGGAGAATGCCGTTTTGCAAGAACAGAGCATTTGTGTGAACGGCGGGTGTGAAATCATCAATCATTCCGGAAAGACGATTGCATCCAATGTTGTTTCGCACAGCAGCATGTCTTCTGCTGTTGTCATTCACACGGGCAGCGGCAGCATTCTCGATACAACCTCGGATGGATTTGTTTTTTTGACATCGGGAGGGACGCACTATCTCTGCGACTATGTGGGCGAGAAAAAGGATTTGATTCTTCCTGATTCGTATAACGGTGAGAAATACATCATTTCGGATCGTTGCTTCTTCTATTCCGATAACTTGGAAAAAGTGACGCTCAGCGCGGGAATTTCGGAGATTGGAGAGGCCGCATTTGCCGGTTCTTCTCTCGCTGACATTGATTTTGGAAACTGCGAAGTCAAAACGATACCCTCGTTTTGCTTTATGGAATGCGCATCGCTTCAGTCGGTTGTGATTCCGAATAGCATTACCACAATTGAAAACCAGGCATTCTATCAAAGCGGGTTGACCTCGGCAACCATTGGAGAATCAGTAGAAGCAATCAGCGTTTTCGCATTCGATTCCTGCGCAAACCTAATCTATCGCGCAAAAAACTGCAAGTCGATTTCAACGGGGGCATTGTCGGGTGTTACGAATCTGTTGATCGGAAACAGCGTGCTCACCATTCCGAGCAATTTTATGAAAGGCAATGAAGCCCTTGTGTCTCTTGAGTTCGAAGAAAACTCAAAATGCACGACCATCGGGAGTTCGGCATTTGCGAAAACAAATATTTCCGCGATCGTTATTCCGGAAACGGTGGCAACCATCGGTTCGAAGGCATTTGAAAAATGCAACAATTTGAAAACGGTCAAAATTGAATCCGCAGCTTTGCAAGTCAGCACAACCGGTGTCTTCTATTCCTGTAGCGTTACCGGAGGCATAGCGCTCACCGTGGGCAAAAAGGTGACTGCATTGCCGAAAGGACTGTTCGTCTACACTTCCGTGACGAGCATCACTTTCGAACCGGACAGCGTATGCAAGACCATCGGTACGAGCTTCGGCGGGCAAGTGAAAAATGTGGTTTTGCCTGCAAGCATTGAGACCATTAACTTTGATTCGTTTGATTTGCAAACGCTGACCATTGATGAAAACAACCAAAACTTAGGGTTGACGGACGGTTGCATCATTGATCTGAAGAACGCAAAATTACTGAAAGTATTTGCTACCGAATACAAGATTCCCGCGACCGTAAAAACGGTTGTCAAAGATGCGTTCTACAAGAGCGGCGTGACCGCTATCGTCATCCCCGAGACCGTAGAGGAATTGGAGCAAGGATGCCTCTCTTGCAGCACGGTCGTGTCGATTTCATTGCCTTTCATCGGCTATAGCAGAACCGAAAAATGTTCGCTTCTTGTTCTTTTCGGCACGGAGCAAAGATCCGGATTTGCCGTAAAGAGTTATAATATCGGGACAGCACATCAGGTTGACTATTATTATCCTACGACATTGAGAGAGCTCTCCCTTGCAAGCGGAGAGTTAACTTGTTATCTCGGTTGTTTCAATGCGTTGCAAACCGTCAGGCTCGGCAAGAATGTGACCGAGGTCGGCACAGGTATCTTGACACAATGCCAGGCGCTGACCGCCGTTTACTTTGACGGCACCGAAGCTGAATTGCAGGATATCAATGGGAACGGTTGGGTGGATGAATTACCGCGAAGTGTCGATATTGTAACCGCAACCGAATAAAACCGCTTCAAGATTTCGCGAAAAGAATACCGGAATTGACAACCGATTCGGTTTTTTCGCGTGAAACAGAGATTTCTTTTGGGAAGCTATACGCAAACAGAAAAGCACCCCTCGCGGGGTGCTTTTCTGTGTTCTTTTTTGTGAGTGAAATGGGGTTCCATGCGTGCCGCGCCGGTGCGAGAGCACCGGTGCGGCGGAGAGGGGTTTTCGTTTGGTGATTGGCGGGTTCTTCTATCAGAAGTCTACTTCGGTGTCGTAGTAGCAGCACTTCAGCAGTTTCGCCATCTCGTCGACGGTGATGGCTCTGGGGTTGGAACCCGTGCAGGCGTCCGCGACTGCGTTCTTCGCAATCTCGGGGAGCCGTTCGAGGAAGATGTTCTCGGGGACAAACCCGGTGTCGGCAGGCATGCTGTCGAGACCGTAGTGCGCGATGCACTGCGGAATGTTGAGCGCGTCGTTCATGCCGCGGAGGAAGGCAATCAGGTTCTTTACCTTCTCGTCGTCGTTCGCGCCGCCGAGACCCATGTAGTCGGCAATCACGCCGTAGCGTTTCTTCGCGGTCTCGTCCTTCGCGTTGAAGGCGATGACCTTGGGCAGATACATAGCGTTCGCGGCACCGTGGATGATGTGAGCGCCGAGGTCCTCAAATGCGGCACCGGTCTTGTGTGCCATGGAGTGGACGATGCCGAGCAGAGCGTTCGAGAACGCCATACCCGCGAGGCACTGCGCGTTGTGCATGGAGGCGCGCTTGGTCATATCGCCGTTGTAGGAGGGGATCAGGTCTTCCTGAATCATCTTGATGGCGAAGATGGCGAGCGGGTCGGTGAACTCGCAATGCGCGGTGGAGACATACGCCTCGATCGCGTGGGTCATCGCATCCATACCGGTGTGCGCGGTCAGCTTCTTCGGCATGGTCTCTGCGAGGTCGGGGTCGACGATCGCGACATCGGGGGTAATCTCAAAGTCGGCGAGAGGATACTTGATGCCTTTCTTGTAGTCGGTGATGACCGAGAAAGCGGTCACCTCGGTCGCGGTACCCGAAGTCGAGGGAATCGCGCAGAAGTGTGCCTTTTTGCGGAGTTCGGGAATGCCGAACACCACGCACATCTGCTCGAAGGTGATTTCGGGATGTTCGTACTTAATCCACATTGCCTTTGCGGCATCGATCGGAGAGCCGCCGCCGATGGCGACAATCCAGTCGGGCTGGAACTTCGTCATTGCCTCGGCACCACGCATCACGGTGTCGACCGACGGATCGGGTTCGATACCCTCAAAGAGCTCGACTTCCATGCCGGCTTCCTGCAGGTAGGAGACCACTTTGTCGAGGAAACCGAAGCGTTTCATGGAACCGCCGCCGACGCAAACCATTGCGCGGGTTCCTTTCAGGGTTTTCAGAGCTTCGAGAGCTCCTTTGCCATGGTAGAGATCACGGGGGAGAGTAAAGCGTGCCATAGTTTTTTCACTCCTTGTGTTTTTGTATTTCCGGCTCTATTATAGATAAACGTGAATCGATATGTCAATTATGAAAACCGGATAGGGGGATTATCAAGTTTGATATACCCCCGCGCGGGCATCTTATAAATTTTATATAAATGAAAGAAAAGCGTGAAAGAAAAACGTGAAAGAAAAACTAAAAAAGCGACCCCGCGGGGTCGCTTTTCAAATGAGTGTTCGGGTGCGTTCCGTTTCAAAAGACGGAATCCTCATGCCGCGGTAGCGCCGTCAGAGGGTCGCGAGACGGGCAATCAGGCGGTCGAGGAGCAGATAGGAGTCGCCGCCGAAGTTCGCCTTGGCGCTCTTATCGGCATCCGCGCACAGGGTGAGCGCCTCGCGGAGCGTGGGTACGGAATATTTGGCGAGGGCGCGCACATAGAGGTCGGCGCGGTAACCGTTCATGCCGAGCAGATTAGCGGCGGAGGTCGGGGTGTGCCCCTCGTCGAGGAGCAGCGCGAGGGAGAGAAGGTCGCCGTACAGGCGGGAGACCTGCCCCAAAATCATGGTGGGTTCCACGCGGCGCATCCTCATCTCGGCGAGATTGCGGAACGCCGCCGCAGGGTCTTTCTTCATCAGGGCGTTCGTCAATCCGAACGCGTCCGATTCCACCGTCGAGACCGAGACGAACGCCACATCGTCCTCGGTGACGGTATCCCGCCCGTGCGCTTTGACATAGTCCGCGAGTTTTTCCACCTCGTTCGCCAGCACATCCATGGAGCGTCCGGCACGGGCGAGGAGGGTGCGGGGGACCGAGGGGGCGGTCTTGACTCCGGCTTTCGCAAAGTGGCGGGACAGCCAATTTACAAGTTGGGCATCGGTGGATTTCTCGAAAATCACGACCGAAAAACACTCCGCGAGCCGTTTCAGGGTCGGGGACGGGCGTTTCGCCGTCCCGGGATCGAGACCCTCGGGGGAGACGGGGAGCAGGAACACGGTACCCGAGTCCTCGGTCGTGAGGGCTGCGAGCGCGGCGAGGTTCTCGAAATCCTCGTCTTTCGGAGAGGTGAGACAGGCACCGTGCCATTCCACGAGTTTCCGCTCGGTGAAGAACGGCGGCGTTTCGAGGTCGGCGCGCAGAGCCCCGTAGTCAATCTCTTCGCCTTCGCGCACAATGTGGTTAAAGGCGTTCAAACTCGGGTCGGTGAGCAGTTTCTCACGGAACATGGCGGTGAACGCACGACGGAGATAGGTCTCCTCCCCGCAGAGCAGATAGCTGCCGACCGGCGGGGGAGACTGTTTCAAGCGCGCGGTGAGTTCGGCTTGGGTCAGAATCATGGCTCGTCCTCCGTCACGCGCGCGGTGATGGTATAGGTGACCCGGGCGGTATCTCCGCCGATTTCACGGGTATAGGTGAGGGTGATTGTCCCGCCAAACTCGTCGAGCGCGAGGTCCACCCCGTGACAGGTGACGCGCAGGTCGCAGGCGATCGGCGGCAGTTCATAGCGGGTCATGGCAGGGAGCGCGGGGTCAAAGAGGACCTCCCATTTTACGGCTCCGCGCCGTTTCAAATGCAGTTTCTCTACCCCCTTTTGCCACGAGAGGGCATTCATGGTCTTCGCCCCGTTCTCGTCGCGGGAGGTATAGGCGAGGGAATGGTGATCCCCCACCTGTCGGAGCGTCCCTGTCGCGGTATGGGTATAGGTCTCGGCACCGTCACCGTTTTCCATACGGCTGACGATCTGCAGAGACATGGGGGTCTCTTGTTTCATGGCGCTCCTTTCTCCCGCCGCAGGGCGGGGTTCGGTCTCCAAACAGAGAAAAGAGGGCTGTCTCACCGAAGCGGACAGCCGAGTTTTCGGATAAATTTCAGGCGTTTTGACGGTTGTATTCCGAGGTGGGGTTCACCATCTCCCGCCAATCGAGTTCTCCACGGTCGAGGGCGAGGACAAGGACCTCGGCGGTCGCGATGTTGGTGGCGACCGGTACATTGTGAATGTCGCACAGGCGGAGCAGGTTCTGCTCGGTGATGCCCTGTTCGGCTCTCGGCTCGGTCGAGCGGAAGTAGAAGACGAGGTCAATCTCGTTATACGACACGCGGGAGAGAATCTGCTCTCCGCCGCCGACGCTCCCCGACAGCATGAGTTCTATATCGAGTCCCGTGGCGTCCATAATATACTTGCCGGTGATTTGGGTCGCGCACAGGTGGTGACGGCTCAGAATCCCGCAGTAGGCGATACAAAACTGCGCCATGAGTTCCTTTTTGTTGTCGTCGGCAATAATGGCAATCTGCATGATTTCCTCCTTCAAAGGTCAAGCGATTACGGTAAATTCAATAGACGATTACGATCAATCCAACAGTTTTTTGCGGGGACAGGGTATGTCCGAGAGCAGGGGGCAGACTTCACCCATCACGCGCTTCGCCATATTGCGAAACGCCGCGACGACTTCGCGTCCCTCTTTCGCGGAACAGGCGGGAATCCCCTCGTTCTGCAACCGCGCGAAGCCGGGAGAATCGGGCACCACGCCGATAAGACACAGCCCGGTCTCATCGATGAGCGCGCGGAGATCGGTCGGGTGCTTCGGGGTCATGGAAAAGCGATTCACGACCATCTTCACACCGTCCTTCCCCCACTCGTGCAGGGTGTCGGCGAGAGAAGTGGCGGAGCGCACCGCGAGCGGGGTATCAAGCACCACCAAGAGCGCCTCGTCCGAGAGCGCCGCACAGATTTTCACCGCGGGGTTCGACGCGTTCGACGCATCGATGACGAGATAGTCGGCGTCGAGCTCCTGTTCGAGCACCGAGAAGACCCGCGCCGTCTCTTCGCCTGTCGGCGGGCGGCGGAGATGGTAGGCACCGGGAATGAGGTAGAGAGAATCGATTCCCTGTGGTGTAACCGCGATCTTCTTCACCCCGGTCTGCCCGATGAGCAGGTCCCCGAGGTCATAAACGACGCGGTCCTCGCAGCCGAGGTACATATCGAGAGAGCGCTCCGATAAGTCGAAGTCGAGCAGGACGGTCCTTTTGCCTGCGTGCGCGAGCGCACAAGCCAGACCCATCGCCACCGTGGACGCACCGCATCCGCCGCGGCATCCGGTCACCATGATTTTCGTCATGCCCATCTCGGTCGAGACCCCCAACATACTTTGCTTTATTATACTTTTTTATTCCATCTTTGTCAATCGGGCGGGCGAGAAAAAACAGAAATTCAAAATACAGCGCGTGCGCGATAGAATATTCTGCGGTTTTCGCCCGCGGGTCTTGATATTTTTTTCGATTTGCGATATACTGGACGAAAATCGGCATTGTGGCGGTGAAACATGATTAAAAACGCAATCGACGCGCTGAAAGCACTCGACCCCGCGGTGGGAGAAGCCATTGAGGCGGAATACGACCGAGAGAGAAACGGCATTGAACTCATCGCATCCGAGAATGTGGTGAGCGAGGCGGTTCTGCTCGCGGCGGGCAGTATTCTGACCAACAAATACGCCGAGGGCTATCCCGGGCACCGCTATTACGGCGGGTGCGAAAAGGTGGATGTCGTGGAAAATCTCGCACGGGAACGCGCGAAGGAACTCTTCGGGGCATCGTATGCGAATGTTCAGCCGCACAGCGGCTCGCAGGCGAATACCGCCGTCTATGTCGCGCTCCTACAGCCCGGCGACACGGTCATGGGGATGTCGCTTGCCGAGGGTGGGCACCTGACCCACGGCAGTCCTGTCAACCTCTCGGGAAAGTATTATCACTTCGTTCCTTACGGGCTCGACCCCGCGACCGAGTGCATCGATTATGACAAAATGCGGGAAATCGCGCTCGAATGCCGCCCGAAACTGATTGTGGCGGGTGCGTCCGCGTATCCGCGGGTGATCGACTTCGCGCGGATTGCCGAAATCGCACGGAAGGTCGGCGCGTACTTCATGGTGGACATGGCGCACATCGCCGGTCTCGTGGCGGCGGGTCTGCACCCCTCGCCCATGCCCTATGCCGATGTAGTGACCACCACCACGCATAAGACCCTGCGCGGTCCGCGCGGCGGACTGATTCTCACGAACAGTGAGGAAATGGCGAAGAAAATCGACAAGGCGATTTTCCCCGGGATTCAGGGGGGACCGCTCCTGCATATCATCGCGGCGAAGGCGGTCTGCTTCGGAGAGGCACTCACGCCCGCATTCCGTGAATACCAAAAGCAGATTGTGAAAAACGCAAGTGTTCTCGGCTCCGCTTTGACGGAAGAGGGATTCCGTATCGTCTCCGGCGGGACGGATAACCACCTGCTCCTCCTCGACCTCCGACCGGTCGGCATCACGGGGCGGGACCTCGAAGTGCGGCTCGACGACTGCGGGATTACGGTCAACAAGAACGCGATTCCCGGCGACCCCGAGAAGCCGTCGGTGACCTCGGGCATTCGGGTCGGCACCCCCGCCGTGACGACGCGCGGCATGGGCGAAAAAGAGATGCGCGAGATCGCCCACCTCATCCACCTCACGGCGACCGCCTATCCCGAGAAGCGGGATGAGGTACGCGCCGCCGTCGCGCGGCTGTGTCGGGAGTTTCCCCTGTTTGAAAAATAATCGAAAACCGATTTGATAAAAATAATTTATAAATAAAAGGAAGCGAGAGTTATGGCAACTTTCAGAAGAATCGGAGTTCTGACCTCCGGCGGCGATGCCCCGGGGATGAACGCGGCAATCCGTGCGGTCACGCGCAGCGCGATTCAGCGCGGCGTCGAGGTCATGGGGATCTATCGCGGGTATTCGGGTCTCATCGACGGCGATATCAAACCGCTCGGACTCCGGGATGTATCCAATATCATCAATCACGGCGGCACCATCCTGTATTCGGACCGCTGCCCCGAATTTAAGACCGAGGCGGGGATGAAGAAAGCCATCGCGACCTGCCGTGCCAACCAGATCGACGGCATTGTCGCCATCGGCGGGGACGGCACTTTCCGCGGTGCGACCGACCTGACCGCGCGCGGAATCCCCTGCATCGGACTCCCCGGCACTATCGATAACGACATTACCTCGACCGATGCGACCATCGGTTTCGATACCGCGATGAACACCGTCGTCGAGATGGTCGACCGTCTGCGCGACACCTGCGAGTCCCATGCCCGCTGCAATGTGGTGGAAGTCATGGGCAGAGATGCGGGAGATATCGCGCTCCAAAGCGGGATTGCCACCGGGGCGACCGGCGTCGCCATCCCCGAAATCAAGTTTGATACCGACGCGCTGATTGCCAAAATCAAGCGGGACCGCATCGCGGGGAAGCGGAACTTCATCGTCATCGTCTCCGAGGGCGTGGGTCCTGATTTCTCGCAGAAACTCGCCGAGACCATCCAAGAGGACACCGGCGTCGAGACCAAGTTCGCACGGCTCGCCCATGTCGTCCGCGGCGGTACGCCCACCCTGCGTGACCGTCTGCTCGCCTCCCGCATGGGAGAACTCGCGGTAGACAGTCTCTTCGAGGGGAAATCCAACCTCGTGATTTGCGAATACGAGGGCAAAATCGTGGCGACCGACATCAACTTCGCGCTCATCCTCGACAGAATGTATAAGGGCAAGCTGAAACCGGGCGATCTCGATCCCTATTCCGAAGAGCAGCTCGCGGAGATGAGAATGCGCTGTGACCGCAAAGCGGCGAGCATCCGTTCGCTCTATGAAACGAGCGACCGCCTGTCCCTTTGATGAAGAAGCATATTCCGAACCTGATTTTTATCGTCGGGCTCATTCTGCTCGCCGTGTACGCGGTGCGCTCGCATAACGGCGCGCTCATGACCGAGCCGCAACAGATCGCTCTCAGGTATACCGCGCTGTTCGTGCTCGTGGCGGGCATGGCGGTGCGCACGCTCATCAACCGGCGGGAGAATGTCTCGGAGACCAACTTCGGGTTCAAGCTCATTGCCGTGGGCGTGGTTTTCCTCATCGTGCTCATCTCGCTCATCAAAGCCGTCTGGTTCTGACGAGAGCCGCGCGCTTTGCCGAAACCGAGGAACCGTTTGCTCCGCGAGAAGCCGCATATTGTTCTATTTTATAAAATGATAAAAAGAGTTCAATAAAATAGAATGAGACCGATCAAAACAGAATCATCCCCGTGCCGCGGCACGGGGGTTTTTGTTTTTCGGGAGATTGCGCGACAAAATGCATACTCCGAGACGGGTAAAAACGCCGCTTTGGGGGCGAAATATGCAGAATCTTTGCAAATTTTGAAAAAACGCTTGACACTCGTATTACAAAAGTAGTATACTTGCGTCAGAGGCAAAACACAAGAGTTTTACCCGAAAGAGAGGTATTGCAATGGCAGAGAAAAAACTGGTGATTGCATCCAAAAAGTACCGCGGTGAGTCCTCGGTCGTCTCGGTGCGTCTCCCGAACGAACTTATCCGTCATTTGGATACCATCGCGGAGGAGACGGGCAGGACGCGTAACGAACTGATACAGACCTGTCTCGAATTCGCTCTTGGCAACCTGGAAATTGATAATTCATAAGTGAGAAAGGACACGGGAGGAACCAACATGGCAATCGCAGATATCATCAAGTATGAGGGAGATAACACCACCTTTGTCTGGAAGCATCCCTGTGAGGACTTCAATTCGCTGACCCAACTCATCGTCCACGAGTCGCAGGAAGCGGTGTTCATGATGAACGGGCAGGTGCTCGACATCTTCGGCGCGGGACGCTACACCCTCGAAACACAGAATATCCCGAAACTCGGGAAACTGCTCAATCGCGTCACGGGAGACAAGACGCCGTTCCATTGCGAGGTCTATTTTGTCAATCTGACCGAGCAGATGGCAATCAAGTGGGGGACCGACAGCCGTATTCAGTTCATCGAGCCGAACTACGGATTCCCGCTGTCCATCGGCGCGAGCGGCGAGATGACCCTTCGGGTCGATAATTCAAAGAAACTGCTCTTAAAACTCGTCGGCACCGAGAACGCGCTCGGGCAGGCGAAACTCACCCAGTTCTTCCGCGCGGTCCTCATGACCAAGGTCAAGTCCTACATCGCCCAGATCATCAAGACACAGGGCATCAACATCTTTGAGATCGACGAGCATCTCGGCGAAATGTCCGCGACCCTGCTGGATATGCTCCGCGACGATTTCCTCGACTACGGGGTATCGCTCGAACGCTTCTTCGTCATGAGCATCGCGAAACCCGACGGGGAAGCCCAGTATGAGAAGTTCAAGTCCCTCTATTTCCGTCAGTATGCGGACGTCGCGGAGGCGAAACTCCGTCAGACCGTCAGCGTCATTGACGCGGAGACCGCGGCGAAAAAGACGGTCATCGAGTCGCAGGCGATGGCGCAGAAGCGCGCGCAAGAGGGCTATACCTATCAGCAGGAGCGCGGCTTTGATGTCGCGGAGCAGGTCGCGCAAAACGAGGCGGTCGGTCAGTTCACCAACCTCGGGGTCGGGCTCGGCACCATGGCGGGTGTCGGCGGCACGGTCGCGGGCGTGGTCGGCGG
>JAQYLJ010000011.1 GCA_028720145.1 Clostridia bacterium
CAGGCTGAACCATCCGAAGTGGTACGCGAGCGCAACACATACGGCGAGCACCACGATGAGGGCAATGACGAGAATCACTTTTTGCCCGGTGCTGAGTTTCTTCACCTGTTTTTTGACCGCACGGCGGACAGACTTCTTTCCGCCGCCGGAAGAATTTTTACTTGCCATACTGACCTCACAAACTCTTTCTGCCCTGAATCGCCTGTGTCAGGGTGATGGGGTCGGCATATTCGAGATACCCGCCCACGGGAATCCCCTGTGCGAGACGGGTGATGCGGACATCGGGATACTGCGCGGCGATGCGTTTATGGAGATACGCCGCGGTGGTGTCCCCCTCGAAAGTGCAGTTCGTCGCGAGCACGACCTCATGAATCTCTTCCTTTCCCACACGCTCAAGCAAGTCCTCGATATGGAGTTTTTCCGCCGTGAGTTGGCGTTTCGGGTTCAGTACACCTCCGAGGATATGATACCGCCAGTCGGTCATATGGAGCCGCTCCATCGCCATCGCGTCCTGTGGGGTCTCCACGACACAGAGGACCGAGCGATTTCTGTCGGGGTCCGCACAGACGGGACAAATCTCCCCCGCAGATATGTTATGGCAGATCCGACATTCATGTACATCGCGTTTCGCACCGAGAATGGCATCCGCGAACCGCGCGACCTCCTCTTCCGACCGATGCAGAAGCGACATGGCATACCGCACCGCGGTTTTCTCTCCGACACCCGGGAGAAGACGGAATTGCTCGATCAGTATTTCGAGCGGTGCAATGTATTCCGCCATATCAGAAGAGTCCGGGCATCCCGCCGGGGAGACCCATCGCGCCTGTGATCTTATTCATCTCTTCGGCGGCGGTATCTTCCACCTTGCGAATCGCCTCGTTGACCGCCGCAGTCAAAACATCCGCGAGGGTCTCGATGTCGTCGGGGTCGACGATCTCAGGCTGAATCTCCATGGCTTTGATCTCTTTTTTCCCGGTGATGGTGACCTTCACCATCCCGCCGCCCGCGGAAACCTCGTATTCGCGGGTTTCGAGTTCGGCTTGCAGGGCGGCCATATCCTCCTGCATCTTCTGTGCCTGACGGAGCATACTCTGCATATTTCCGCCGCCCATGCCGCTGTTGTTTTTCGGAAGTTTTACATTCATGGATCCTTCTCCTTAATACAGATCTTCATCTGGAATTTTCGGCGCGTCCGAAGAAGATTTCGGGACTTCGATATCGAGCCGTGTCAGCGCGGTCTTCATCGTCTCCCCCGCGATTTTCAGTATCGCCTGCCCTGCGCGTTTGTCTGCCTGAAAATTCGAGACGAGCACATGGGGACGGAGGTAAAGTGTCAGCGTCTCTCCCGAGACCTGCATACGGACACCCTGAAGCACGCCGCGGTAGTATGGGAACAGGCGGAGAAACTCTTCCTGTATCGTCTGCCATGCCACCTGTGCTTCGTCCGATGTGACTGGGGCACCGTCTCCCTCGTATTCGGGAGCGGCAGGCGCTACTGTCTTTTCGATGGGGCTCACGGGGTCTTCCATCGGAGCCGAAGTATGTGCGGTCATCTCCGCCTGTTCGACAGAGGCAGTAGCGGGTGCCGCGGACGCGGCGGGTGTTTGTGCTGTCTTTGTGGGCGACGGAGAAATCCCCATCCTCAAAATGGCGACCTCTCGTTCGAGTTCTTCGATTCTGCTCACCATCGCCTCGGGGGTCGTCCCGAGCCGCGGATCACACATTCGTGTGAGAGTAATCTCCGCTGCCGCGCGGCGGGCAATCCCCGTCTTTTGGAGCGAGGGTTGTAGGTTCTCGATCTCACGGCTGATATAGAGCAGACGGTCGAGTGACACGCTCTGTGCCATTTTGCGGAGTTTCTCCTCTTCGCTGTCTGTCAAATCGAGATAGGACTTCGCATCGGGTACGGTCTTTACGACAATGAGGTTTCTCACCATGTCGGAAAGACCCGAGAAAAATCCCCCGAGGTCACCCGAAGACATGACTGTCTCGTCGACCGCACGGAACAGTGCGGCATAATCCTTATGGAATACCGCCTCCAAAGTGGCTGCGAGCGCCCCGCGATTCCCCGCTCCGAGGAGCGAAGAGACCAATTCTTCATTGATATCGGCATGGGCGCCGGCACAGAGTTCGAGCAAACTCACAGCGTCCCGCATCCCACCCTGTGACGCGCGGGCAATCATTCTCGCGCCGTCCTGCGTCAGGGTCATCTTCTCGGCTTCGGCAATCTTCGCGAGCCGCGCCATAATGACTTCCGTCCCGATTCTGCGGAAATCGCACCGCTGACACCGCGAGACGATGGTCGGCGGGAGTTTCCCGAGTTCGGTGGTGGCGAGGATAAAGAGGACATGGGCGGGCGGCTCTTCCAGCGTTTTGAGCAGCGCGTTAAACGCGCTCGGGCTCATCATGTGAACCTCGTCGATGATATACACGCGGTATTTCAGTTCCGCGGGCATATAGATGATTTCTTCTTTTAAGTCACGGACATCGTCCACGCCGTTATTCGACGCGGCATCCATCTCGATGACATCGGTCGCGGTGCCCGCGTCAATCGCGCGGCACGCCTCGCATTCGTTACAGGGGTTCCCTCTCACCGGGTGCAGGCAGTTCACCGCTTTTGCGAGAATCTTCGCGCAAGAGGTCTTCCCCGTCCCGCGAGAACCGTAGAACAGATATGCGTGGGAGACTTTTCCCTCCGACACCTGATATTTCAGAATATCGGTGACATGGTCCTGCCCGCACACCTCGTCAAAGGTACGGGGACGCCATGTTCTGTAGAGTGCTCGATGCATGATACTCCCTCCTCTCGCCCGTCTTTACCAAAGAAAAAGGGGAAAAGCCGGGCAAACGCCCAAGGTCCCGTCCCCCGTGGCTTTCCCGCAAGTCGGGCAACGAATCATACGCCATATCCTTGATGGTCAATCTACACACGGTAACCAAGGTCTCCGCTCCAAACAGGCGTCCTTACGGCACACCGGGGTGACTGCTTAATGCTGCTTGGTTCCCCACCTGACATGATTCACAGTTCCCGATTGCGTAAGACCCATTCTTCAACACGAATTCCAAAGTGCAGACTGCACAGAAGGCCACCGCAGATATGACATCACCCCTGCTATAGCGGATTGCAGGTACAGGGCACCGCTACCTCCCCGGCTAGTATGATTCTGCCCGACTCGCGGGTATTAACCTGATTCAGTATACCAAATCCCCACCGAAAAAGCAAGGGGGTTTCATAAATTAAGAGATAGAATATGTAGTGTTACAATTGATGTGAGACCGAGAAGGAATAGAAGAAGTGATTGCGTTCTGTCAGACCTGTTCTGCTACAAACAGAAATCCAACCCGAAGGACTCAATCACTTTATGAAAGAGTATGCGTCAGTAATTGCTTATTTCCAGCTTTTTCCGAAGTTCCCTCGCTATTGCGTGATCACCAAGCTCGGCGTATGTGTGTGCCAGATTATTCAGCGCCAACAGTGTTTGCGGATGCTTTTCACCCAATACTTCCAAACGAAGCGCATATACTTTTTCATACAATTCCCGTGCTTTTTCGAGATTGCCGAGTTCGCCGTATGTGTATGCCAGATTATGCAGCGCCAACAGTGTATCCGGATTCTTTTCGCCCAAGACTTCCAAACGAAGCGCATACACTTTTTCCAGCAGTTCCAGTGCTTTTGTGTGATTGCCGAGTTCGCCGTATGTGTATGCCAGATTATTCAGCGCCAACAGTGTTTGCGGATGCTTTTCACCCAATACCTCACAACGAAGCGCATACACTTTTTCCTTCAGTTCCAGTGCTTTTTCGAGATTGCCGAGTTTGCCGTATGTGTGTGCCAGATTGCTTAGAGCCGTCAGTGTTTGCGGATGCTTCTCGCCCAGAGTTTGTGTGTAATAGTCAGCGAGCCGCTGCGCCCATTTCAGCGCTTGGCTGTAATCAAGTTTTACGGTCGTGCCCTCGAAATACAAATCAAACAGTTTCTCCATCGCCTCCGGCAGTTCCCTTTCGGCGGCTGTGGTGAGCAGTTCCAGCGCATATTCTCGGTTTATCTCGACATCAATGCCTTCCAGATAAGCCAGTCCGATGAGATAATTGTGCTCCGGATCGTTTTCGTTCGGCTTTAATGCAATATCCATGAGGGACCTACGCACGCCCGCGTCAAGTTCGGCTTCCCGATGCGCATCCACGCACGGAGGAATGTCCTCGAACTTCCGTCCCAACTCCTCGTGGTCGGTCTGCACCATCTCGACGGGCAATATATGCTTTTGTGACTGCCGTGCGGCAGGATATTCGACATCGCAAACATAGTTATTCTCATTGACAAGATTCGGCGTCACAAGCAATGCGAACAGGTCGCTCTTTTCAAGCGCTTTCCCGATATTCTCGTTGAAATTTTCACCCGGCGTCAAAAATTCATCGTACCATATCGCCACATCTCGATACAGCGGATTCTTGTGTATGAGCCGCATCAACTCGTTGGCATGGTGGCGGTCTTTTTTGCGGTAACTGAGGAATATGTAAGCGTCGAACGCCTTGCGCACTCGTTCCGCCGTAGCATCATCGAAAAGCACCGAGGAAAGATACTTTTTCAGTTTTTCCTCATAACTGATTGCGGTCATGTCATGACTATACGGGCTGAGATACTGACGCTCGCCGAATCTTTTCTTGTAGAATTCTTCTATCCCCGACTCCATCATGATCGGAAGCACGGCGGCGTGATGCTCGTCGGCATAGAGATAGTCCTCGTCCATTGCGCGGTTCGGCTCTGTCAGAAGACGGAATGTCACCGGCATGACGAACAGGTTCATTTGCCCGAGGTCGGCATCGCGGTAGGTTTCGGGGAGCGGTGCCGTCATATCCTCCGTATAATAGATCGCGCAGTCATGCGTTTTGAAGATGCTCTCGCATATCTCATCGAAATACCTCGCAAAGTCCTCCGGATGGCAGGTAAAATATACTCTCAGCTTCCCTTGGGGGGTGGCATTTCCCCTTGTCCTGACTTTCAAGTGTTCCATGTTTTTTCTCTTTCATTCAATACAGACACTAATGTTTTGGTTTTTATGATGCGAACCGCACTTTGAAATGACTCGTTCCGCTGTGTTTATTAGATAAGGATACCCCCATTGGGACTGATGACCTGCCCGGTGATGAAATCCGCTCCGCGCGTAGTCAGGAACCAAACCGTCTCGGCAATCTCCTCGGGGGTCCCGATCCGCCCGAGCGGGGTCTCCTCCCGAAGCGCGTCCATATCCTCGTCGGAGAGCGCGCCGTTCATCTCGGTGTCGATCACCCCGGGGGCGACGCAGTTGACGCGGATACGCGAGGGTCCGAGTTCCTTTGCGAGGGCGCGGGTCATGCCGATGAGCGCAGCTTTCGCCGCGGAATAGTGCACTTCGCAGGAACCGCCCGTGATGCCCCACATGGAAGAGATATTGATAATATTCCCGTTTTTCTCGTGGATCATATACGGGAGCACCGAGCGGGAATAGTGAAACGCGCCCTCTACATGGACGGCGAACATCTCGCGCCATTCCTCGGTCGTGATATCGGTGAACAGACGGGACGCGGAAATGCCCGCATTATTGACGAGGATATCCACCCCGCCGTAGACATCGGTCGCGACTTTCACCGCTCGCGAGATTTCCTCGGGAGACGCGTTATCCGCGCGAATCGCGAGCGCGCCCGTCTCGCGCGCGAGTGCATTTGCCGCGTCCTCGCGCGTATGATAGGTAAACGACACTCGGTCGCCTGCCGATGCGAATTTTCGGACCACCGCCGCACCGATGCCACGGGAGCCACCTGTCACAAGAATATGTGCCATGCGAATACTTCCTTTTCTTAATGTCTCCATTATAATGGAGACGCCGACGCACTGTCAAGAAAAACCGCGGACGGCGGTTGCTTTTTGACGCGCCGACTGCTATAATATTCTCCATAGTAACCGAATCGGGAGGTATCGCCATGCTGCTCTTATCCGACAGCGATGAAGAAATGCTGCTCCGCGTGAGACGCATTCTGTTCGCATCGGGACTGACTTCCATTTCCCTCTCCTACCGCGAGGTGCTGGATGTCAAACTCGGGGATACCGTCGATGCGCTGATTCTGACAAATCCCTATGACGCCACGCTGCCCGAGCGGTTTTGTCTCACTTTTCACGGGCGTTATCCGCGCATCCCGATTTTCGTGTTTATCAGACCGCCGAAAGAGATTCCCGCCGATATGAAGCCGGTCGTCACACCGCTCGATGTCACCCTGTCCGCGAACCAATGGCAGAACGAGTTTCTCATCGCGCTCTCGCGCTTTCACGGTCGCGATATGGCACTCTATCAAGCAGGGAGCGCGCGCGATCATCTCTTGGAACCCGAGCCGTCGTTCGGCGGTGTCCGCATCCACATGACCCCCATCGAGCGCAATATCTACCGCCGCCTGATTCGTGCGGACTTTCATCCCGTCTCTGCGGTGGAATTAAAAAAATACTGCACCAAACCCGGTACTTCTCCCATTCTCTGCAATATCGCCACACATATCTATCACATCAATCGGCAGGCGACCGAAACACTCGGCTACCGCATCATTGTCTCCGAGGGCGGCGGTTACCGTCTCGTCACCGACGAGGAAATCCCCTCTTTTTCGCTTTAATTCATTTTGATACAAGCAGGACCGTTTTAATACAAGCATTTCTCCGCATATGTTTTGGCATATGCGGATTTTTTCATGCGGGAGGTCGCTATGCTTGCTCTATTTGAACGGTTACTCCATTTTTTCTCGTCCCTGATTCTGGGCATCTCCACGGGACAGAACTTTCCTCCTCCGCTCCCGCGGAGCGAGGAGAACGCGCTCTTTCGTCGCCTCGCGGAAAATCAGGACCAAGAGGCGCGCGCGAAACTCATCGAACACAATCTCCGCCTCGTCGCCCATATCGTCAGGAAATACTATACCGCATCCCCGAATACCGATGAGTTAATCTCCATCGGGTCGATCGGGCTCATCAAGGCGATCGACTCATTCAAGTCGGACAACGGCGCGCGGTTCGCGACCTACGGAGCGAAATGTATTCAGAATGAAATACTCATGTATTTTCGCTCTCAGAAAAAACAGACCGCCGAGGTGTCTCTCTCCGAGACCATTGATGTCGACCGCGACGGCAATCCCCTCACCTATATTGATATTGTATCGGACGACTGCGACATCCCGGGAGAACTCGACCGAAAAATGTCCTCGGAGCGCATCCGCCGTCTCGTCGAGCGCTCGCTCGATGACCGAGAGAAAGAAATCATCTGCCTGCGCTACGGGCTGTCGACCCTCGCGCCCAAGACACAACGAGAAGTGGCGAAGAAACTCGGGATTTCCCGCTCCTATGTTTCGCGCATCGAAAAAAAGGCACTGGGAATCCTCCGACACGAACTCGAAGAACACGAAAAAAACGATATGCATGAATGAGAGTGCGGTTTTTGCATCATACTACCCCTGACGGACATTGTTTCGTACTTTAATTTGGGGGATATTCCAATGATTCTTGACAGAATCGCGCTCATCCTGACCATCATCGGCGCTCTGAACTGGGGAAGCATCGGACTGTTTTCCTTTGACATTGTCGCATGGATCTGCGGCGGTCAAGGGGCTGTCGTTGCCAGAATCATCTACACGGTTGTTGCGCTCGCGGGGATTTGGTGCATCTCTCTTCTTTTCAGACCGAGAGAAGAAACTGTCGCAGATGAACACTAAACCCGATGGACTGCCGAGGCGGGGACTCCCCGTCTCGGTGTTTTTTTCACATTTGCGAATTGCGGGAAATATCCTAATAACGAGAGTTTCTCAAAAAAAGGTGACTAAAAACCGGTCCCGAGGGGCAAAGTAACGGCGAAGGGTCTTCCCTCCAAAAACGGAAAGGAAACGCAAAATGCGATTGGCACCATGATGAACATAAAACGCGGTGATATCTATTACGCGGACCTCTCCCCCGTCGTGGGGAGCGAGCAGGGCGGACTGCGCCCTGTCCTCATCGTACAAAACGATGTGGGGAACCGATACAGTCCCACCGTCATCGCCGCCGCCATTACCAGTAAGCTCGGGAAAGCGAAACTCCCCACGCATATTGATATCTGCGCGTCCGAAGTGGGTCTGACGCGCGACTCGGTCATTTTGCTCGAACAGATCCGTACCCTCGACAAACGCCGTCTCAGAGAGAAGATGGGGCACCTGCCCGACAGGGTCATGGAGCGCGTGAATACCGCCATCACGGTCAGTTTCGGACTCACTCCGCACACGGTCGCTCCCCCCGCGCCCATCGCGCCGCCCGAGAGTCCCGCACCGAATATCTGACTTGACTTTTTCCCCGCGTCGGACTATAATACGAAGGTCCGGCGCGCTTTTTTGCCCGAACAAAAACCGAGAAATTCTTGAAAAGTTAGGAAGAAAAACAAGTGTTCGACTGGCATACTCATTTGGTGACCGATTTGCATGACGCGGACTATAACGGGGTCATTCGTGCGTCCGCCGTGCAGAGATATATGCAGATCGCAGCGAACGGACAGCTCCGCGTGTGTGGTCCGTCCAATGAAGAGTTGTGGGCACAGGGAAAGGCGTTCTTGCTCACCGCTATCGATATCACGCTCCACCGCCCGCTGCTCCCCTATACCGAGATTGAATCGTCCAGTTGCGGCTGTCAGGGGCGCGGCTTCATTTTCCCGCGTTACTATGAGTTGGAAGACAGCGAAGGCGTGGTCGCCGAGGGGCTCGCACAATTCGGGCTCATCGATGTCGAGACGCGGAAACTGCTCCCCTTTGATTCCTGCCCGTGCGGGTTTGCACCGATGGAACTCCCCGCCTACACCATTCGCCGTTTCCGCCTCCCGCACATCGACGAGATGGAAAAAGTCGGGACCTACACCGTCACTTACGGCGAGACCGACCAGAACCACCATCTCAACAACACTTTTTACCCGAACCTCTTTACGAGTTTCCTCGATATGAACGGGAAATGGGTCTCCCGCATGGTCATCCGTTTCCAAAAAGACGCGCCGCTCGGCGAAACCCTGACGGTGTATCGTGTGAGCGAGGGAGATACCTACCGTCTCTGCTCGATTCGCTCGGACGGACAACTCAACGCCGAGGCGGAGTTCACCCTCTCGGACCTCTGATTTCCTCATAAAATGTCGATGGCGCCCGGTCGGTTCCGGGCGCTTTTGTTCTTCTTTTTTCTAGTTTTGTCGAATGGGTTCTTATTTCTTTTTCGGTCTCATAACCATATACTGTATTGCAAAAAAAAGACTGAAAAAGAGGTGTAAGTTATGTATCCGTATCAACCGGAAGGAACCATTCTGCAAGGACTCGAAAACCGCGAATATCTCACAGGTCGTCCCGGTCTCGAAAAGGCCATGGAAAAGGGAAAAATCCTCGAAGCGACCGCCCTGCTCTGCGACAGCGACTTCTCGCTCCACTTTGACCTCGGCGGCATCCCGGGCATCATGCCGCGGGACGAGGTGGTGCTCTGCCGCCCGGGCGAACAGGTCAAGGACATCGCAGTCCTCACCCGCGTCGGGAAGCCCGTCTGTTTTAAGGTCATCGGCTTCACCCGGGACGAGAACGGAAATGTCTCTGCCCTGCTCTCCCGCCGCGAGGCGCAAAAAGACTGTATGGAGCACTATGTCTCCACGCTCGTGCCCGGAGACATCATTCCCGCGGCGGTCACGCATCTCGAAAACTTCGGAGCATTCGTCGACATCGGGTGCGGGCTGATTTCGCTGCTCTCCATCGACAGCATCTCGGTCTCGCGCATCTCCCATCCCCGCGTGCGCTTCTCCCCCGGGGACAAAATCTTCACGGTCGTCAAGAACATCGACGACGAGGGGCGCATCTATGTCTCTCACCGCGAACTGCTCGGTAACTGGGAAGAAAACGCCGCACTCTTCACCCCGGGGCAGACCGTGGCGGGCATCGTCCGCTCCATCGAGCCCTACGGCATTTTCGTCGAACTCACGCCGAATCTCGCAGGTCTCGCGGAACTGAAAGAGGGGGTCGAGGTCAATCAGATAGCCGCCGTCTACATCAAGAGCATCCTGCCCGAGAAGATGAAAATCAAACTGATCATCATCGACTCCGCCGCCGCTCCCGCGTCGGTCACGCCCATGCGGTATTTCACCGACACCAAAGAACATAACCATATCGACACATGGCGGTACTCGCCCACTTGCTGTGAGCGGGTCATCGAAAGTGTATTTTAACTTGTAATTCTCCCCTCTCTGTGTTACACTGAAAAAAACAGAGGGGGGATTTTTATGCAGCCGCTCGGAAACGATTGGGACGAAGTGATCGGAGACGAGTTCCGAAAGGACTACTATCTCGTGCTCCGCGCGTTCCTCAAAGAAGAATACGCGACCCGCACGGTCTACCCGGATATGTACCGGATTTTCAACGCGCTGAAAAGCACGCCTTACTCTCAGGTGAAAGCCGTCATTCTCGGGCAGGACCCGTATCACGGCGCGGGACAGGCACACGGTCTGTGTTTCTCGGTACAGCCCGGCGTCGAGCCGCCACCCTCGCTCGTCAATATCTTCAAGGAACTGGCGACCGATATCGGGATGCCGACCCCGCGGGGCGGATGCCTCCAAAGCTGGGCAGACCAAGGCGTCCTGCTTCTCAACACCACGCTGACGGTGCGCGCGGGTGCGCCGCTCTCTCACCGCGGACACGGGTGGGAGACCTTCACCGACGCGGTGATCAAAAAACTGAATGACGCACCGCACCCCATCGTCTTTCTGCTCTGGGGCGGGAACGCTCGCTCCAAAAAAAGTCTCATTACAAATCCGAAGCACTTGATTCTCGAAACCGTCCACCCCTCCCCGCTCTCGGCGTATAACGGCTTCTTCGGCTGTCGCCACTTCTCGAAATGCAACGCGTTTTTGACCAAGAACGGCATGACCCCGATCCGCTGGGAGTCGGTCTGTGAGGAAAACCGCTGACAGCAAACGGAATAACGAAAATACAAAGGATTTTTTCTTATGGGACAGAAAAAGTGGAGAATCTTTATATCCTCTTCCCACGGAAGTGAAGAGGACACCCGCGCAAGGGATGCCCTTGCGCGGGATATGGATACACGGTGGGGGGTCGAGCCGGTCTTGTATTCCCGCCCCGACTTTTCCTCCGGGTACGGTGTTTCGATTCTGCAAAACTGTTATCATGCCCTCAACTCCTGTGATTTCGTCATTCTCATTCTAAATCACATTTACGGGAGCCCGGCGGAGAATACCGCTTATTCCTATACAGAGAACGAATATCGGTATGCCGTCGAACACGGAATCCCGGTACTGAAACTAGTGGGGCAAGAGGTCCTGCGTGATGCCATCGCTTACGGGAACCTCGTCTCGGACGACAAAAGAACCGCTTTTCTTGCCGAAAAAGCCGGGCGCTATGACGATCCTGCCCGCGTCTTTTCGTTCGTCCTGTCCATCAAAAACCAAGACAGAGACTCGACCATGTTTCCCTACCCGGACGAACGGCCGGAGGTCATCACGGACATTTCACGCACCCGTATTGCAGACTACGGATTGCATGTTTTCGGTGAACGGTTGCTCTCGGAGCAAATCACCCGATTGGAGAACCGTCTGGCGTCTGATATTTTCTCCCTCTCGGGGACACCCACTTTTCTCGATGCCCGCTATTCCGTGTATCCCGCAAACAATAAGGGAGAGTCCGCCCTCTCCGACATAGTCGATCTTATGGCAGGCCGTGAGAGTCGTCGAATCCTCATCGCGGGAGAAGCGGGATGCGGAAAGAGTACGCTGCTACAAAATGCCTATCTGCGTGCCGCGCGGTCCTATCAAGGCGCATGGCGCAAGAGTTCTGTCCCCCTGCCCATCCCGGTCTATCTGTCTCTGACGGGGCGCGGCGGCACTTATGATTTCTCGGAAACCGGACTTGAAGACCTATGGCGCGAGGTTTTCCCGAATCGCGCATTCCCCGCATTTCTCTCGCTCGACAACCTGTCTTTCGACTACTATATCGACGCATTGGACGAAGCGTGTGATGGGATCGCCGCCGAACAGGTGAAAACCGTCGTGGAAGGTCTTTTGAAAGCACCGAATGCCCACAGTATGCTTCTCTCCACGCGGAAACACCTCGTCAAAGACCTGGAACTCTATGGTCTCGTCGGCAGATTCTCCCATCGCTTTGAAATCTACGGATGGGATGACGAGAACATCCGAGACTATATCCGTCATCATACAGACCCCGACGATGCCGCGCGCATTCTCTTAGCGATTCACGGCATTCAGTCGCACAGAGGGGATAGCGGCTATTTTGCCCCGCTGCTCATTAAACTGGTACTTTGGAACATTCAACGGGAGGGTGTAGACGCTTTCTTTGACCGAACAAACGGCTGTGCCCGCTTCACGATCGGGCTCCTTCTGCGCTATACGGTCGAAGCTCTCTGCCGTCAGGAACTGAGTAAGAGAGGACTTCTCTCGGACGACGCCGTTCATGCACATCTGCAAGTGCTGTTCGACTTCTGCTGGCGTCTGCACTGCGCATCGGACAAGCGCATCCGCGGAAAAGAATTACTGGAAGAGAGCGGGCGTGCGGCGGGTATCGCAGACCCTACCCCGTTCATCCGTCATTTCTACGACCTCTCCCGAGAGTTCCGCCCCACTTCCGTCCATCTGCAATTCGAGGAATACTTCCTCGCAGAAAAAGCACTGACGCTCTTGGGGTCTCGTGAAAGTGCGGGAGAACTCTATCATAATTCTTTCTTTCTGTCGTCCGAAGCAAACCGCATGATTGCGGATCTCATCAGCGTTGAGACCTCCGACAAAAAAGCCGCACTGCTTGATAATCTGTTCCGCCAATACCGCGCCAACAAAAACCACAGCCAACGAATCATGATTCTCTACCTCATGCCGCGTCTGGTCATGATGGAAAAGACCATCCTCCCTCGGCTGACCGCATTCATGAAGAAGGAACTTCATAAGCATCTGAAACACAAGAACCATCTGGAAGTCATCGTCATCCTGAACTGCCTCACGCAACTCGAAGATTTCCGCGCCGAGCAGCTCTACTATCACCTCATCCGCGAGGATGCGGAGTTCAATTTGCTCAACCGCGGGGTCTACCTCATCTACCATCAGGATATCCACGCGGAGTTCGGGTATCGGGATACCGAAAACGCAGACTGGTTCCGCACGGCAGACCGCTTCCGAGAACACTACGGCAGTCCGGAAAAACGGCAAAAGTTTTTGCGCGCCGTGGATATGGAGATCATCCGCTCCTTCATCGAGAGCCGACAAAAAGTCCCCGAGGATATCCTCGCCGTCTATGGGAGCATCTCCGAAGAGGATCTGATGAATCAGACCCTCTATGCACCCATTCTCACAAAAACGGGTGTTCAAACCACCTATTTGCGCTATCTCTTGGACAGCGGACGGCTGACCCCTGAGGAAGCCGAGGTCTTCCACACCGATCTCGTCACTTCTTTCAAAGATCTGCAAAACGCCATTCGCGCCTGCTGTCAAAATCCACGGGAGACCGGGCAAGTCGTGTGCAACACCTGATTGTTTTCCTCGTCCTCTTGCAAAGAAAAAACTGCCGCGAGCGGCAGTTTTTTTCTGTTTTTCTATGAAAAAAGTCAAGCATCAGCTGGGTGTTCTCCGCCGCGGATGATATCGCCTGCGGCGACGGGAAACGGGACGGGCAGATAGAATACCATCGAGGGATGAGGGGTTGCGGGAATCTCCCGATGCTCCTCGTCATAGAGCGCGGTACAGGAAAACGGCTGTCCGCACTTCCCGGGGGTGAGCAGTTCGAGCGGCGCGCCGACCGAGGTCTTATTGCGCTGAATACATTTTGCCTCCCCGCTCGTCGGGTCGTAGGACAGAACGGTCGCGATATACGCTTTCTCCCGAATATATCCCTTTTCGGGGCAGGTCAAGGCATCTTTGTGGCTGTCGGTGAAGAAATACCCGGTATCATAGGCGCGGTGCGAAACGCTTTCGAGTTCTCTCTGCAAGCGGGGGTCAAATGCCGTGTTCCCTGCGGTATAGGCATCCATCGCCATCCGATACGCGTTCGTCACCACTGCGGCATAATAGGCACTTTTCATACGCCCCTCAATCTTGAACGAGGCAATCCCCGCTTCCATCAGTTCGGGGACATGGGCAATCATCGAGAGGTCGCGGCTTGACATGACGAAGGTCTCTCCCCCCTCTTCCACAACAGGAAGGGTCATATCGGGGCGTTTCTCCTCCGTGAGTTCGAGCGCGAGCGGCTGTGCGGTATAGTTCCAACGGCAGGGCTGCGCGCACTCTCCGTGATTGGCATCCCGCCTACAGAGATAGTTCGAGAGCAGGCATCTTCCGCTGTATGAGATGCACATGGAGCCGTGAATGAAGCATTCGAGTTCCACGCTCGCGGGTGTATTTCGACGAATCTCGCGGATTTCGTCGAGCGTCAGCTCTCGCGAGAGGACCACCCGTTTTGCCCCGAGGGCGTGCCATGCGCGCACATCTGCCGAGGAGACCGCGCTCATCTGTGTCGAGATATGCCGTTCAATTTCAGGGATTATTTCGCGGCAGAGATTCAGCACTCCGACATCTCCGATGATGAGAGCATCGGGCTTTATTTCCCCGAGAAACCGAAGATAGGTTTTGAGGGCGGCGTACTCTCTGTCCCGCGGCATGGTGTTCACGGTCACATAGACCTTGACCCCGCGGGCATGGGCATAGGCGACCGCCTCGCGCATCTCGTCCTCCCCGAAGTTATCGGCAGAGGCGCGCATCCCGAATGCCCTGCCCGCGAGGTAGACAGCGTCCGCTCCGTAGTGAATGGCGGCGCGCATCTTCTCGAAGTTCCCGGCAGGAGCAAGCAATTCAGGCATCATGGAGTTCTCCTTTCTCTTTCGGTACGGCAATACACAGGGTCTCCCACGCGGGCAGACACCTCTTTCGTCTGAGATAATAGCGGTAATCGGGGGTGAGGCGCGCGAGCAGGAGCGGGAGCGCATAAAGGTCGCGCGGACGGTGATAGGCAGAGAGCAGCACCGTAGGGCGCGCGCGTGCAAGGGTCTTTTTCGACCCGAGGAGTGCCTCTTCTTCGGCTCCCTCGACATCGTACTTGATGAGGTCGGGCATCCCCTCGCCGAGAATCTCATCGAGGGTGAGTAGCGGGACTGTGGCGGTCTTTGCTTCGTAAGATGCCCCCATGAGCGAAGAATTTCGGTTCCCGCCCCGCTGAAAGACCCCCTCGCCCGCTTCGTTCCAAAGTGCGGCTTGCACACACGAAACTTTTACGCCCGTAAGACTTTCCGCATAGGCGGTGAGTTTCCGATAGTTCTTGACATCCGGCTCAATACAGACTGCCTCGCGGAGCGGCGCGCCCATGGAGATCAGTTCCGAAAGTGTATCACCGGTATACGCACCCGCATCGACATACGAGCGCACCCGCTCGGGCATCATCAGGGCGCGGGTCGCACCGTCGGGCGTACAGGCGCGCTCCAAGGCGAGCGGGTCTCCCGAGAGTTTCGCACGCAGGATTTCGGCATACAGCTCCCGGGACATTTCATCCTCAAATAGCGATAATGCCGCCTTGAAATCGTCAAAATGTTCGTGATAAAACGCGGCATCAAACAATTCTTCGCCTACTACGGGCAAATCGGGAACATAGAGTTTCTCTTGCCTTGCAAGCGAGAAAATCCCATCGAGCACCTCCGTCCGCGAGGAGCCGAACGCAAGGACAAGCGCGTACTGCGGGTATTTCTCCCGCACCTCGGAGAACGAGAGGACCCGCTTCCCGTGAAAGACCTGTCCGCGGACGAACCCGTCCGATGCGACGAAATCTGCGGCTGTCAGTCCATGTGCTGCAAAAGCGGTAAGCAGTTTATCCGCCCCGTTCCCCATCCCGTAGATGATGAGCGGGCGGGTCTCTGACGAAAGGCGCGACCAAATGTCCTCTCCCGTGTCAAACGGCAATATCTCTTCGTCTCTCACGGTGCCCCTCCCCTCTTGCAAATACGGTTTCTTTGTGCTAAACTTGAAAAAAATCAAATGCGAGGTATTGTTCTATGGACTGTCTTTTCTGTAAAATCATCGCGGGGGAAATCCCCTCGACCAAGGTCTATGAAAACGAGTATGTCTACGCGTTCCGCGATATCAACCCGCAGGCACCCGTCCATGTTTTGGTCATCCCGAAAACGCACATCGCGTCCGCGGACGAAGTCACGCCCGAGAACAGCGCGGCGGTGACTCATGTATTCGAGGCGATTCCCGCCGTCGCGAAGGCGTGCGGGCTCACGAACGGCTACCGCGTCATCACGAATGTGGGCGAAGACGGCTGTCAATCGGTGAAACACATCCATTTCCACCTGCTCGGCGGAAAACAACTGCCCGAAACCATGGCGTAATCGGCAGAACCACAAAATCGGTATAAAAAAGCAAGATAGCAAAACAACCGCTGATAATTCAGCGGTTGTTTTTTGCCACCCAAAGAAAAATCAAATCTTCTCTTTGACTTTGGCGGCTTTCCCTACTCTGTCACGCAGATAGAAGAGTTTCGCACGACGGGCAACACCGCGACGAATGACCTCAACCTTCTCGACATTGGGAGAATGCAGGGGGAAGGTTTTCTCGACGCCGCAACCGTAAGAAACGCGTCTCACGGTAAAGGTTTCGGAAATGCCACCGTTGCGGCGGGCAATCACCGTACCCTCGTACATCTGGATTCTGGTCTTAGCACCTTCCTTGATTCTGTTGTGGACACGGACGGTATCCCCAACATTGAACTCAGGGACTGTCTCCTTGAGTTGCTCGCTCGTAAAAGCCTCAATCTTATCCATTCTGAGACCCTCCTTAATTTTATCGGACATTCGTACCGAGTAGCAGAGGACTGTCCTACCGTTGCAAGCGCAACGCACTTTATTATAGCGGTATGTTCTGTAAAAATCAAGGGGTTCACCAAAAAAAATTCACAAGTCGCGATATTTTTTTACTTTTTTCACAGTTGTATTTTTGACCTCTTTGCGATACAATGTAAGAGAATGTATCACTATATGTAAAATTCAAGTGAACGGAGACTGCCCGATGAAAGCACTCGTCATTTGCTATGACGGCATGGCGGACCGCCCCTACCCCCCGCTCGGGAATCATACGCCCATGGAACTCGCGAAGAAGCCCGCTCTCGACGGGCTCGCGCACTCGTCGCTTATCGGCACGGTCCTGAATGTCCCGCACGGCATGGTCCCCGAGAGCGACACCGCCAATCTCGCCATTCTGTCTTATGACCCGCGGGTGTATTCCAAGGGGCGCTCCCCGCTCGAAGCGATGGCGATGGGACTTTCCATGCTGCCCGAGGACACCGCTCTCCGCTGTAATGTCGTCACGCTGACCGAAGAGGAGCCGTATGAGGAGAAGACCATCCTCGACCACTCGGCGGGCGAAATCTCGACCGAAGAAGCACGGGAACTGATTGAGGCGCTCGACCGAGCATTCGGGAATGAGGAACGCCGTTTCCATACCGGGGTCAGTTACCGTCACTGCATCCTCTGGAAAAATGCGTCCGACAGTTATCCCTTCTGCCGTCCGCACGATATTCTCGGGCGGAAGATAGGCGACTACCTGCCGCGCGGCGAAGAAGGAAAGCCCTTTCTCGACCTCATGAAACAAAGCTATGAAATTTTGAACCACCACCCCGTCAATGAAAAGAGACGGGCGAAAGGTCTCCCCGTCGCGAACTCCGCGTGGCTGTGGAGCCCCGGGAAAAAGCCCGCGCTCCCCTCATTCAAAGAAAAGTGGAACAAGGACGCGACTATCATCTCCGCCGTGGACCTCATCAAGGGCATCGGCATCTGCGCGGGGATGGAAGTCGTCCATATCCCCGGCGCGACCGGAAATCTGCATACCAACTACCGGGGGAAAGCCGAAGCTGCAATCGACGCTTTTCGGCGAGGGAAAGACATGGTGTATATCCATGTGGAAGCCCCGGACGAATGCGGGCATCAGGGAGATGCCGCGGGGAAAATCAAGTCGATCGAACTGATTGACGAGAAGATCCTCGCTCCCCTGCTCACCTATCTGCGGGAGACGGGCGAACCCTTCCGTATTCTCGCGCTCCCCGACCATCCGACCCCGCTCGCGCTGCGTACCCACTCGGAAGAGCCGGTCCCCTATCTTCTCTATGACAGCGAAGAGCCGCACCAAGGTGTAAACACATTCACCGAAAAGACCGCCGAAGAAGCGGGCGACTATCTGCCCGACGGGACGGCGCTCATGGGGATGCTCTTCCGCTAAAACGCCAAGAAAGGATTGCTATGACAGATTTTCTGAACGGCGAGAGCAGCAGTTTCTTCCCTCAAGAGGAAGAAAAAACGCAAAATGCGCCCGATGCTAACGGGCGGCGTTTGTCCGTCTCTCCGACCGTAAAGACCATATTCGATTATGTGGAACTGGTGGTCGTCACCGTCTGCATCATTCTCCTCGTCACGCTGTTTATGTTCCGTCATGCCGTGGTCGAAGGGTCCTCGATGGAGACCACGCTCTCGAACGGGGAGCACCTGATGATCACCGACCTGTTCTACGACCCGCAAAGAAACGATATTGTCGTCTTTGAGAGCGAAGGAACCACGGGCAAAGACAAGCCGCTCATCAAGCGCGTCATCGCGACGGAAGGAGAGACCGTCATCATCGACCAAGCAGGTGTTTGGGTCAATGGGTATTTGATCTCCGACGACGCGAGCACTTTTGCCAGCACCGAAGCGTGCTACTACGCAGGGTACCTCGAAACGGTACGCGCGAGACGAACAAGCGGCGACGGGTCGCATTACTATGAATATACCGTGGGAGAGCACGAGATTTTCGTGATGGGGGACAACCGTTCGGTCGGCGGCTCCTATGACAGCCGCGCATTCGGCGCGGTGGATGTCGATTCCGTCCTCGGTCATGTCGTCCTACGCATGTATCCCTTCTCCAAACTCGGGGGGGTCGACTGATGCCGGACGAAAAGCAGATTCAGTGGTTCCCCGGGCACATGGCGAAGACCCGCCGTATGATGAAGGAGTCCCTGCCCGATGTCGATATTGTCCTCGAACTTCTGGACGCGCGCATCCCTTACAGTTCCAAGAATCCCGAGATTCGCCGCATCGTCGGGGACAAGCCCCTCATCACCATCTTCAACAAAGCGGGCATGGCGGACCCTGCCGTCACCGCGAAATGGCGGAAGTGGTATGAAGACCGCGGCAATCCCGCCGTCGCCCTCGACTGCATCACGGGTGAAGGGGTCTCCGACCTCAAAAACAAGGTGCGCGAAGTGCTCGCCGACAAGATTGCCCGCTACGAGGCCAAGGGGATGGGCACACGGCGGCTGAAAGCTATGCTCGTGGGAATCCCGAATGTCGGAAAGTCCTCGCTCATCAACCGTCTCGCGGGCGGCAAACACGCCAAGGTGGAGAACCGCCCCGGTGTCACTCTGACAAAACAATGGGTGTCGACCTCGATTGGGCTGACCCTGCTCGATATGCCCGGTGTCCTGTGGCCGAAATTCGATGAAAAGAAAGTGGGCGAGAACCTCGCCGTCACGGGCGCGATTCGCGACCCCATCCTCGACATGGAAGAAGTCGCCGTGGTGCTGGTCGGTCGTCTCCGCGCGGTCGCCCCTGCCCTGCTTTCAGAGCGCTATCATCTGTCGCCCGAAGACATGGACGAGAGAACCGACGGCGAGGTCATGGAACTCATCGGGCAAAAACGGGGATTCCTCATCCGTGGCGGAGAAATCGATTTCCGTCGGACGGCGGAGATGCTTCTCGATGAATTTCGCTCGACGAAGATAGGCAGGATTTCTCTCGAAACCCCGCCGCAAAAGGAGAATTAACCATGCCGGACTATTCGTTTGAACTGGCGGCGCGCGAAGCGGGCTACCAAATCGTATGCGGCATTGACGAAGCGGGGCGCGGACCTCTCTCGGGTCCCGTCGTCGCCGCCGCCTGCGTCCTTGATCCCACTGTCGAGATTCCGGGACTGAACGACTCGAAAAAGCTCTCCCCCGCGAAACGGGAACTTCTTTTTGAAAGAATCACCGAAAGTGCGCTCGACTACGCCATCGGAATGGCATCCCCCGAAGAGATTGACCGTCTCAATATTTTGAACGCGACCATGCTCGCTATGCGGCGCGCCATCGCGGGTTTGAAGACCCCGGCGGACTTCGCGCTCGTGGACGGGAACTGTACCCGCGACTTCCCGATCCCCGCGCGGGCGATCGTCAAAGGGGACGCGCTCTCCTGTTCCATCTCCGCCGCGAGCATTCTCGCGAAAGTGACGAGAGACCGCCTGTGTCTCGAAGATGAGAAAAACTATCCGCAGTACGGATTTGCCAAACATAAAGGTTACGGCACGGCAGAACATATCGCCGCCCTGAAACAGTACGGTCCCTGCCCCATTCATCGCAAGACATTCCTCAAATTTCTCTCCTCCGAAGAATGAGTATCTTCTCGAAAGGAAAACCCCCGATAAAGACGGTCGCGCGCCGTCGCGGGGACTACGGAGAAGACGCGGCTGTACGGTATCTCCGCAAAAAGCATTTCCGTATTCGGGCGCGCAACCTGCAATTTAGCGGGCGGGAAGAAATCGATATTATCGCAGAAGACAAACAGACAAGGCGGTATATCGAGGTCAAGACCCGCAGACAGTCCCCCGACGCGCCGAGCCGTTACGGCACCCCGTCGGACGCGGTCACGAAAGACAAGCAAGCGCATCTTCTCTCCGCCGCGAGACGGTATGAAGAGAGAAAGCCGACTGAAAAATCGAAGCAATTCGACATTATCGAGGTCTATTTGGACCCCGCGTGTGAAGAGCCGAGCCTCCTCGCCATCCGCCATCTGGAAGACGCATTCCGCGGGTAGTGCATACACTGTCTTACCGGGAGGTAAGACGAATGCGGATTTGGCTTTTACACGCGGACACCCCTTATCGCATGTACCGAGAGCGCAAGGATTTTCAAAATCCCGCGCTCCATATACACGCAGATGCGCTCCGCGCTTTTGAAAAAGTGCGGATAGGCATGGCGTACTGGACCGATAAACGGCTCACGGACGAAGAGGGCTGGAACGCCTATCTTGTCATGCAGGCAGACGCGCAACGGAAGTTCGGTGCTCTGCAACACGACTTTTTCGGTGCCGTCGAGGACGCACGCATCCTCGCAGAGGACCCCCTCCCCCGCCTAAAACAACTGTGGCGGGACGGTGTACGGGTCATCACCCCTTTTTGGGCGGGAGAGAACCCGCTCGGCGGCGCGCATGATACCGACACTCCCCTGACCCCGCTCGGGCGCTTCATTTTGACAAATGCACTCGCGATGGGGTTCTTACTCGATACTTCCCACGCGTCGCGCCCCGCGTTTTGGGACATGGCGCAACTCACCCGCGCACAAGGGGTGCCTCTCATCGCGACCCACTCAAATTTCTTCGACATTTGCCCGCACACACGGAACCTCACAAGAGAAGAAGCCCTCGCCATCTCGTTAAGCGGCGGGCTCATCGGACTGAACTTTGTCCCCGCGCATGTCGGAGCGCCCGCCGATATTGACGCGCTCTCCCGTCATATTGACTACGCACTCGCAAACGGGCTCGGAGACGCGCTCGCGCTCGGGAGCGATTTTGATGGGGTAGACACCCTCGCCTGCTCCCTCCACGGAGCGGAAGACTTATCTTTCCTCGCGGATACCCTCTCCTGCCGTTTTGGGAGCGAAACCGTGGAACAAATTTTCCATCAAAATGCGGAAACCCGTCTCGGAGGGTGGCTATCCTCCGTTACAGAAAATATATGACTGCCAGTGACCGATTTTCGGGTGACCGACAGTCGAGAAAAGGAACAGCCATGAACTACACAAGCACCCGTTCTCCCGCCAACGATCCCATCTCCGCACAGGAGGCCATCAAACGTGGCATCGCCCCCGACGGGGGTCTCTATATGCCCATGCAAATCCCTGTCCTGACGCTCGCGGAAATCGATGTCCTGTGCACCAAGAGTTATGCGGCACGGGCGGCCTATCTGCTCGGAAAATTCCTCACGGACTATCCGACAGAGGACCTGCTCACCGAATGCGGACAAGTCTATTCCTCCGCGCGGTTCCCCGGCGGGGCGGCTCCCGTCGTGCGGGTGGACGATACCCTGCACTTCCTCGAACTGTGGCACGGACCAACGGCGGCGTTCAAGGACATGGCGCTCCAAATTATGCCCCGCCTGCTCTCGGGTGCCCTGCGGCAAACGGGGGAGGAACGCACCGCCCTCATTCTGGTCGCGACTTCCGGCGACACGGGGAAAGCCGCGCTCGAAGGGTTCAAAGATGTCAAGCAGACCAAAATACAGGTCTTCTATCCGGTAGACGGTGTTTCTCCGGTACAGAAACTGCAAATGGCGACGCAGACGGGCGACAATGTCTCGGTCATGGCGCTCCGAGGCAATTTCGACGACGCGCAGAGCGGGGTCAAGAACATATTCGGTGATGATGCGATTCGGGAGGAACTCGCCGCACACGGGGTCTTCCTGTCGAGTGCGAACTCCATCAACTGGGGACGGCTGGTCCCGCAGATCGTGTACTATGTCTCGGCGTACTGCGACATGGTGAAAAACGGGTCTATCGGCGCGGGCGAGCAAATTGATGTCTGCGTCCCGACCGGTAACTTCGGCAACATTTTCGCCGCCTATCTCGCGAAGACCATGGGACTGCCTATCGGGCGCCTCATCTGCGCGTCCAACACCAACAATGTCCTGACCGACTTCCTCTCGACCGGGGTCTATGACCGCAACCGCGCATTCCACACCACCATGTCCCCGTCGATGGACATTCTGATTTCCTCCAACCTGGAGCGTCTGCTCTTCCTGCTCTTCGGGCATGAGCGCACCGCCGCCTGCATGAATGCGCTCAAAAAGATGGGGTGCTATGCCCTGTCGCGGGACGAGCTGTCCATCATCCAAAAGACATTCGTCGGATACTTCACCGACGAGGAGAATACCGCGCGGATCATCCGCGAGACTTGGGAAAAATACGGCTACTTAATCGACCCGCATACCGCGGTCGCGGTGGGTGCCGCCGAACAATATGAAAAAGACCGTGGCACGAAGAGGAAACTCCTCGTCGTCTCCACGGCCTCCCCCTACAAGTTCGCGTCCGATGTCTACGCTTCACTCTACGGGGAAACCCCGAAGGACCCGCTCACGGCGGGAGAGCGCCTTTCCGAAAAGACCGGCACGGAAATCCCCGCTCCGCTCGCGGACATCGCGAAACGCACGGTGCGCTTCACGCAGGAGACAGATGCCGCACACATGGCGGAGGAAGTCCTCCGCTTTGCGACGGGCGACTGAATCAGCCCTCCGTCTTGGGACGGAAAGTGACGCAGAGCGTCTCGGCGGAAGTGCTCGCCGAGGTGGGTCCTACGGCGATTTCAGACGCGGTGCAAGCGTTCTGCTCGTGATGGTACACGCAGTTCTTGACATTACACACGATTCCTTTGATGTGCTTACAGGAGCATTTGCTTTCTTCGTTCATGGAAATGGCCTCCAAATGAAAAACTAGGCTTTCGCCCATGACAGTATACCCGCGCGACACCTTTTTTACACAATACGGAGGCGATATGGCTGTCTATTTACTGGCAGACCCTCACCTGTCGACATCGGTCGAGACCGACAAATCCATGGAGGTCTTCGGCGCTCGCTGGGAGGGTTACACCGACCGGCTGAAACGGAATTGGGAACACCTCGTGGAGCCCGATGATACCGTCGTGCTCCCGGGAGACATCTCTTGGGCGCTGACCCTCACGGAGGCGAAAGAGGATCTCACCTTTCTCGACCGCCTGCCGGGGAAGAAGATACTCATGAAGGGGAACCACGATTTTTGGTGGTCCTCGCTGCAAAAAATGACCGATTTCTGTCGGCAGAATGACCTCTCGACCCTCTCCTTTCTCTACCATGACGCGGTAGCGGTCGAAGATCTGATTCTCACGGGGACCCGCGGTTGGACCATGGGCGACACCGACGCCGAAAACGCAGACGACAACCGCAAACTCATCGCGCGCGAATCCATCCGACTCGAAATGGCACTCGACGCGGCAAAAAAACTGAAAGAGACCCACCCCGCGTCCGAGACTGTCGCGCTGTTCCACTATCCTCCGGTCTGGGGCGGTGTCCCCTGTCCCGCTTTCACCGAACAGCTCGAAGCGGCGGGCATCAAACGCTGTTATTTCGGGCATATCCACGGACTGGGAATCCCCTATCGGTTCACGCATGGGGGCATCACCTATACCCTCGTCGCGGCGGACGCGCTCGGGTTCACGCCCTATTTGATCTCCCCGAAAACCGACGCGCAATAACCGGAGTCGCACCTCTTTCATTCCGTCAAATCAAACATTCCGCGGAAATGAGGAAAAAATACTTGACTTATCTACTTTTATTTATTAAAATAGATAGGCTATGCTAAAATGAACATTACAAACCATGCGGAGGTATCAAAACCTATGAGTCTCGTCAAAAAGGAACTGACCGAGAAAAACCAGTACGAAATCGAATTTCAAGTCGATGCGGCGACATTTGAAGCGGCGGTAGACCGCGCTTACAAGAAGAATGTCAAGAAGATCAGAATCGACGGTTTCCGTCCCGGAAAAGCGCCCCGTCATATCATCGAGCGCGTTTACGGCAAAGAGGTCTTCTACAACGATGCGATTGACGATGTTCTCCCCGGCGCCTATGAGGCGGCTGTGAAAGAAGCGGAACTCGCTCCTGTCGGTCAGCCCGAAATCGAGATTGTCACCATCGAAAACGGCGTGACTTTCAAGGCGAAGGTCGGGGTGAAGCCCGTCCTCACGCTCGACGGATACCTCGGACTGAAAGCCGAGAGAAAAGTGAAACGCGTCCTCAAAAAGGATATCGACGAAGAGCTCGAACGCGTACAGAAGCGCAACGCGCGCACCATCGAAGTGACCGACCGTGCGGCAGTCGACGGGGATACCGTCAACATTGACTACGCGGGGAGCGTGGACGGCGTCGCATTTGAAGGCGGCACCGCCAAAGGACAGAGCCTGAAACTCGGCAGCGGGTCGTTTATCCCCGGGTTCGAGGAACAGATCGTCGGCAAGACCATCGGCGAAGAGTTCGATGTGAATGTCACCTTCCCGACCGAATACCATGCCGAAGACCTCGCGGGCAAAGCCGCTGTGTTCGCCTGCAAACTGAACGGCATCTCGGTCGAAGAACTGCCTGCTCTCGACGACGAGTTCGCGAAAGATGTCTCCGAGTTCGACACCCTCGAAGCATACAAAGCGGACATTAAGACGAAACTGCAGGATAAGAACGCAAAAGACGCCGACAGCGAAGTCTACAACAAACTCTGTGAGGCACTCATTGCGCTCGTCCCCTCGGACGAAATCCCCGAGGCGATGTTTGTGGCGGAGACCGAGAATCTCCTCCGCGACCAGGACAATCAGCTCAGAATGAACGGTCTCGATCTCAAGACCTTCTTCCAGTACACCGGCATGACCCTCGACGGTCTGCGCGAACAGCTCCGTCCCCGCGCCGAGAAACAGGTCAAACTGCGTCTCGCGCTCGAGACCATCGCCCGTCAAGAGAAACTCACCGTGACGGAAGATGCAATCGAAGGTGAATATACCCGCATCTCGGAGCAATATAATATGCCCGTCGATCAGGTCAAGACCATGGTGGCGCGCGAAGAAATCGAGGCGGATATGCTTACCGCCGCAGCGATGGACCTCGTAAAAGAGAAAGCCGTCACCAAGGCCCCCGCCAAAGCCAAAGCGGAGAGCGAAGAACAGTAATTCTCCCCTCCCCATCCACTCGTAAATCACCTATCAGGAGGTAATAATTATGGCACTCGTCCCAATGGTCATCGAACAAACCAACCGCGGGGAACGCTCGTATGACATTTATTCCCGCCTACTCAATGACCGCATTGTATTTCTCTCCGACGAAGTCAACGATGTCACCGCATCTCTCGTGGTCGCGCAAATGCTCTATCTTGAAGCGCAGGATCCCGACAAGGATATCAACTTCTACATCAACAGCCCCGGCGGTTCCATCTCCGCGGGCATGGCGATTTACGACACGATGAACTTCATCAAATGCGATGTCTCGACCATCTGCCTCGGCATGGCGGCGAGCATGGGTGCGTTCCTTCTCTCCTCCGGCACCAAAGGCAAGCGGCTCGCGCTCCCGAACAGCGAGATCATGATTCATCAGCCGCTCGGCGGTGCACAGGGTCAGGCGACCGATATCAAGATTCACGCCGAGCACATTGTGCGGATTCGTGAACGGATGAACCGCATCCTCGCGTCTCAGACCGGAAAGACCTATGAGGAAGTCTGCCGGGATACCGAACGCGACAACTTCTTAACCGCACAGGAAGCGATGGCATACGGGCTCGTCGACAAGGTCGTAGAACGCCGCGCATAATCGTTTGGGGCATTCGGACGCGAAAACCGAGAGGATTCCTGTTTTTTGCGTTCGACTGCTCCTTTTTTATCACAAGAAAGGATCGACTCCATGCCGAACTTCGGAAAAAGCGGCAATCTCCGCCGCTGTGCATTTTGCGGCAAGACCGAAAATCAGGTCTACTGCCTCATCCCCTCCCCCACCGGGGTTTATATCTGCGACGAGTGCGTAGATGCCTGTGAGGAACTGCTCAACCAAAGCGAACGCGAGAACGCGGGCGACACTGCGCCTCTGACCGCCGACACTCTCCCGAAGCCCGCCGAAATCAAGGCGATGCTCGACGAGCGGGTCATCGGGCAGGACGCCGCCAAGCGTGTCCTCTCGGTCGCGGTCTATAATCACTACAAACGCATCCTCTCGCTCGACGAGCGCGAAGCGCGGAAAAAAGCGCGGGCGCGCGGTGCCGAGGGGCTCCCGCCCGAAGAGGATGTCGAACTCCAAAAGTCCAATGTCCTCCTGCTCGGTCCGACAGGCGTCGGGAAAACCTATCTCGCGCAGACCCTCGCCCGCTCGTTCCGCGTCCCGTTCGCGATTGCCGACGCGACGACCTTGACCGAAGCCGGCTATGTCGGCGAAGATGTGGAGAATATTCTCCTGCGTCTGATTCAGGCGGCGGACTATGACATTGAGCGCGCGGAGCGCGGGATTATCTATATCGACGAAATCGACAAGATTTCGAGAAGAAGCGAAAACCGCTCGATTACGAGAGATGTCTCGGGCGAAGGTGTCCAGCAAGCCCTGCTCAAAATCATCGAGGGCACGGTCGCGAATGTCCCGCCGCAGGGCGGGCGCAAGCACCCGAACCAAGAGTTCATCCAAATCCATACCGAGAATATTCTCTTCATCTGCGGCGGCGCGTTCGACGGTCTCGAGCAGTTGATCGAACAACGCAGAGGACAGAAGACCATCGGATTCCTCGGAGAGGTCAAAACCAAAGCCGAGAAGCTGACCCACGGTTCCTTCTCGGATGTCACCGCACATGACATTGTCAAGTACGGACTCATCCCCGAACTCGTCGGACGTCTGCCCGTCATCACGACCCTCGAAAACCTCGATGAGGACGCGCTCGTCCGTATCCTCCGCGAGCCCAAGAACGCCCTCTACCGTCAGTATCAGAAACTCTTCGAGATGGAGGGGGTCGAACTGGTGTTCGAGGAAGAGGCGTTCCGCGCTGTGGCGCACCTCGCCATCGAACGGGAGACGGGAGCGCGCGGTCTGCGCTCCATCATGGAGTCCATCATGCTGGCACCCATGTATGATATCCCGTCCCGCAAAGATGTGAAAAAGGTCACCGTCACCGCCGACTATGTCCGCGGACAGGGAGACCTCATCATCGAGACAAAAAAAGAGGAAACGGCGGCAAAGTAACCGCTGTTTCCAAAACACAAAACCAAATACAAAACCGGTAAAGCACTTCTCTTTCGAGACGACTTTACCGGTTTATTTCATATTGATCGGTTTGTCAGCGGTGCGCTCCCCTACGGAAGGCGAGCGGAGTCAGACCCAAAACCGCACGGAACATTTTACTGAAATAGTTTCCGCTTGCAAAGCCGATATCGGCAGCAATATCGGACACGGGCAGGTCGGTCTCGCTGAGGAGCATCATCCCGCGATTGATCCGTACCGAGTTCACATAATCGACCGTGGTCTTCCCGATGCTGTCGCGGAACAGTTTGGTGTAGTAATCGGGCGTGACCTGCAAATAGGCGGCGAGATCGGGGACGGTGATGCGCTCCCGAAAATGCGAATCGATATAGGTCAAACTGTCGCGGAGACGCAGGACATTGTGATAGACCATCCTGTCGTTCTCGCGGGTGGCACCATAAGAGGAAATGAGCTGCGCCATCATGAGATAGAGCCGCCCCCGAATCCGCAGGCAGTAGCAGAGGTCGCGGGTCAGGTATTCCTCATAGCAGGTCTCAAACGCGTCTTTGAGACAGTGATACAGCGGCGCGCCCGATGAATAGAGATTCTCGCGCGTCCGCGACTGCACGAGGAACATATAGAAGAGATCGCGGTCGATCGCCTCGGGCAAATCCTCGAAGAACGAAATGCTGAACCAAATGCTCTCGACGGCGGCATCCCCGCCCTGTGCCGAGACCGTCCGCACCATATCGGGGGCGAGGAAAAAGATATCTCCCGTCCCTGCACGGAAGTCGCACATCGCGGTCTTGACCGTGACGCTGCCGCGGCGGACATACAGCATTTCGAGACACCCGACATGGCGCTCCGCAGGGAGCAGCATCCCGCCGCCGCTCTTTCCCGTCGCCCCAAATACGAAAGAATGTTCCATCGCACCCTCCGATTTCGCTTTTGTGATAATAGTTTAACACAGATTCGCACAAAAGTAAAGAAAATATCGGAAAAGTGCAAATTTCATTTTTTCTCGCGGCGCGTTAAGTACGACGCAGGCGATAGAACCCGCGACGGATGAAGTCCGCGGGAATGACCGTCAGGGACATGAGAATGACGAGGGCGAGGTCCCCTGCCCTGACAGGTGTGGTGCGAAAGACCTCCCCGCCGAAATAAATCATCACCATCTGCACGCAGGAGATGAAGAACATGATGACAAGGAACGGTCGGTTCCGCCCGATGGCGGAAAACAGGTTCATCCGCTCGCTGCGGGCGCAGAAACAGTTTGCCAGCCCGCAGAAAATAAAGAGTGCAAAGAACAAAGTGAGAAAATAGGTCTCGTTGTTTGCTCTCCCGAAATAGGACGCGAGCGACGGCGAGAGCAGAAACCATATGCACAGTATCAGCGTATACGCGCCCGTCAGGGAGATCTGATGCACCATCGCCCCCGAGAGAATCTTCTCCTCGCGTTTTTTCGGGCGTTCCCGCATATAGACGGCGAGCGGCGGCTCTCCCGCGAAGGCAAGCCCGCCGAGGGTGTCCATGATGATATTCACCCACAGCATTTGGATAATGGTAACCGGGCTCTCAATCCCGATAAACTGCCCGAGGAGCGAAACGCCGACCGCGCAGAAGTTCATCGTGAGTTGGAAAGTGATGAATTTGCGAATAGAGCGGAAAATGGTTCGCCCATAGAGCACCGTGCGGGTAATCGACGCGATATTGTCATCCAGAATCACAATGTCTCCAGCTTCCCGCGCAATATCGGTGCCGCTCCCCATGGCGAAGCCGACATCCGCGAGTTTGAGGGAGGGCGCGTCATTGATGCCGTCCCCCGTCATCCCCGTCACGAGTCCGAGAGACTGCGCGGCGCGCACCAAGCGGGTCTTATCCCCCGGGAGTGCCCGATAGACCACCGCGAGATGCGGGAGCCGCTCGCACAGTTCCTCGTCCGAGAGCCGCGCGAGTTCGCCCCCGCCGATGACATTCTTCTCGGTCGGGTCGCGGAGAATCCCCGCCTCGCGGGCGATCGCCACCGCGGTGTCTCTCCCGTCCCCCGTCACCATGACAACCCGCACCCCCGCGGTATGTAGGGTATCGACCGCCTCTTTCGCCTCGCGGCGGACATGGTCGCGCAGGACCACCGCGCCGAGCAGAGTCAGGGGCGGCAGGGTCTCCCCCTCCCACATGGTATCTGCGGTACAGAACAGAAGCAGACGCTCGCCTGCGCTGCTGTATTTGCGCGCGAGGTCGAGAAAGGATGCGCGTTTCTTTTCGGAAAAGGCGTGCGGATTCCCGTCTGCACCGACATAATTCCCCACATGGGGGAGAAGCAGGTCGGGTGCGCCTTTGACATAGATGCCCTCCGAGGTCGCGACAGCGGCGTATTTCCGTGCGCTGGTGAACGGCTGTTTCGCGCGGATTCTGACGGCGGGCGGTTCGCTCTCATAGAAAAAGTCGAGACAGGCGCGGTCGGTCGCGTTCCCGCCCACGCTCCCGCGCGGGGTCATCTCGCTGTCGGTATTCCGCACGGCGCAGAGGGTCAGCGCGTTTTTAAGCGCGGGGGCGGCGGAGAGCGCGCGGGGACTGCGGTAAAAGACCCCCTCCCCCGTGAGTACCCCCGCCACGCTCATGCGTCCCTCGGTGAGGGTCCCCGTCTTATCGGTAAAGAGAATGTTCAGACTTCCCGCCGTCTCGATGCCGACCATCTTCCGCACCAAGACCTGATTTTTCAGCATCTTTTTCATGTTGGAGGAAAGCACCACGGTAATCATCATGGGCAATCCCTCGGGCACCGCCACCACAATCACGGTAATCACGAGGGTGACCGTGTGCATGAGGGTCTCGAAGACAAACCGCCCGTTTGAGAATCGGGCGGCAATCTCGCTCGTGACGAAGTCCGCGGAGAGGAAAAAGGCGTGAAAGAGATACGCGAGGGCGACAAGCCCCGCCATGACATACCCGATACGGCTGATTTGACGCGCAAGGTGTGAGAGACGGAGTTTGAGGGGGCTCTCGCGGGTCTCGGTTTGGAGTTCCGCCGCGAGGGAGCCGTAAAGGGTGTCCCCGCCGACCCTCGCCACGCGGGCACACGCTTCCCCCGTGCAGACGAGACTCCCACGGAACACATACGTGGGCGATGAGAGGTCCGGGTTCGCCGCCCCGCCCGCCCTCTTCGTCACTTCCACGCTCTCTCCGTTCAGCGCCGACTGATCGACCGTCATCTCCCCCGAGAGCACGCGGGCATCCGCCTGTACCATCTCCCCACCCGAGAGAAGCAGAAGGTCGCCGACCACGACTTCTTCCGCGGGAATCTCACAGGTGACACCGTCTCGCCGCACCCGACATTTCCCCGCGCCGCTCCCGTTTTTTAAGCGTTCAAACGCCCGTTCGCTCCCCCACTCGGAGATCGTGGACACAAAAGTAGATAAAAATACCGCGAGCAGAATCCCTCCGGTCTCAATCCAGTTGACCTCGCGGAAAAGGACAATGACATTGACCGCGAGCGCAATTAGGAGCACCCGAATGATAGGGTCTCCGAAATTCCCGAGCAGTTGCCGAAAAAAACTCTTTCTCTTTTTGACCTCGAGGGTATTCGCGCCGTGTTTTTTTCGGGAGGCGATCACCTCTTCTTCGGTCAGTCCCCGCGTGTCTCGCGTCACCGTCTCTTGCACTTCAAACGCCCTACCCTTTACTTTTCATTGTTACAATATACGGGAGAGCCCACCGAAAAATACCTTGCTCCCCGCACGGGGCAAAAGACAAAAAAACCGGCACGGAATGTCCGTGCCGGAAAACAAGATGATATTTGATACCCGCCGCTGCCGTGTAGATCGAGATTGACCCTGCATAGCAGGTGGGTGTCTTGTCGTCGGATTTGTGCTTCCAACATCCGGAGGCATCGGTCAAAAGACGGAAAACCTCGCGGGAGGCCTGCATTCCCTCTCGACGAGACCGGACTCCCTATTCATCAGTGTCGGTCCAAATACGGTTCTATCACGCACAGGGCAGGCAGACTGAATCAGTCGTCGCAGTCCACCTCGCTGAAAAAGAGGTCGTCAAAAAATTCGGCGACGCGGTCGAGGGTCTCGTCATCGTCCACCGTGGAGAACATTTTCTCCCCGTCCTCTTCGTCCTGACGCAGAATCACATAGTCTCCCTCTTCGCTACTGTCATCCGTGAGGGCGGACATGGGCGCGAGAGCGACATAATGCGCATCGTCAATATCGGCTTCCGCGAGAAGTTGAAACTCCATTTCGTTCCCCTCTTCGTCCACCAAGGTGTAAATGTCTACGGTATCTTCTTCCAAGTCTTCCTGTTCGTTTTTGATTTCGTCGCTCATGTCGTGTCTCCTTTCGGGTGTCGAATGTTATGTGTTTCTATTGTACCATGCTTCGGTGTCCCCGTCAAGGGGAGCACGCAAGAAAGCCCCGCGTTTCGTCACTCCAAAATTTCGGAGAGAATCCCCAAACTGACATACATACCCGCGGGGGTCAAAGCCATGCCGTGTCCCGTGTGATACGCGAGCCCGTGGCTTACATAGGGAGCCATCTTCTCTCCGTATTTCTCGGTAAATGTCACGCCGAAGGCGCGGGCGAACGCCGCGTCGTCGATTCCCTCGCGGAGCCTAAGCCCCAGCATGACGGTCTCGTATTCGCGGGATGCCGCCGTCTCTGGCTCTCCCGCGGGGCGGCGGGAAAAGTCGTTTTGCAGATAATCGGCGAGAGAACGAGAGTGCCCGTATCGCACCCCCTCAAAATAAGAGTATGCGGATACCCCCACCCCAATATACGGGGACAACTTCCAATAGCGCAAATTATGTTGGGATGCATACCCGTTTTTTGCATAATTGGAGATTTCGTACTGCTCGTACCCCGCCCGTCCGAGGGTCTCACGGCAGAGGTCGTAGAGGTCGGCGTTCTCCTCATCGGTCGGGAGCACGAGACGGTCTTTCTCTAAAAAGAAAGGTGTCCCCTCTTCTATCTGCAACGAATACGTGCTGATATGCGTGGGAGAGAGTGCAATCGCCCGTTCGAGCGTCTCGCGGAATGACGCGGGGGTCTCATGGGGAATCCCATACATGAGGTCGAGCCCGACATTTTGAAATCCTGCGCGGAACGCCGCGCGGACGAACTCCTCCGCCTCAAAAGCGGTATGCAGGCGTCCGAGGGCAGCGAGTTCCCTATCCGAGAAACTCTGGACTCCGATGCTCACACGGTTAAAGCCCATTGCCCGCCATTCACAGAGAAGTCCCTCGTCGGCGGTCGCGGGGTTGACCTCGCTCGTCACCTCGGCATCGGGGGCAATCTCCGCGACAGCGGCGATTTCATCGAGAATCCGCGCGGTCTCGGCAGGTGCGAGACACGAGGGCGTCCCACCGCCGAAGTAGATGGTATCTACCCGATAACCCCGCAAAGCATCGCGGTAAGAGGCAATCTCCCGACAGAGCGAGTCGGTATAGGCGGCGCGCAGGGTCTCATCCGTCCCTGCGAACGAGCAGAAGTCGCAATACAGGCACTTTCTGCGGCAGAACGGAATATGGACATAGAGCCCGACATCAGGTTTCATCATCGAGTTTCAGAACCGCCATGAATGCCTCGGGCGAGATTTCGACGCTCCCGAGTTTCCGCATCTTCTTCTTGCCCTCTTTCTGCTTTTCGAGCAGTTTCTTTTTCCGCGTGATGTCCCCGCCGTAGCACTTGGCGAGCACATCTTTCCGCATGGCTTTGACCGTCTCGCGGGCGATGACCTTGGAGCCGACCGCCGCCTGAATCGGAATCTCAAACAGTTGACGCGGGATATTCTCTTTCAAGCGCTCGGCAATCTTGCGGGCGCGGGCATATGCTTTCTCCTCGTGGACGATGAAGGACAGGGCGTCCACGGGATCGCCGTTCAAAAGGAAGTCGAGCTTCACCAGCTTCGACGGCTCGTAACCCGCGAGTTCATAGTCGAGTGAGGCGTACCCTTTGCTGCGGCTTTTCAGCACATCGAAGAAATCATAGATGATTTCGTTGAGCGGCAGTTTATAATGCAGTTCCACCCGCGTGGTATCGATGTACTTCATATCGACAAAGACTCCGCGGCGATCCTGGCAGAGGTCCATCAGACCCCCGACATACTCGGTCGGGGTGATGATATTTGCCTTCACCATCGGTTCATAGGCGGTGTCAATCTCGTCGGGAGACGGGTAGCTCGCGGGGTTATCGCACATCCGCACCTCTCCGTTCCGCAGTTTCACCTGATAGATGACGCTCGGCGCAGTGGTGATGAGGTCGAGGTTGAACTCCCGTTCGAGCCGTTCTTCAATCACATCCATGTGGAGCAGACCCAAAAAGCCGCAGCGGAATCCGAACCCGAGCGCAATCGAGGTCTCGGGCTCAAAAATCAGACTGGCATCATTGAGTTGCAGTTTATCGAGCGCGTCACGGAGATCGCCGTAGCGCGCGCCGTCCGCGGGATAAATCCCCGCGTAGACCATGGGATGCACCTGACAGAATCCCGGGAGCGCGGTTTCGGTCCCGCCCTCGGCGAGGGTGACGGTATCGCCGACGCGGGTATCTCCGACCGTCTTAATGGATGCGGTGAAGTACCCGACTTCTCCGGCATACAGGCGTTCCTGCTTGGTATAGCCGAACGGCGAGAGCGTCCCCACCTCGGCGACCTCGTAGACCGCGCCCGTGGACATGAGTTTCACGCGTTCCCCTGCGGCAATCGAGCCGTCAAAAATACGCATGACGACCACGACCCCGAGGTAGGAGTCGTAACTCGAATCGAAAATCAGGGCTTTCAGCGGCTTGTCCGCATCGCCCTGCGGCGCGGGAATGTCGGTGACGATGCGTTCGAGGACATCGTGGACATTCTGCCCCGTCTTTGCGGAGATCGCGGGACAATCCTCGGCGGGGATGCCGATAATGTCCTCGATTTCGCTCCGACACCGCGCGACATCGGCGGACGCGAGGTCGATTTTATTGACGACCGGGAGAATCTCTAACCCCGTATCGCTCGCGAGATAGGCGTTCGCGAGGGTCTGCGCCTCGACCCCTTGGGTCGCGTCCACGATGAGAATGGCTCCCTCACAGGCGTAAAGCGAGCGGGAGACCTCATAGCCGAAGTCAACATGACCGGGGGTATCAATGAGGTTAAAGACATAATCCTCCCCATTATCCGCCCGATAGGAGAGACGGACGGCGCGCGCCTTGATGGTGATGCCCCGTTCCCTCTCTAAATCCATGTTATCGAGCAGTTGCTCTTCCATATCCCGCGTGGCGACGGTGCGCGTCTCTTCGAGAATACGGTCTGCGAGCGTGGACTTCCCGTGGTCGATATGTGCGATGATGGAGAAATTCCGAATATGAGACTGGTTGTAAGACAAGTTGTGTTCCTTTCCGCGGCTCCTTACACCTCAGCGAATTTTTCAGCGTCCGCCCGATAGGCGCGGAGTTTCGGCTCCGCCTCCGCCGCCGTCGCGGCATGAGTCAGGAAATAAATCTTGATTTTCGGCTCGGTGCCCGAGGGACGGACAATGACTTTGTCTCCCCCGTCCAAAATATACACGAGCACATCGGACGCGGGGAGCCCGCTGTCGGTCTTTTCCCCGGTCGCGAGGTCGGTATAGGCGCAGGCGCTGAAATCACCGATTTTTACGACTTTCACCCCTCCGATGGTTGCGGGCGGCGCGGTACGGAGTTTCTCCATCACGCGGCGGCGGCGGGCAATGCCGTCAAGACCCTCCATATAGATATCGGACATCCCTTCGAGGTAGTAGCCGTAAGTGGCATAGAGTTTTTCGAGCGCGTCGCAGAGGGTGAGCCCCTGCTGACTGTAATAGGCGGTCATCTCGCAGATCATAAGCGCCGCACCGACCGCGTCTTTATCCCGCGCGTACGAGCCGGTCAGATAGCCGTAGGATTCCTCGAAGCCGAGCAAGAATCTGCCAGGACGGTTGTTCTTCTCATAATTCTTAATGACCTCGCCGATGAACTTGAACCCGGTGAGCACATCATAGAGCTTCACGCCCTGAACTTCCGCGATGCGGTACGCCATATCGGTCGAGACGATGCTCTTCACGGCGTAATCGTCCGGCGTGAGAGTACCGTTCGCGCGGCGGGCGCGGATGATATAGTCGAGCAGGAGCGCCCCCATCTGGTTCCCCGTAATGGTGCGGAACTTCCCGTCCGAGGTACGCGCCATC
>JAQYLJ010000012.1 GCA_028720145.1 Clostridia bacterium
GCCCGAAGTGCTCACGGGAAGCGAAACCCACCTCGGGGCGGTTTGCTTATGAAAGCGCCCTTGCGCATCTCGTAATACAAGAATGAAAACACAATATCACATATTCCATAAAATGGCAAGTGTTTCGACAAAATTAGAGAAAAAATGACAGAAAAATTTGAGAGAAGAGCGCAAAAAACCGTGAAAGACGGGGTTCGGATTCCCCGACGGTGGAACTCCCGCCTGTTGTGTCTCATTTGCGCCTGCCCGACTGGAACGGCGAAACCGCGACGGCAGACAGCGGGAAAGCCCACACATTCGTCTCACGGTCGCACGCCCCCGCCCCGAGCGGGGGAATGTCAAGTGGAGCGCAACACAAGACCAAGGTCACCGAAAGAGTGAATTGTCAAGTGAAGTGCAACACTTGATGATTCCATTCGCCGTGAAGTCCTCATTTGTCCGTAATCGCAAAAGATACTCAAGTCATGCCTTCTCCCGTGGGAGAAGGTGTCAGCCGACGGCTGACGGATGAGGCGTTTTCAATAGATTTATTTTTGACGCGAAGCAATGTTTTCTTCACTAACTCCTCATCCACCGCTCACGCGGTCCCCCTTCTCCCGCAGGAGAAGGCAACTCAACGCACAAGACAGCACACATAGTCGGATTTGCACATCATCTACCGATTCGCTTTGTGTCTTACCGATACGATGGCAGGTTAACGGTTTGAATTTTTCCCTTTCTGCAAGTGTTGCACTTGATAGTATAATTCACTGAAAGAAGAACAGGGCAGGTGGAAACCACCTGCCCTGCATGGGGATAGAAACTTTTTGGAGATAGAATGCTTTCACACTCGGTTTTGCCTGATGCCGCGCGTGGTAGCTCGCGCTCGACGGCTCATGAAACGGCAAGCCGTCGTCGAGAAAAGCAACGGTCGCCTGCCAATGACAAGGTCGAGAAACGGCAAGCCGTTTATCCCTGCAAGAGGCGGATGCCCTTCAATTTGTTGATGTATTGCCGTGCGCGTTTCGCGTCTTCACCCCGCTCGATGAGCGTAATGTCGGCGGCCTCCCATACGAGCAGCGTCCCGCTGATATTCATGACATCGAAGAAAATCGCGGGCAAAGAGGTCTCATTAAGAAAATAACTGAACAGCAGCAGTACCACGCCGCCCCCGAGCAGACTCCAACCCATTCTGCGTTTCCGATTTCTTTCGAGCAAAAGCGCGTGAATAAATAGCCGTATGTTGTCTTTGATGATACATTCGGCTTCTTCCGGCGTGTAGTCCCCGTAATCCCGAATGTAGATATCCACCTTGATTTCGTACTTGCGGGGGATCAGGTGAAACGCCTCGGACAGTTTCTCGGACAAGGTACCGTTCAGCCGTTCGACGCTGTCGTCCCCCCAGTTCTGATCGATGAGTTCCGAAAAAGTGTCGAAATTCAGGCGCACGGTTGCCGTTTTGTCAACGATAGTGAAATATTTCGAGAGGGTTTCCTGCGTTTTCAAACTTTTGTTCAGCATACTCTGCTTCCTTTTTCTCGCGTTCCTTGCGTGATGGTCGCGTGGGACCCGTACGGGTTCATGATAGCATTTTCGGGCGCAAATAGCAAATCATTTTTGACCGGAATGGAAATGTCACACAAAAGACTTTTTCATTTTGTCGAAATATGCTATAATATCCAAAATGCTATTCCGAACCCGAACGGGCAACAAAAAAGGAAATGAGGACGAAATGAAGCTGTTCCAAAAGCTGTTTCAAAAGTTGTTCAGCAAAACGCTCATTGTGTTTTTGCTCCTGTTGGTGCAATTTGCACTCATTCTGGTCACCACGGCGGTATTTGAGGTTTTCCAGTGGTTTCAGCTCATCAGCATTTTGATTGCACTGGGCGTGTTTTTCCATATCGTCAACAAGAAAGAGTGTCCGGAGTTTAAGCTACCATGGCTGGTACTGCTCTTTTTACTACCGCTCTTCACCGTCTCGTTCTATCTGATTTTCGCGAACCCGAGAGCATCGAAAAAAGACTCTTTGCGCCTGCAAATGATTGAGGCGAACACAAGACAGTATACACATAAACTCGACGAGCCTGATGGCGACAGCCGCCGAAAGTCGGGGATCGAAAAGTATCTCGAAACCGTTGCGGGACAAAGAGCGCACACCGCGAATCGCGTGACCTATTACAAAACAGGAGAGGAGTTTTGGCGCGATCTGCTCGTCGAACTCGAAAAAGCAGAAAAGTATATCTTCATGGAATACTTTATCTTAGACTGCGGGAAAATGTGGGACAGCATCCACGAGATTCTTGTGCGGAAAGTGCAAGCGGGCGTCGAGGTGCGGCTCATGTACGACGATATCGGCACGGTGGGGAGACTCAAAAGCTGGTATTACCGAAAACTGCGGAAAGAGGGCATCCACTGCTATAAATTCAATACGTTCCGCCCCGTCATGTCGGGCATTCACAACAACCGCGACCACCGCAAGATTACGGTGATTGACGGGAGAGTCGGCTTTACGGGCGGCATCAATATCGGCGACGAGTATATCAACGAGCAGAACCCGTTCGGGCACTGGAAAGATACCGCCATCAAAATAGAAGGTTCGGCGGTCGACAATCTGCTTGCCCTCTTCCTGCAACTCTACGACATGAACGCGAAGAAAACGACCGAAAACTACGAGAAGTATTTTGTCACCGAACATGAGAAGTTCGACGACGCAGGCACCGTTCAGCCGTTCGGCGACGGACCGAAACCCTTTTACGCCGAGCAGATCGGGGAAGCCAATTATATCAATATGATAAATGCCGCCGAGCGGTATTGCTATATCATGACGCCGTATCTGATTCCCGACTTCAATCTGACGACCGCCATTCGGAACGCCGCCCTGCGCGGGGTCGATATCCGTATCATCACGCCGCACATCCCCGATAAGAAAACCATCTTCGCCATGACGCGCTCGAACTATCCCTACCTCTTGCAGGCGGGGGTCAGAATCTACGAATACACGCCCGGCTTCGTACACGCCAAGATGCTCGTCGCCGACGACCGCCTCGCGTTCGTGGGCACCATCAACCTTGACCAACGCAGTTTGGTGCACCACTATGAGTGTGGTGCGGTGTTGGACGGCGTCCCCTGTGTGTGCGACATCAAGACCGACTTCGACGAGACCCTGAATGTCTCGCAGGAAGTCACCCTCTCGAGCTTCAAGATGGGCAAAGTCGCCTTCATCACCAACTCGATTCTCAACCTGTTCTCCCCCATGCTGTAACCGAACCGAATTGCGACAGAGCCGGACAGAACCGTGTTGCAACGGAACCCAGCATTCGCGGCTCCTCCTTGCGTCTTCACGGCTCCTCCCCGTCACATCTTGCCGCTCTCACGGCTCCGCACTGTCACAAACTCCCATTTTCACGGCTCCGCGTCGTCATAAGCTCCCGTTTTCACGGCTCCGCGCTGCTATAAACCTCTTGCTTTTTCGGCTCCTCGCCGTGGTGAAATCAAGTACAGATAACCGCAAAACAAAACCCGCGCGGGTTTCCCCGCGCGCCCAAAACGGGGCAGGCATCATCGCCTGCCCCTTGTTTTGTATTATTTGATTGCGAGGAACCCCTCTTCAAAGCAGGACGGGAAAACAAACATTTTCTCGCCGACCGCAAAGACAACGCGTATGTATTTTTTCGCTTTGTCAATATTCGAGACTTTGCCTTCACCGAATTTCTTATGAAATACGGCAGTCCCGACTGTCACGCCCGAGAGGTCGAGCGCGGGTTTCTGCGGCTCTTCCGCTTTTCGTACGGTGGTCGTAACGGGAGGTTTCACTCCGAATGCCGCCGTGACGAGAGTGGGCGGTGCGGCGGGTTCTTTCTTTTCTGTTTGCGGCTGTTCGGGTGATATCTTTTCCCGAGCGTCTTCTTTCGTCGGTTCCATGGTCGATTGCTGGTTATAGAAGAGTTTTTGATATTCCTCGCGGCGAATCACGGTATCCCAGCCGCCGATCTCATCGGATATGTGCTTCTCAATGCCGGTATAAGAGAGAGACGAGTCTTCATAACGCTTGAATTTGAAAATGGCGTCATTCATCAGACTGGCGTTGAATACACCGATGGAACAAAGCAGGTTGAAGTCGCTCACATCCAGCCCCGTCACCTTTTTGAACAGCCCAGGTTCCAACTGCGTGATGACATCCTTAAGCGAGCGTTCGCGGAAATCGGTCAGATACATGAATACCGGTATGCGCGTCGCAAACTTGATGAGTTTTTCTTGAATTTGTTTCCTCTGGGACTTGTATTCTTTTTCGTCTTCCGTGAGTTCTTTTTTCTCTTTGGGCGTCAGTTTGTCTTCGCCGTTTTTCTTTGCTTTTTTGACCGATTCCGATTTGTTGATGATGGTCGTGATATCTTGATTGAGTGAGCGGAATCCCTCGATACGCATCAGAGCGTCGAGCGCCTCTTTGTTGTTCAGCAGGCGGGAGAGGGTGTCGTTATCGACATTGACGAGAAGCGCAGACTCCCAGCGTTTGGCGAGCAGGGTCGCGCTGGTCCCTGCCATCGCGATATCGAGTATATCTTGCGCGTCGATTTGCTTCATCGTACTGCCATCGTAGGCGAGCACGGGCAAGAAGTTGATGAACTCGGCGACCTTCTTTTCGGGGTTGCTCTCGTTGATATCCAAACGGCAAGAATAGTCCGAGATTTGGCGGAGTGCACGGTCGAGCGCAAAGTCGAACACATAGCATTCCTGCTTCATGATGCGCTTGTCCCCGTTGTCGTCCGTCACTTCCCACGGGGATTGCACGCGGAACGCCGCTTGAAAGTAGGTCTCGGGCGATTTCAGATTCCGCAGCATGAAAATCCCCGTCCACGGTCTCACCGTGACGCCCGTCGTGAGTTTCCCGCAAGAGAGCGTAATGGTCTTTGTTTCGAGGGGATTGCCCATGGAGACCTGCACGGGGCGCAGCGCGTCCAGACCGATCCCCGCGCCCGTTCCCGCACAGACATTGATTTTGTAGTCATGATAGAAGGCGTTTTGCCTCTGTTGTAACAGGTTCGCCATCGCGTGACAGGAAGCGACATTGGGGAGGAACCAAAGCGTGTGAGACAGCACATTCAAAAGCCGTGTGTCCGAGAACGGCATGGGTGGACGCTTTTCCTGCCCGAGTTTGAGGTCATCGACGCTTGACGGCAAGTAGGAGCCGCGGATGAGGTCGAGCCATTTCTGCACCTCGTTTTCGTAGACAAAACGCGCCTCGTCGCCTTTTCCTTTCGCAGAGAAAAACACATTGAGGTCGAACTCATCATATTCGCCTTGCACGGCGATCTGTCGGATGCTTTCGGGGATGCGGTAAGTCAGCATCACCATGCGGGGCAGGGCGAGATAGGGATTGCCCGAACCGACCCATGTCTCTTTTGCACGCTGTTCGTCGGAATAAGTCCAGTTGTAGATTTGGTCTTCGATGAACTCGCCGCTGTTGATGGCGCGGAACGGTGTCCCCGAGAGGAACAGATAGTAGTCTGTGGAAATCGGCAAAAAGGATTCGTTGTAGGCGTTGTCGGCTTCGGTCTTTTTGTAATGCTCGAGGTCGAAGTCGGCGCTTTCTTCTTCGTCCGGGTCTTCAAACAGTTTCTTCGCGTTTTCACGCCATGCGCCGAAGTGATATTCGTCGAAGATCACCAAATCCCAGTTGGTCGCGTGGATGAACTCGTTTTTCGCTTTGATACCGCCGTTGTCGTTCGTGCCGAGTAAGTCTTGGAACGAACCGAAGACGACGATCGGACGGCTCTTGTCCGCCATATCGAATTGCACATCGATATTGACTTTGTTGTTGTGTGCGTCCTTGTTGGATATAAATTGCCATCCCTCGAAATCTACATGGGTCATGAGATCCTCGCGCCATGCCGATTCGACCGCGGGCTTGAAGGTCAGGACGAGGACACGGCGAAACCCCATCTTTCTCGCGAGCTGATAGGCGGCGAATGTCTTGCCGAACCGCATTTTCGCGTTCCAAAGGAATTTCGGCGATTTGTTCGGTTCTTCCTTTTTTGCGAGCGCGAAATAGTCCATGGTCTTTTGCACCGCGACGGTCTGTTCGGGACGCATTTTGAAGGTCTGCGTGCGGTTCTCGTCCGAGGTGATCCCCTCGCGCAGCTCCAAAATCGCGGATTGCACATCCCGCACCGAACAGCGGAACCATTCGTTGCGGTCTGCCCCTTCGAGGTACTGTGCGAATCCTTTTCTGCGGAGGACGGCGTGTACTTCATGGTCGGTGAAACACGAGCCGTCGGGTCTCATCGCAGATTCTTTCAGCAGAATCCGATACGGGATGCCGCTTGTGTGTAACTGTTCCTTGATGCGCGTTTCCGCATCACGGTCTGTGTACCCGACTTTGAGATACCCCTTGTGTGACTGTACCCCGACCAACTCATAAGCGTAAATGGTTGGTGTCACCGCAGGGCGTTGAATGAAAAATTCTTGATTAGCCATTGTCGTCACCGTCGTTCAAGTCCATGGGTTTTATCATAGATTCGATAAAGTCGATTTCTTCTTGGGTGAGATTGTATTTTGTGTAGAGTTCTTCGTCTGTCCATGGCTTGGAGAAATCTTGTGTTGGAACGAACATAAATACACCTCTCGTTAAGTGAATAGATGTAATAGCTTGTAAAATAAGAAAACGGACAAATTTCGTTTTGAAATATTCACAACAATTTTCAGTTGTCTTCATGTCTTCGAACGGTCCAACTGTTAAATAGGAATGCGTACATACCTCGTTCGGTCCAATTGCTTTTAGTGAGCCCGAAACAACTCTAAATCGTCCATCTTTTGACGGCTCTCCGGCGTGCTCCGCACTTGTCTGACTGACTATAACCTTGTATTTATCAAGCCATTCTTTCCCTTTGGGAACTTCTTCCGGTGCTAAATAGCTCTGACCAACGCTTGCGTGCAAACATATTCCGTGATAATTGTCCTTGTTGGGAACACCTCTTACTTTTGTTTCAATGCCGAACGGACTAACTCCGCTAACAATTTTCGATAGAATATGTTCATTTTGGGACAACACTTTTTCTATTATGCTTATAGCATCATTATATCTAACCAATATAGGATATTGTTTTAACGAACGAGTGATCGTATTGCGAACGCCATCTTTGATGTTTGTAACTTCACACATGCGATTGGCATCTTTTTCCCACAAGAAATAACAAACACCACCGCTTAAACTAATTCCCGAAAAGCATTCTTTTGCATTTGCATAATCCACCAGTTTTGTCAAGTGATTATCATCTAACATTGATGCACGAAAATCATCCAACCCCTTGCCACCTGCAAACCACCGAGAAGGAATAATCATAGAAAGAAACCGGGGTTTTAATTTTTTTGCTTGTTCTACAAAAAGGTTGTATATTGGTTTAGCGCTTGCGCCATTACCCCCATCACTTAATTGATACGGCGGGTTTCCGATAATCACATCAAATTTCATATCAAACAGTTTCTCCAAATTCTCCGCGTGAATGAACTCGTAGGCGTATGTCTCTAGAGCGTCGCCTCGCGCGTATTGCTCTTTGTTTGCTCCGCAAAAGACGCATTTCCCGTCTTTCCATGTATGTTGCGTTCGCTTGTACCGAATGTTGCCCTCGGCGGTATCAAAGTGAGAAACCGAGAGTTCCCCATTTGGGAATTTGCTACAATACAGACCGCGTCTGGAAAGTAAACTTGTCAGTTCCGTAATGGCAATCCCGAACAGTTGTTTGTGGAAAATATGGTCGACTCGCTCTTGCAAATCCGGGAATTGCGGCTCGAGACCTTTGATGAGACGCTTCGCGATTTCCCGTAAGAATACCCCTGTTTTACAGGCGGGATCGAGGAAAGTCGTATCGGGATTTCGGAACAGTTCCTGCGGGAGGAGATCCAGCATTTGATTGACGACTTCGGGTGGGGTAAACACTTCGTCGTTCGAGAGATTGGAAAGGCAACTTAACACATCCGGGTTGTAGACTTTTTGGAACAGCGTATCATTCATCTTCTTGTACCCTCCGATAGTGCGTCACGATCTTTTTTAAGAACTTTCCTTCTTCGCTCGATTGTTCCTCTTCGAGCATGGACAACTGTGCGGGTTTGCGGGTCTTTTTTTCGTCGTTCTCGGCGAGCAGTTCGGCAAAGGTGTAGTCGCTGCGTTGTAATAAACTCCCCGTAATGAATGCCCACTCGGAAAAGACGATGGGCTCGTCCGTTTCTTGCCCGTTCTCATCGACGCATTTCAGTGTCAAAGCATTTCCGCATACAATATTGCGGGAGAGAATAAATTTCACGGCATCCCGCGTCTGCTCGTTACATTCCTTTTTACAGATCTCCCGATACGCCTTGTCCCAAATCGAGAACATTCGCGCACGGCAGGCGAGCACATTATCGAGTAGGATATCGACCCCGTAAATGCTGGATGCCGCGAGCACGGCGTTTTTCTCGTAGTCGAGCGGACTTTTTCGGTATTTCCGCTTGACGACTTCCAGTTTCCGCGTGAGGATTTCGGCGAGGAAGTTCCCGTCGCCGCAAGCCGGTTCCAGGAACCGACTGTCGATGCGTTCGGTCTCGTTTTTCACGAGGTCGCACATTGCTTTTACCTCGCGTTCACCGGTATTCACCTCACCATAGTTGCGGACGCGCTCTTTCGATTTCGTTTGCTGACTGTGCATAACTCTCCGCTTTTCTGTCGGGACGGTCGACCCGTCCGAAGATTTGTTCATCGAATGGTCTATTCGATGAACACTTTACGAGAGAACGCTCGTCATAAAGGGCGAAAAGCAGCAAAAAAAGGGCAAAGATGTCGGTTTTTCCCTCTTTGCCCGTATTCATTCTTGACTTTTTATTTGATTTTTGGTGTAATAATTATATGTACTGTTCATCGAATAGACCATTTGGTGTATTCGCAAACATATTTCCCACCCGATTCATCATGTCCCGTTTGTGTTCGAGGAGCGAGTGCGCGTAGCGGTTCAGGGTGACGGTCGGATTCTTGTGCCCGAGGATTTCGGACAGCGTCCGAACATCCATGCCGCATTCGAGCGCACGGGTCGCGAAGGTGTGCCGCAGGGAGTGAAAGCCGCGGTGCGGCAGATTGAGTTTTTTCAGCAGCAATTCAAAACTTCGTTGGTAGGAACGCACCAAGACCGCGTTCCCGTTACAGGAGACGACGAAGGAGGAATCGCTGTTTTTCTTTTTTGCTTTGAGAGAGGGGAGCAACTGTTTCGGCAGGGGAATCACCCGCCGCGAGCTGTCGGTTTTCGGCTCGTCGAAGAGGATGCCGCCGCTCACATCGTGGCAGGAGTGGGAGACGGTCAGGAGCCCTTTTTCGAGGTCGATATCCTCCCATCGGAGCGCAATCAGTTCCCCTACTCGAAGTCCCGTATAGAGACAGAGCAGAATGCCGAACAGTTTAGGCTTGCCGCTCTCGAGGACGGCTTTTTCAATCTGCTTTTGCTCCGCGACGGTGAAACATTCGACTTTGCGCTCTCTCGGTTTCGGGCGTATCAGCATTTGCGCGCTGTATTCTCCCGCGTACCCCAAGAGGTGCGCCGTGCGGAGCGAGTTCTGTATGACCGATATCACGGCATACACCGTATTCGCGGACAGTCCGTCGCCCGTCTTGCTGTTCCCGCACCGTATGAGGTCGGTCACATATTTCTGTAAAACCGGGGGAGTGAGTTCTGATAGATCCCTCCCGCCGAGCCCGCGATCCAGATGGGTGCGCTTAATCTGTTCGTACCGCGCGTAGGTGCGGGGTTTGTGGGATGTTTTCACATAGTCCTCGAGCCATATTTCGAGCCAATCCGAGTATTTCATGTTTGTCTCCTCTTTTTCTTTGTAGTATCCTCCATCATACACGCAAGTCACGCCGCGTGTAACGGAATCGGGGAACATATTGTTTGACTTTGCCGCAGGGCGGCACTCGGTCCGAATCCCCTATCTAGTATGTCACTTTTCCGCGCTCGGTTCATCCGGGCGCGGATTTCTCTTTTGATGGGGCGGGACAAGCAAAAAAAACGGTGGAAACAGAGCAGAATAGAAGAGAATACAGAGGCGAAAACGCGGGGCAACCGAGGTAACCACGGAAGAGCAAACGAGAAGAAAAACACGCGAATGCAGAGAGAACACGGACAAAAAATGAAAAAAGTGCGGTAAAACTTTCAAAAATCGTTGACAAATCAACAAATTCGACTATAATAGGGATAGACTACCACAGAGGGGAGCAACGATGGAAAATCGCTTCGAGAAGTTTACGAGAGACATCGCGCGGATTTATCGGTCGATTCAGCGCATCAAGAGCGCGGAGATGACCGAGTTTCACCTTAGGGGACAGCATGTCATGTGCATCTTCTATCTCGCGCGAACGCCCGAGGGGTTAAGCGCGACGCGGCTCGCGCAGGAGTGCGGGGAGGATAAGGCGGCGATCTCCCGCACCCTCACCGACCTCAAAAATTCGGCGCTCGTCGAGGAGTACTGCGGGGACGGCAAGAAATACCGCAACCCGTTCCGCCTGACCGAAAAGGGACAGGCGGTGGCGAGAGCCATCGAGGAGAAAGCCGCGAACGCGGTCGAGGCAGGCGGCAGTTTTATGACCGAGGACGAGCGCACCGTGTTTTACAGCGTACTCGCGGGAATCGCGGACAGTCTCGAAAAATATCTGAAAGAGTTGTCGGGAGGACAGGATGAATCTGTTTAAGAAAATTTGGGCGCGGACATTCGAGGGGGTCTTTCGGCTCGCTCTGCCGCTGTTGCCCTATAAGAATCCGCATATTTTGGACGACATTCGCGAGGTGCCGCAAGTTTTGAGACAGAAAGCGCGGAAAAAGGCGCTGATTGTCGCCGACCCCACGGTCGTCGAACTTCGTCTGATCGACCCCATGGTTGACGCATTCGAGATGCTCGGCGTGGGTTACTGCATCTACGACAGGGTGGTACCCAATCCCACGACCAAGGAGTGCGGAGAGGCGTGCGACCTCTACAAGACGGCGGGGTGCGACTGCATCGTCGCGTTCGGCGGCGGGTCTGCCCTCGATTGTGCGAAGGCGGTCGGTGCGCTCATCGCGCGACCCAAAAAGACCCTCAACGGCATGGCGGGCATCCTCAAAGTGCGTAAGAAAATCCCGCTGCTCGTCGCCATTCCGACCACCGCGGGGACGGGGAGCGAGACGACCCTCGCCGCAGTCATCACCGATGCGGAGACGCGGCACAAATACGCCATCAATGATTTCCCCCTGATTCCGTCTTATGCCGTCCTGGACGCGCGGGTCTTGCTCTCTCTCCCGCCGCATATCATCGCGAATACCGGAATAGACGCGCTGACCCACGCGCTCGAAGCATATCTCGGACGCTCGACCACCCGCGGGACGCGTGCCGATGCCCTGAAAGCCATTCGCCTGATTTTCGAGAATCTCGAGGGGGCGTATGCCGAACGGGACGCGGAGCACCTAGGCAGTATGCTCTTTGCCTCGCACTACGCGGGCAGGGCGTTCTCCAAATCGTATGTCGGGTATGTGCACGCATTGGCGCACGCGCTCGGCGGGAAATACAACACCCCCCACGGTCTGGCGAACGCCGTCCTCTTACAGCCCACTCTGCGGGCGTACGGGAGCAAAATCTACGGGAAACTGAAAAAGATATGCGTCTCTTGCGGCTTTGCGGAGGCAAGCACGCCCAAGCAGGCGGCGGCAGAGATTTTCATGCAGAAACTCGCCGCGCTCGAGGAGGCACTCGGCATCCCGTCCTATCTCACCGAAATCCGCGAGGAGGATCTGCCGCTACTATGCGACTATGCCTACCGCGAGGCGTACCCGCTCTATCCCGTCCCCGTGCTTTGGGACAAGGGACAACTGGAACAAGTCTACCGTGAGGTGATGGCGAAATGACAAAAGAAGAAATTTTGGATGTCGTCGAGAGTCAGAAAAAATATTTTGCGAGCGGAAAGACCCTGCCCGTCGCGTGGCGTAAAGCGTATCTCAAAAAACTGAAACGGGTTCTAAACGACAACCGACAGAAGATCGCCGACGCCCTGCGCGCCGACCTCGGCAAGAGCGCGTCCGAGAGTTATATGTGCGAGACGGGTCTGACATTAAGCGAACTGACCTATCAGATTCGGCATATCGGGAAATTCACGAAGAAACAACGGGTGCCGACCCCCGTGGCGCAGTGGATTTCGCGGAGTTACCGCTATCCCTCGCCCTACGGCACCGTCCTCATTATGAGCCCGTGGAACTACCCCGTCCTGCTCTCGCTCGAACCGCTCCTCGAGGCGGTCGCGGCAGGGAACACGGTGGTTTTGAAGCCCAGCGCATACAGTCCCGCGACCTCGGCTCTGCTCGCAGAACTGCTCGCGTCGGTTTTTCCGCCCGAATATGTCGCGACGGTGCAAGGCGGGCGTGAGGAGAACGCGGAACTGCTCGACATTCCGTTCGACTACATCTTCTTCACGGGCAGTAAGTCTGTCGGAAGAATCGTCTACGAGAAAGCCGCCACCCGCCTGACCCCCGTGACTTTGGAACTCGGGGGAAAGAGCCCCTGCATCGTCGACGAGACGGCGAAAATCACACTCGCCGCGAAACGGATCGTGTTCGGGAAATACCTCAACTGCGGGCAGACCTGCGTGGCACCCGACTATATCCTCTGCCACGAATCGGTGAAGGAGAAACTGGTTTCCGAGATTACGAAACAAATCACGGCGCAGTTCGGAGAACACCCGCTCACGAACGAGGCGTATGGGAAAATGGTCTCCCGCAAGCATTTTGACCGCGTGCGCGCGCTCATCGACCCCGAGAAAGTGGTGTGGGGCGGCGAAAGCGACGAGGAGACCCTGAAAATCGCGCCGACCGTGATGGACGGCGTGACCTATGACGACGCAGTGATGGGAGAGGAGATTTTCGGTCCCGTCCTGCCCATTCTGACCTATCGCGACCTCGACGAGGTGATTCGCACGGTCAACGGGGGAGAAAGCCCCCTGGCGCTCTACTTCTTCTCGTCCGATAAACGGAATATCGAAAAGGTACTCGCGGAGGCGCGGTTCGGCGGCGGGTGCGTCAACGATGTCGTCATTCATCTCGCGACCTCGAATCTGCCGTTCGGCGGGTTCGGCGCGAGCGGCATCGGCGGGTACCACGGCAAATTCGGCTTTGACACCTTTACCCACTATAAGGCGATTGTGGATAAGAAGACCATCATCGACCTGCCGATGCGCTATCAGCCGTATCGGAAATTCTACGATAAGTTGGTGCGCTTTTTCCTCAAATAAGCGGGAGTCACTATCAAGTGAAGTGTAACGCCAAGCGATGACGAAGTGAAACATCTCCTCGTAGGGCGGGGGCTTGCTCCCGCCGTAAGGTGAAGTTTTCCGATTCGCGGAAAGTGAAGTTTCGGCTCGCGCCGAAGTGAAGTTTTCCGCTTTGCGGAAAGTGAAGTTTCGTCTATGACGAAGTGAGAAAATTCTATATCGTAGGGCGGGGGCTTGCTCCCGCCGTAAGGTGAAGTTTTCCGCTTTACGGAAAGTGAAGTTTTGTCTCACGACAAAGTGAAAAATGCCTCTCACTCCGGGAGAGGTGGCGGGCGGAGCGCGACGGAGAGGGTCATGCCTCCCTCCGGGAGGGAGGTGGCACGGCATAGCCGTGACGGAAGGAGCCCGCGTGTGTGAGGTTTACGACTCCGTACCTCTTTTCTACCGCACTCTCCCCCATGCCGCCCCCGCGACTGCGGTCGCCCCCCGCGGCAGCCCCCTCTCGGAGGGAGCCAAGGAACGGTATCTCATCATAGGGCGGGGGCTTGCTCCCGCCGTAAGGTGAAGTTTCCCGCTTTACGGAAAGTGAAGTTTTGCTGATGCAAAGTGAAGTTTTCCGCTCCGCGGAGAGTGAAGTTTCGGCTCACGCCGAAGTGAGAAGATTTCTCCTCGTAGGGCGGGGGCTTGCTCCCGCCGTAACATACGAATATCGCATCTTCCGAATACGGTAAGGTCGTGAACGATAAATTGTTCCGAACCATTCCTTTGCGATTCCG